>JAJXTU010000090.1 GCA_021783475.1 bacterium
GATTAGCCCATGAAGCATTGCTATCAAGCTTTAATTTCTCTGGAACTGGCCCAATTATTCCTTGAGAAAGATTAAAATAAAAATCAGTTTTTTGCTGCCAAAGATCTCCTTGAAATCCTCCTTGGTTATATGTAGGAAAAACTATAATATTCTCACCTTTGTTAATATAATTTTTATATGTTCTCGATGTAATAAATTCAGGATATTTTATATCAGTGCCTTTATACATATTTAGATTCGGTATCAGAAATAATATTGCTAAAAAAACTATTATAATTTTTAATTTTTTATTGTAACTTGTCTTTTCAAGCCACAGTGCACATATAATTGATGCAATAATATCGATATAAAGTGTAAATCTTGTAGGCAGTGCCTGATTTATGAGCGGTAGCTTTGAAAATATATACCAGGGCATCGGCATTATTTGATGACTTAATAATCTAAGATACGGACCGAAGCTAAAAATAGATATCGCTATAAACAACAATAAGAGATAAAAATATAGTTTATTTTTTCTACATAAACTAATAGCAAAAGTTACAATTATAAATATTAATGGTAGTCCTAAATATGCTCCCTCCTCAGAAAAGTTTCCTGCAAATTTTGTGCTGATTGGAGCAAACATCTGGCCAAAAAATAGCGTTATTGGTGTAGGTATGAGAAAATTTAAAGGATCTGCTGAATAAAAAGATATGTTTTGCAGCGGCTCTTTTACATATCCATAGAATATGTAGTAAAGATAAGGAGATAACAAAATCACGCTTAATAAAACTGCCAAAAATGACTCAATTGAGATTTTAATTATTTTTTGTTTGTATGACTTATCATTTATAAACATAAAAAATAAAATAAGAAGAGAAATGAATCCAAATACTACAAAAGTTGCATAAATTTCATTTGATATTCCAAACTGAAAAGCAAGCAGTATGCTAAAAAATAACAGATATCTTTTAATGCTGATCAGATTTTTGAACCTTAGTATGAATATGTAAATAAGAAAAGGTATGGCAAAAATTATATCTAAATTTAAGTGACCTGACAATTGTCCCCACTCATAAGATGAGAAGAAGAAAATAAGACCCCCAAATATAGCACTATAATCTTTTAAGTCAAAACTTTTGCATATTAGATATACCCCAAAAGAACCTAAAGCAAGGGATGTTATAGTCGTTAAATTATAAGAAAAAATTGGACCAAATAAGTTGGTAATAGGCCACATCAGAATTGCTATGCTTGGGCAGGATGTAGTCCAGGCAATATTTTGACCAAATGGTGCCCAAAATGCTTTAGTTAGAAACGGATTGATACTGTGAGATATAGCATAGGGCCACCATTTTAAACTCCATAAATAAAATGCAGGATCACCGCTAATAAGAATATTATTTACAAAATCAAATCCTAATGGCAGTCCATAAAAAATTATGGCTAAAACTAAATATAGTACTAATGGGTAGTACTTTTTCATAACATTTTACTCTCCCTAAAAGCAAAATATTTCGCAAACAAAAAGCCGCTAAGAGTATAGACGATACCGCTTATGATTTGCGATATATAAGCATTAATGTAAAGCAATCTCACACATAAAATTAGAGTCAAGAAATTTAAGCAATAAGCAAGAAAAAGAGATGCTGCAAACTTTGGAAACTCTTTTTTTGGATGAGACTTTGTTTTGAAAGTATAAAGCTTATTTAAAATATAAGATATACATATACCTATTACATAGCCTATAAGGTTGCTAATCTCTGGAGATGTGCCGATGTGCATTAGGGAGAATATAATTCCATAGCCTACGATTGTATTGATAACCCCTACGAATAGATATTTGCTAAATATGGATAAATTAAAAGTTATTTTTGTTGTTGTATTCATCATACTTCTTTTTCAACTATATATCTTGGTCTTCTCTTTACTTCTTTATAAATTTTACCTATATATTCCCCTACTATTCCTAAAGAAAAAATCATTATCCCACCTAATACATATATAGGGATAACCACAGAAGCCCAACCAGGCACTACTCCATGTCCAAAAAACTTTTCAAATAAGGTATAAAATCCCATTATGATACTGAAAAAAAAAACAGCAAAGCCTAATATCGTAATAAACCTTAACGGAGCAACACTAAAAGATGTTATGCCTTCCCAGGCAAAGGCTAACATCTTTCTAAAAGGATACTTAGACACTCCAGCTAAGCGCTCTTTCCTGTCGTAGTAGATTATTTCTGATTTAAAACCCATTATAGGAAGCATCGCTCTTAAAAAGAGATTAACTTCTTTAAAAGATATTAATTCTTGTAATATACGCTTTGTTACTAATCTAAAATCAGCGTGGTTGTAGACAATATCAACGCCTAATAGAATCATAATCTTGTAAAACAATATTGCTGTGACTTTCTTGAAAAGACTATCGGTCTTTCTTTCTCTTCTTGCAAAATATATTATGTCACAACCATCGTTTACCATCTTCTCTATGCCTTTTTCAACCACGCTAATCTCATCTTGTAAATCTGCATCAATTGTAAGTGCAATATCGCAATCATCTTTTATTCTTTCCATCCCAGCAAGAAGTGCAAATTGGTGTCCAAAATTACGAGAAAGCTTTATCCCCTTTATATTGTTACTCTTCTTTGCGGCAGTTTCTATAATATTCCATGTCTTATCTTTGCTTCCATCATCTATAAATATTAAAAAGCTTCTTTCTGATACTATGTTTCTATTCATGAGGTCTAATATAAATACTGATAGAACCTCTATGGTTTCAGGTAAGACTTCCTCTTCATTATAACAGGGCACAACCACAGCAATTTTTGGATTATTTTTATTTTCCATAAGAATGATTTTAACAAATTAATTTTATTTGTAAAGTTAAAAAATCAAAGAGTTTTTGTTGATAGATTGTATTTTCTTAGAAAACTTTAATATAATAGCTAATATATTTTGGGTAATTAAATTTTAAGATTTTAGAAAGGGCTGTGTGATATTGCTAAAAAATATAAAAAAATTATTTTCTAACAAAACTTATTCAGAGGAAAAGATGGTTAAAGATATTTATACTGCACTGCTAAGAAGGTTGCCAGAACCAGATGCGGTAGAGTATTGCTCTAAGATGATCGCTGATGGTCGTTTGTGTGAAGTTCTGAATTTCATTTTAGAGTCAGATGAGTTTAATAGGGCGTATTTAGAAGGTACAGAACCGTTTAGCTTAATTCATCCAGTAGATATGGTTTACAAACCAGTAGATATTTTTATTCACATACCAAAAGCTGCAGGCACATCTTTGTATTCAATGCTCGTTAGGGCTTTTGGAGAAAGATATATTACACCTCCTTTTATACGTTTGAGCTCCAAGCCTCCTTCTTGGGTATATAGATATAACCTATTGTTTGGACATTTTGATTATGATGAAATAATGTTATTAATAATGCAGCAAAATAAGAGATTATTTACATTTTTAAGAGATCCTGTAAAAAGATTGATTTCAACTTACTATTATTGGCAATCTCAGGATACAAAAGTTAAATCTTTAGATGAGTTACTAATAGCTAACAAACTAAATATTAAAGAATTCTTTACAGATCAAGATGTTATCGAAAAAATGCACTTTTTTAACGAAATTACTAGATACGTCATTGGTTTTGGAGCTTGGAAAGAATGGAAGGAAAGATACAAAAGTCTTAAAAATAAAGATGAGATAGGTAGATTTATTGAAGATGAAGTAAGAGGAAAAGTAAGGGAGAGGTTAAAGGAGTTTACATTTATAGGCTTACAGGAAGACTTTGAGAGGTCTACAAGGGCTCTCTTTTATGTATTGGGCAAGGATTATCCTGGTATTGTAAGAACTAATGTTACCAGTGAAAATATGAATAAGTGGGGTTTTAAGAAGATAGAAAGAGAAGAGATTACTCCTGAAGTAAGAGATGCCTTGGAGAATATTACAAGGCTTGATAGGGTAATTTACGATGAAGGAAAAAAGATATATTTAGATTTTGTGAGAAAGCTAAGTGAGATCTCTGCCATCCCATTTTCTATAGACTTTTCATCAGGCGGCAATTCTGGTAGGTTTATTGCTAAGGGCTTTTGTGGCGTTGAGCCATGGGGCACATGGAGCTCTGGCAAAGAAGCGGCTATTGCATTTAATTTAGCTGAAACTGCCGAAAAGCCAAAGTTTATGAAGCTTTATTTTAATATATTGACAAGAAATAGTTACTCTCAAACTTTTGAGTTCTATCTGAACGATAAATTGCTCGATAAGAAAACATATAATGTGGAATACGATGAGCTAAAGCTTGACATTTCAAACTATGCAAAAAGAGAAAATATTCTAACTATAAAGATGCTCAATGCAGTCTCCCCAAAGGCACTGGGGATAAATGAGGACACAAGAGAGCTTGGCATTGGATTGGTAAAAGTAGAATTATTTAGATAACATAACTATGATATAGCTTAATAGTTATGTTATTGCCTTGTAATATATTCTATTTCATTTTGGATCCTTAAAGATCATTACAATCTGCCCGGTTAAATTTTTAGATCTTTCATCATACACCTTCGGGTATGGGAAGAATATTTGAAGAGATTGAGGTTTGTATTTTTCGATTATCGGCTTTAGAGTATTGATATCACCTACAAGCCCTATTCCAAAACACTCGCCCTTTCCATCAGGGCAGGGCCACTTTCCAATCCAACCGCCATTGTCAGTCCAATTAAAATTTGAATCCTGTCCATGTCCAAAATATTTGTCAAGATATCCATTCTCTTCAAGGTATTGTGGGTAGAGGTTAGAGGAGTTTTTGTTTTGTTTAAGATAGCTTTCTGCTGAATTATATAGCTTAGAAAACACCCCTAACTTAAAATATCTTACTTCATCTATGTTATCGTATTTTAATATTGTGAACTTTTGAAATTTCAAAACTTCGCTGGGATTGCCAAAGGATTTGACACAATTATCTAAGTTAACCCCAAGGTGATTGGAATCATCGAAAAGAATAAAAAACGGTTTTGATAGCTCGTTAAGATCTGTGTACCAATCTTTTTTAGAAAGCCAATTATAAGGAGATATCTGGAATCCATCCCATGCAACAGACCTAATCTTAATCTTATTTTCTGTGGCTACAGTTATGATAGATGAATCCCAGTAACTTCCATACCCATACTGAAGATTATTTTTTTCTAAATAAGAGGCGAGTTGATAATATGTTTTATTTGGTTTTATATCTTTAACTATACTAAAAGTGGTTGAAATATATATCACGATTAATAAAAAGGATATAGAAATTAATATTGGCTTTGACATGGGCAGCTTAGAACTTAATTTATCAACATTTAATTCAGTGCCAAATATTATTGTTCCAAATATCATAAATGGGGTCAAATATCTTGAGGTAAGTAAACCTACTGGTTGATTGCTAAATAAATATGCAAGCACTGTAAAGATGCTCATAATGGAAAGGAGATGATTTATATTGTACTTCTTGGTTCTTACGAATTCCTTAAATGTAGAAATAACAAAATAAAAAATAGAAATAAATATGGCAAGTCTAATTAGAGTAAAAAAGGTGATAATCTTGCGTAAAGTTAAACCAAAAAAATTTGCTCCTAATATCGAAAACAAACCTTCTACAAGTAATTTTATGTTATTCAATAATTGATCATAGGTGGCGAAAGAAATGTTTGGCTTAACCAAAACTGCATATTTGGACCAAAAATGTATAAAGATTATTTCTATAACTATTGAGAGCATAGAAGCTATTATTATGAAAAGAAATCTTTTATTATTTTGATTTGAATCTTTATTTTTATAGCTTTTCATATATGAAAGAGCTGACCAAAGTATTATTGGTACTATACCCAAATATAAAGATAGGGGGTCGCTGATAAAAGATGCGGATTCTAATATAACTATGCCTGTAATGAAAGCGATATCTTTATTTTTATTTAAAGTCGATAAACCTGGGTTAAGATATTTGTCTATAAAGATGACGATAAGTAATAAATACAATATGGTTACTATATGAATAGGTGACTGGCTAACAATAGTTAAAAATAAAGAGCTTTGAGGAAGAGAAATAATTATAAAGCCTAAAAGCAAACCAAGCATGTTAAAATTTCTCTTTTGCTTTAATTTATAAAATATAAAATAAGAAGAAGTGAAAACGGTAAGCGAATAAATCAAAGCTGGTACAATTGCAAATATATATTGTTTGAATCCAAATATGCGTAACGCTATCAAATAAAATATATTGTCTTCAAATAAAAAGTTATCTTGAGGCAGATGCCAACCTTTTAGAAAGATATTCCCTTTTAACATATCCCATGCTTCAAGGAAGGTGTTGGCTGGATCAGAAGAATATGGCAAAAATTTCAAATTAATAAGGTAGTAAAAATAAAACAGTAAACTAATAAAAAATATTGATATTATAAAGACAAAAGTT
>JAJXTU010000016.1 GCA_021783475.1 bacterium
GCGTTTTGTTAATTATGATTAACTTTTCATTGAACTTTAATGCAGTTTCTGGGATAGCTGCAGCTGGATAAACGCTTAGGCTTGAACCTACAACAATACAAGTTTTAGCCTGTTTAATAATTTCAATTGCATCGTTGAAACAGTCAGGCATAGCCTCACCAAATAGGACAATATTTGGCCCAATTGCTCCACCGCAATTTGGACACATTTCTACCGCGTCTAAAATGCTCGATGGAAATATAGACTTGCATGTTCTGCAATAGGCTTCATCTAAATTGCCGTGTATTTCAATAATCTTTTTCGATCCTGCTTTATGGTGCAGCCTGTCAATGTTCTGGGTTATTACGTTCGTTACAAGCCCCATTTCTTCAAGTTTGGCGACTATCTCGTGCGATCTATTTGGGCTTGCAAGCTTTATCTTTGAAAGCCTTTTTCTGTAGAAATCTATAAATTCGCTTCTTCTCTCGTATAGCGCGTCTATAGAGGCAAGCGAGATAAAATTTGCTTGATTCCACAGCCCTGTGGGAGATCTAAAATCTGGTATCCCAGAATCTGTGGAAATACCTGCACCAGAGAATACGACTGCCTCTCCCTCTCGAATAATGTCAGCTGCTTTCTTATAGTTATCGTTTAACATATCTTACACCTCGAAAGTTGAACCAACGCCTGAAAATACAAACTTCTCTTTTAGTTCGTTTGCACACCTTGAAATCATCTGAAGTCCTGTGCAGTGCACAAAGCCAACTCTTTCTGGATCTAAGATTTTCAAGGCATCAATCGTCTGGTCTTGTTGTTCTTTCGATGCTGATCCAAGGTGAGAGCCTCCAATAACGGCATCCAATTTCTTACACTCTGTTAACCTTTTTCCCTGTTCAATAATATTTATTACCCCCTTGTGAGCACATCCTGTCAGTACAGATAACTTATCGTTGCTTTTGAAGTAAATGCTCATGTCTTCCTCAAATGTATCTGGCACAAGATGGGTGTTTGTATCAAGCTTTAAAAGTTTTTGATCGGTTATTTCAAAGTTATTTGAGGCGTCAATTTGATAGGATAGCAAGATATTCTCTTTAATTTTAGTTGGGGATTCTAAGAATACGAAGTCTGCGCCAAGAGACTCAAGCATATCTTTAGCAAAGGGCATTCCTATAAAAGTAGTCTTTTTTGTCTTTGAAGAAAAGGTTTTTTTAAAAATACTCTTATGGGCATAAATTTTTATATCTTTTCTTAGATAGTCAAGGAGGGTAAGCAGCCCTCCTGTATGGTCGCTGTGATTGTGGGAGAGAATTATTGCATCGACTTCTTTTAAATCCTTTTTTAATCTGTGGGCGTTGTTTAGAAGGGCAAGTCCGCTAGAACCTGTGTCGTACAAGAAGGTTTCTCTATCAGTTTCGATTAAAGCACTAAATCCATGTTCTGCAAGAAGGTTAGCTGGACTAGATGAAAGAATTATGTTGTCAACAAGGATTGTAATCTTTGTGCTTGAATTTATTAACATAACATACACCTCACTTAGTAGTGAATTTGCAACCTGATTTTATATATCATAAAACAAAAATTTAAGTTAATATAAAACTTTTGTATAGATAAATATAAATAACTTTTATTTTACTTCAAAAACTTATTATTATACAATTTTAAACTGTAGGTATTTTTTTGAACAAATTAATTTTGATGGAAATTTAAATATAAAATTTTTAAAATATTTTAAATTATAATGATCAGTTTTATTTAATTTAGGGGGCCTAAAATATTTTTTTAAATTTACAATTTTTTTGTTAGGTGAAAGGTGGTGTTTTTTGGTTTTTCTTTTTTGCTATACTTGTATGTAGAGAGACGTTTGAATTTGTTGACGCGCTTTTTAGTCTGATTGTAGATGTAGATTTTTATTGACGAAGAAAAAATGATTTTAGGGAGGAATTGAATTGTCTTTAAAAGAAGAAGCGTTAATTTTTCACAGAAAGACTAAAGGCAAAATAAGTGTGGAGAGTAAATCAGTTGTTGAAAATGCTCACGATCTTTCTTTGGCTTATAGCCCTGGGGTAGCTGAGCCTGTAAAGGAAATCGCATTCGATCCAGAGATGGCATACTATTATACCTCAAAGTGGAATATGGTAGCCGTTGTTACTGATGGAAGCGCAATTTTGGGTCTGGGAAACCTTGGGGCTCTGGCATCTCTTCCTGTTATGGAGGGGAAGGCCGTCCTGTTCAAAAAATTTGGAGGGGTTGATGCCTTTCCAATTTGTTTGAACACAAAGGATACAGACAAGATAATCGAGACTGTTAAGCTCTTAGAGCCTGTTTTTGGGGGTGTAAATCTGGAAGACATCAGCGCTCCCAGATGTTTTGAGATAGAAAAGGTTCTCAGAGAAGAGCTATCTATTCCAGTATTTCACGACGATCAGCATGGAACGGCGATAATTACCCTGGCCGGCCTATACAATGCTCTAAAGATTGTCGGGAAAAAGATCGAAGAGATAAAGGTAGTAATAAATGGTGCTGGCGCAGCAGGAATTTCTATAGCAAAGCTTCTAATTCACATGGGGGTAAAAAACGTAATACTCTGTGATACAAAGGGCGCTATATATAGCGGAAGACCGCAGGGGATGAATCCATATAAGGATGAGATTGCGCAAATTACAAATTCTGAGATGGAAAAAGGGACTCTTGCAGATGCAATGAAAGGTTCAGATGTATTCGTAGGAGTTTCTGCAAGGGACGTGGTTAATCAAAAGATGGTAAAGTCTATGGCAAAGGATCCTATAATTTTTGCATGTGCAAACCCAGATCCTGAAATCAATCCAAATGCTGCAAAGGAAGCGGGAGCAGCAGTGGTAGCCACAGGCAGATCTGACTTTCCAAATCAGATAAATAACGTTTTAGGTTTTCCAGGCTTGTTTAGGGGTGTTCTTGATGTAAGGGCAAGGGTTATAAACGATGACATGAACGTAGCAGCGGCAGTTGCAATTGCAGACTTTGTAGATGATAGCAAACTTTCACCTGATTATATAGTTCCATCTCCATTGGATCTTGAAATATATCCGCGCGTAGCAGCAGCAGTAGCAAAGGCGGCTATGAAATCTGGTGTGGCAAGGTTTGCAATTTTGCCCATCGATGTTGAGCTAAATGCGCGCAGGTTATTAGGACTTAGTTAGGAGGCGTTATGTTAAAAGATGTGCCAGAATTAAAGCCATACAAGATATTTTCAGGAAGTTTGCTCTTTTATGTTCATAGGATCACAGGTTTGTTGCTTGGACTTTATTTTTTGTTTCACATATTCTATCTATACGGGATAAAGTTTGCTGAGCCATCTCTGATACCATTTTTTGAATCTATGCACGCTTTTCATGAGAGCCTTAAAGTGATAATCAATCCAGGCGTAGCCTTTATTGCAGTTTTTCACGTTATGAACGGAATAAGAATCATTGCTTTTGAGTTTAAGCCAGCGCTTGCTATCAAAGAAAGGCAGGTTGGCTGGTCTTATTGGGTAATTGGCATAACTATTATTGCTTTTATGGCAAAAATAGCACAGTCATTAATATTTGGTTAGGAGGTCGATGTGAATTATACTCGTTCACTTATGCGTACGAACGCGAAAAATATATGGTTTTGGCAACGCATTAGTGCTGTTGCACTTATAATTTTACTTGTATTGCATGTTTTTAAATTTGCGCTATTTTTCCCTGTTCATGTAGCCTTTGCTGCTTTTGTGTGTATACATCTATACATTGGTATGGTTACCATTACAAGGGAATATATTAAAAAACCAACTCTTAATACCTTTCTAAATATGGTATATATAGTACTTTTCTTGGTTATGTTTTTTGCTGCTTTTAGAATCGCAGAGGTTACTTTTTAATTATTAATTTTGAGAGTTGAAAGGAGCTTGAAGTGGAAGATCCAAAAATTTTAACTGAAAATGTGGTAGATGTACCATTAAGAAATGTTCACAAGCACGATGTCATTATAATTGGCGCAGGACTTGCTGGCCTTTGGGCTGCCATAAAATGTAAGAGCGCTGGCCTTGATACTGCATGCATGACAAAGCTTTCTATGCCTCAAAGATCTCACTCCACTGCTGCACAGGGCGGCATTGCAGCGAGCCTGGGGAGTTTGGAAGAAGACCACTGGGAATGGCATATGTTTGACACCGTAAAAGGATCTGACTTTTTGGCCGATCAAGATGCGGCTGAAATATTGGTAAAGGATGCTATTACTGTTGTTAGAGAATATGAGCATATGGGGGCTCCATTTTCAAGGACTCCTGATGGGCTTATTGCTCAGAGAAAATTTGGCGGTCATGTAAAAGATTTTGGAAGAGGAGGACCTGTTCTAAGGGCATGTTATGCAGCAGATAGAACTGGTCACGTGCTCCTTCACACACTTTGGCAGAAGGCAATGGAGCTGGGAGTAAGATTTTACACCGAGATGTTTGCAGTTAGCCTTATTACTGATGGACCAAAGTGTGCTGGAGTAGTTACCTGGGATACAAAAAACGGCGGTCTGCACGCGTTTAAAGCGAAGGGAACGCTTATTGCTACTGGCGGATATGGTAGAGCATGGAAGATTACTGCCACATCTTATTCATACACTGCCGATGGCCAGTATATGGCTCTGAGAGCAGGTGTACCCCTTGAAGATATGGAGTTTTTCCAATTTCACCCAACAGGCCTGTTCGATAGAGGCATATTGATGACAGAGGGTTGCAGGGGTGAGGGAGGTTTTCTCATAAACGATTTGGGCGAGAGGTTTATGAAAGACTATGCCCCTGCAAAGATGGAGCTTGCTCCAAGAGATATCGTAAGTAGAGCTATAACGAGCGAAATAGAGGCAGGAAGAGGAATTAAGGGTGGACCATATATACATTTGGATATTAGACACCTTGGAGCCGAGATAATAAACACAAGGCTCCCTCAAATAAGGGAGATATCTATAAAGTTCGCAGGAGTTGATCCTATACAGGAGCCAATACCAATAGTTCCTACTGCACATTATTCTATGGGCGGCATTCCTACAGACGTTGATGGGAGAGTTCTGTTTGACGGCAAGAGTCAGATATTTTCTGGATTATACGCTGCAGGCGAATGTGCTTGCGTGAGCGTTCACGGTGCAAATAGACTGGGTTGCAACTCTACTCTGGATGCGTCGGTATTTGGTAGGCGTTGTGGGATAGCTATCGTTAAAGACTTTCCTAACCTTGAGCATCTGCCCCTTGAAGAGGACAGTGCAAAGATGGCAAGTGAGGAAATAGGTTTTATATTGAATCAAAAAGGCTCTATAAAGCCTGAAGAGATAAGAAATGAATTGCAAACAGGCATGCAAAATTATGTTGCTGTGTTCAGAGAAGAAAAAGGACTTTCAAAAATGGTATCTGTAATCGGCGATATGCACAACAAGATGTCTCAGATGTATATCAGCGATAAGACTCTTGCTTACAATACTACATTAATGGAAGCAATGGAGCTAAGACATTTGATAGCTGCAGCAGAAGCAGTTACTTATGGCGCCTTGAGCAGAACAGAATCAAGAGGCGCTCAGGCAAGACGTGATTTTCCAAAGAGGGATGATGAAAATTGGCTTAAACATACTTTATACTTCAGAGATAAGTCTGGTTTCAGATTTGACTACAAAGATGTCAATCTTTCTAGATTTGTGCCTGAAGAGAGAAAGTATTAGGAGGTAGTCGTGGGCAATTTATATAAACTTACAATTTTCAGATATGATCCAGATTCGAATAAGACTTCTACGAGTAAGTATGAAGTAGAGGTTACCGAAAGTCACTGGACACTGCTCGACGTTTTTAGGTATATCAAGAACAATCTTGATGATACCTTGACTTTTAGGTATTCCTGTGGGCAGGGTATCTGCGGCTCTTGTGCAGTGACTGTTAATGGTAGAAGTATTCTTGCTTGTGAGACTCAGATGAAATTTCTGGACAGCTTTGATCTTGTGATTGAGCCTCTTAGGGGATTTCCCGTGATTAGAGACCTTGTTGTAGATCATAGCTTGCTTGATGAAAAGGTTAGGGCGGTAATGCCCTGGCTGGTTTGTAAGAAAGATCCAGAATCTGACAAAGAAAGATACCAGTCTATTGACGACAGGGCAAAGCTTGATGGCCTCTATGAATGTATAGTCTGTGGCTCTTGTATTGCAGCCTGTCCTACATTCTGGAAAAATAAAACTTTTCTTGGTCCGCAATCGCTTCTGTATGCCTGCAGGTTTATGTTAGATTCCAGAGATGAAGGCAAAAATGAGAGATTTGAAACCCTTGCTGATAAGGACGGCATATATGGATGTCATACCATATTCAATTGTATGGAGGTTTGCCCCAAGGAGCTAAATCCTGGTAAGGCCATACTTGAATTAAGAAAGATGTTTATGAACGAAGAATCATAACTGGTGAAGGATGCAGTTTTTTCTGTTTTGTGTGAGGGTGAGGAACAGCTTCACCCTCTTTTTTATTATCTTTTTAAGATATAAAATGTTGTGAATTATATTTAAAATAATCTATATAAAATTTCATATTTTATGGAGGAATTATGCCTATTCAAGAAAGAGTAAAGCTAAGAGAGCTCTCAGCAGAGGATAGGATCTGTAATTATAACGAAATATCATTGGGACTTAGTGAAAAAGAATTGGAATATGAGGCAAACAGATGCTTGCAGTGTAAAAAGCCAAGCTGTATAAAGGGTTGCCCTGCAGGGCTTGATATCCCTAGATTTATAAAACTTGCCAGAGAGAAAAAGTTTAACGAGGCCCTTTCTGAAATACTAGAAATTAATCCGTTTAGCGCAACCTGTGCCAGAGTTTGTCCTTATGGCTTTCAATGTGAGGGGAGCTGCGTGCTAAACAAGACTGGAAGGCCAATTGCAATAGGGGCTATTCACAGATTTATATCTGATTACGGCGAATATCAGATGAAAATGGTAACTGACAAGGATAAGATAAAAGGGAAAGTTGCAATAATAGGTGGTGGTATTGCTGGATTGAGCGCAGCCTATGAGCTTTCAAGATATGGCGTAGAAGTAGATATCTATGAGTCCAGGCCTGTGATTGGCGGTCTTGCAAGGGCATGCATTCCTCCTTATAGGCTGGCCAGGGAAGTTTTAGACAGGGAGATAGTGTACATACTATCTCATGGTGCAAAGATAAAAAATAATATCACAGTTGGAAAGGATATAACTCTCACAGAGTTTTTCAATATATATGATTATGTTATTCTTGCAGTTGGAGCAAGCAAGTGCTGGTCCTTGAGGCTGCCGTCAAATGAAGAGGATGATTTTTTCGCATACTCAGCAATAGAATTTATTGAGAACTATATGTTCAGAAAAAAAATATTCGATAGAACTTTAAAAATTCTTATTATCGGTGGCGGAAATACCGCTATAGATGTGGGCAGGATATCGATAAGGGAAGACCTTTTTCCAACCATTGTCTACAGAAGAGGAAAAGAACAGATGCCAGCTCTGCCCAAGGAGATAGAAGAGGCTGAGGAGGAGGGAGTAAACTTCAAATTTTTTGAAGTCCCAAAGAGAGCTATTCTTGAAAATGGTAAATTCAAGGGCATTGAAGCCCTTCAGGCAAGATTGGGAGCGCCAGATAGCAGCGGTAGACCGAGCTTTGAAATCATTGAAGGCAGTGAACACTTTATAGAAGGCGATGTTTTGGTCTCGGCGATAGGTCAGGAGGTTGATTCTGAAGTCTTAATGGGTTGTGATATTCATTTGGAAAGAGGCCTTTTGCCGCACGATTTTGGAGGAGAGTATGAGGACAAAATTCTTTCATGCGGCGATGCCGTTAGTGGTCCTTCTGTGGTCGTAAAGGCCATGAAAAACGGTCTTGAGGTCGCAAGAGATGTGATTGGAAGGTTGGACAAACGCAACCCTTAGAGTATTATTATTATATAATTTTATCTTGTGAAGCAGTAATATTTTATTTAGGAGGAAAACATGAGGAGTTTATCCGTTGAGATAATAGAAGACGCTGTAAGAAAGATGGTTATGGACGCAAATTATAACGCACCCGAAGATGTAAAAAAGGCTTTTGATATTGCACTTGAAAAAGAAGAGTCTGAGGTGGCAAAAAAGATATTTTTAGAGTTTAAAGAAAACCATAAATTGGCATCGGAAGAGAAGCTTGGAATATGCCAAGATACTGGTCTTGCTGTGATATTTCTGTTTCTTGGTCAGGATGTACATCTTGTTGACGGCGATATATACGAGGCTATCAATAGAGGCGTTGAGAAAGGTTATACTGAGGGGTACTTGAGAAAATCAACTTGTGACCCGTTTACCAGGAAGAATTTGGGCACGAATACGCCGGCAATCGTCCACATAAAATTTATACCTGGCGACAAGGTAAAAATAGTAGTTATGCCAAAGGGAGGCGGAGCAGAGAACATGAGCGCCTTAAAGATGTTCGCTCCTTCAGCAGGTCTTGAGGGTGCTATGGATTTTGTGGTTGAGACTGTTAGAAAGGCGGGTCCAAATCCTTGTCCGCCTACCATCATAGGAGTGGGAATAGGCGGCAATTTTGAGAGAGTGGCCTTTTTGGCGAAAAGGGCACTTCTAAGGCCTATTGGTTCAAAAAATCCTGACGAAAGGTTGGGCTCTATAGAGAGCGAACTATTTGAGAGAATAAACAAGCTTGGTATAGGCGCCATGGGGCTCGGAGGCAGAGTAACCTCTCTTGCGGTTCATGTGGAGCTTGAACCCTGCCATATAGCATCTTTTCCCGTGGCTGTAAACATAGAATGTAATGCACACAGGCACAAGAGTATAGAATTATAAATTATATTTTTGTTATTATATGTCTTATGGTTTTAGGATTAACCAAATTTTGGATTTATAGGTTTTATGAATAAAGAAGATTATTATAAAATATATCCACCTGTTGTGCCTATAATTGAAAGATTTCCAGGGCTTATTGACTTAACCAAGCCTCTTGACGTCATTCTTGAAGAAAGTGGCGTAGAAGTGTCGACTATCGACTTCCCATCTATTATGGGACTTTGCGTTAAGAAGGGTTCAAGGTCGTTTATAGGTTATAAAGAAGGTGTGGCTCCTCATATTAAAGAAGAGATATTGTTGCACGAGGTGGCCCATTTGGTTTTGCACGATGAGAACACACTTTGTCTGATCGGCGATATGGTTAGCAAGTTGGAAATTGAAGCGTGGAGAGTAGCTGCCGTAATCCTTATCCCAGAAAAATATAAGTTTGAAATAGATAAAGAAGATGATTATTGCATAAATAATTATTTAGTTTCTCAAGAAGAAGCTATTCGATCTCCAATGCTTATACACATTAGAAATTCTATGAGTATATAAAATAGGCAAAAAAAGACTTTGTAAGAGATATTCCCTTATAATAAGTTTACTTAAAATATAATACGATCTTTGAAAAGGAGTATGTAGTTTGGACAACATAAGAAATTTTTCAATTATAGCCCATGTAGATCACGGTAAATCTACCCTTGCTGATAGGATATTGGTTAAATCACATGTGGTAAGTGAGAGAAAGCTCGTTCCTCAGATGCTTGACAATATGGATATAGAGAGGGAACGAGGCATAACAATAAAGGCAAGAGCTGTCAGACTCGATATTAACTGGGAAGGCAAAGACTATATCCTAAACCTTATTGATACGCCTGGTCACGTTGACTTTTCTTATGAGGTCTCCAGATCGCTTGCAGCATGTGAGGGCGCAATTTTATTGGTGGATGCTACTCAGGGGATAGAGGCTCAGACTTTGGCACATGGCCTTCTTGCAATGGATCAAGATCTTGTTCTAATCCCTGTGGTGAACAAGATAGAGCTTCCTACTGCTGATGTGGAGGGGACCAAGAGAGAGCTGATTGACGTTTTTGGTTTTAACGAGGGCGAGATTATACTCGCAAGCGCAAAAGAAGGCACTGGGGTAGACGAGATAATCTCTGCAGTAATTGATAGAATTCCTCCGCCAAAGGGAGACTCAGATGAGCCATTATCCGCATTGATTTTTGATTCCCATTATGACTCTTATAGAGGAGTGGTGGCCTATGTGAGGATATTTGATGGTGAGCTAAGAAATGGTATGGATATAAAGTTTCACTCTACAAAGAAGACCTTTGAAATACAAGAAATTGGGTTTTTCAGAATGCAGCCAGAGAAAACTGATATCTTGAGAGCTGGAGAAGTTGGATATATAGCTGCAAATATAAAAAATATAGAGGATGCAAGAGTAGGGGATACTATTGAAGACGAAAAAAGACCTACAAAAAGGGTTCTGAAAGGCTTTAAAGATCCGCTTTCAATGGTCTTTTGCGGACTGTATCCGATAAATACAGATGAATATGCACTTTTGAAAGACGCTATTATGAAGTTAAAGCTTAATGATGCCTCTTTGGTGTATGAGCCAGAGACATCCATAGCGCTTGGTTTTGGATTTAGGTGCGGATTTTTAGGGATGCTTCACATGGAAGTGGCTATTGAGAGAATTAAAAGAGAATTTAACATTGATCTTATTATTACACCGCCCTCTGTCGTTTTTGAGGCCATAAAGCAAAATGGAGAGGTATTAACAATACACAATCCACTGAAGATGCCAGATCCAGGCACTATAGTCTCTATAAAAGAGCCCTATGTTAAGGTGTCAATTTTTTCTCCCGCAGAGCACATAGGAGCTATTATGGAGCTGTGCACAAATAAAAGGGGCAGCTATATAGACATGGAGTATCTTGAAGCGAAAAGGGTAATAATGAGATTTGAGATGCCGTTGTCAGAGGTAATTTTGGACTTTTTCCCACTTTTGAAAACTAGAACAAGGGGATATGCCTCCCTTGATTATGAATTTATTGGTTATAGAGATTCAGATCTTGTTAGGTTGGACATCTTGGTTAATAAGGACAGTGTAGATGCCCTATCATCAATAGTACACAGGAGCAAGGCTCAAGAGGTTGGAACGAAGATCGTCTCTTCTTTGAGGAGGCTGATACCAAGGCATATGTTTGAGATACCAATACAAGCTGCCGTTGGCTCAAGAATTCTTGCCAGAGAAAATATCGCAGCAATGAAAAAGAACGTTTTACAAAAATGTTACGGTGGAGATATCACGCGAAAGAGAAAGCTGCTTGAAAAGCAAAAAGAAGGAAAAAAGAAGATGAAGATGATAGGGGATGTCCAGATTCCTCAAGAAGTCTTTTTTGAGATGCTAAAAAGCTCTGGCGAACAGAAAAAATAGTGGATATTAGAATAATTAATAAGCTTTATAAAGAATAGAGAAATATGGTTCAATACGAGAATATAAGCACACAAAACACGCTTGAAAGTTTGGGCATCTATATTCACATACCTTTTTGTGAAAAGAGATGTAACTATTGCCATTTTTTTTCAAAGGTTTCAACAAAGGATCAAATTGATACTTTTTTTGATGCCTTAATTTCTGAAATAGAGCATTCTGAACAAACTAATAGAAATTTATTGGAGAACTCATTTGTTGACAGCATATATTTTGGAGGAGGCACACCTTCACTAATTAAGCCTGGTCTGTTGAAAAATCTATTAAAAATACTTCAGTTGAAGTTTAATATAAAAGATCCAGAAATTACGCTTGAAGCTAATCCAAAATCATTTTTAGAAAATTATAGGGATAAAGAGGATATATTTTTTAATAGATTAAGTCTTGGGATTGTGTCCTTTCAGGACGAAGAGTTGTGCAATCTAAATAGAGATAACTTTGGCTACGATGCGCTGAAATTATCGAAAAAACTCGGAATTGATAATGTAAGCGTAGATCTGTTGATAGGAATACCCGGGCAGACTTTAGATACCCTTAGAATCTCCTTAGATACAATTTGTACATTTAATAACGTAAATGGCGTATCTGTTTACCCATTGGAGGCAGATTTTGTTCTGCCAGATGAAGTGGTTCTTGAATTTATGAGATATTCTAAGGAGTATTTGTGTAAGAAAGGGTATATTAGATACGAAATTGCAAATTATGCAAAAGATGGCTATTTTTGTAGGCATAACTTAAAATATTGGAAATATATGAACTTTTTGTCATTTGGACCGTCTGCTGCGTCAAAGATTGGGAACCGCAGATTTAAGAGGTCTTCAAACTTAGACGCTTACCTGCACAAAAACTTTTTGATGGAAGAAGACATTGAGCTGTCAGATGAGGATGAGTTCTTTGAAAAGGTAATGATGGGCTTAAGGTTGATGGATGGCATTAAAATTTTAGAATTGAAAAATAGGTTTGATAGAAGGCTTGTTGACAACTTAATATTGGTTTCAAAAAAATTCGATCAACTTGTTAAAATAGAAGAAGATACTATCTCTCTGACGAATAAGGGAATTATTTTTATGAACGACTTATTGGTGGAATTAATTCCTGACTAAGAGCTATTTGAGGTTTAAAAATTATTAAGATCTTAGAAGAGGTGCTATATTGTTAGGTGATAAAGATGGTCTTTCAGAGGGAATGATTCTAAAATCAAGAGTGCCTCATGTTTGTGGCTCCAATCTATGGACCATTATTTATTTAGGTTCTGACATAGTACTTAAATGTAACGACTGCTCTGCTGTAATTATGGTTTCAAGAAAGAAGATATTTAGGCAGTTTAGAAAGACGCAGTAAGATGTCTTGAGGTAAAAAGATGAAAATAAAAATTTTTAAATGGATGTGGAGAAATTAAATGATTAAATTGGCTGATTTTAGTAGGGAATATAACTTATTAAAAGACGAAATTGACAAAGAGCTTCAAAGTGTGCTTAAAAGCGGCGCATTTATAATGGGCAAACAGGTAGGAGAGCTTGAGAAAAATCTATCTGATTATCTTGGCTGCAGGGCTTTTACTGTTGCTTCTGGGACTGATGCCCTATTGATTGCGCTAAGAGCTGCATCTATAGGCGAGGGAGATGAGGTTATAACGACTCCTTTTACATTTGTGGCTACCGCAAGTACAATAACTTTTGTCGGCGCTAAGCCTGTGTTTGTGGATATAGATGAAGAAACTCTTAATTTAGATCCAAAATTAATTGAAGAAAAGATAACAGATAAAACAAAAGCTATTCTCCCAGTGCACCTTTTTGGCCACAGCGCTGAAATGGATGAAATTATGAAGATTGCAAAAAAATATAACTTGATAGTTATTGAAGACAATGCTCAAGCCTTTGGCTCGGTTTACAAAGGCAAAAAGACAGGCTCGATAGGAGATATTAGCGCTTTATCTTTCTTTCCAACAAAAAATCTTGGCGCATACGGTGATGCGGGAGCAGTTTTTGCAAAAGATGATGACATTTGCGAGAGAATCGATATGCTCAGATCACACGGAAGCAGAAAAAAGTATTTACATGAAATTATAGGTTATAATTCAAGATGTGACACGATGCAAGCTGCAATTTTAAACGTAAAATTAAAGTATTTTGAGGAATTCATAGAAAAAAAGAGACAATTGGCAGCTATTTATCTTAAAGAACTTAAAGATATAGTCTTACTTCCTTCGGAAAAAGACGATTGTCTCCACACCTATCATCAATTTACTATTAGAGTTAAAGATAGAGAAAATTTTATTTCTTATTTAAGCTCAAATGAAATACAATCAGCCATTCACTATCCGCTGCCGCTACACCTTCAGAAGGCTTTTGAATATCTTGGCTATTATGAGGGCTCTTTCCCCGTTGCTGAAATGGTTTCAAAAGAGGTTCTGTCTCTTCCTATCTTTCACATGCTAAAAGAGGAAGAAATATATAAAGTTTGCCAGATAATAAAAAATAGATGAAATGTGAGATTGACAGGTGAACATTAAAAATCCATTTAATTTAGAGCTTGTTCTATGAAAAGAACTTTGTCATTTTTGATAATAGTTTTTTTTAATTGTTGCCAGATGTTCACCAGACAAAAAATTGCTAATGGGCTGTGATCTGCCGAAATTTAGATGGAAAATATCTCAAAGCGATAATAATATAGACAGAAGTCTGTATGGTTTTATTGAACTAATCCTAAATAATAGGTGTTTATCAGCTGATCAGTTAGATAGATTTCTAAAAATTTCTACTGACAACTTCGATTCGAGATTTGAAAACGATCGCATAGAAAGAGCTCTGTATACTTTCAAAAATATGCTTATATCAGATGAACCCATTGGAATTTTTGGCGATTATGATGCTGATGGGGTGACTTCAGTATCAATTCTTTGTAAATTTCTGTCTCATTTAAATAAAAAGTTTGTCTTCAAGCTCCCCACAAGAGATGACGGATATGGTGTAAATATAGATGTACTAAATTATTTTAAAGAACAGAATATTAATAATATAATTGTGCTCGATTCAGGGTCTAACTCAAGGGACGTTTGGTTAGCCGGTGAGAAAATGGGTCTAAATTTACTATACTTAGATCATCACGAGATTCTTTGCGACTTAGACGATAGCATCAATCTTGTAAATCCACACATTTGGGACGGAGATCCGCTCTGTAGCGCTGGAGTTATATTGAGATTTTTAATGTTGTTGGATATATTTGAAGATTGCTATGAAATATATCCAACTCTATTAGAGCTGGCTGCTATTGGGACAGTCGGGGACTCTATAGAACTATTGGGCGATAGCAGGATTATTGTAAAATTGGGATTGGAGCAACTAAAGAACACTACCCTGCCAGGGATAGCTAATTTTTTGAACAAGAGAATGCCGTTTATAACCATTGAGGACCTGATGTTCTATTTGGTTCCTTTGATTAATTCAGCAGGCAGGGTTGGGAAGCCAGACCTTGCTCTGAATTTTTTGCTGGAAATGGAGAACAACAGATCGATTGAGCAGTGCAATCTTTTGGAATCCTATAACAACAAAAGAAAATCCCTTCAAAGTCAATTTTTCTCTATTTGCATAAACCACCTAAATGAAAATCTGTATTCTCCGCATGTTCACTTTATGAGAATCGACAACTGCCCAAAGGGCATTATTGGCCCTCTTGCGTCAAGGCTCGCATGCTCTTACAAAAGGCCATTCTTTCTCTGTTCGGGCGAGCAGTTACTATATGGATCCGGGAGAAGTCCAGGAAATGATGTAGATTTAATAGGTATATTTGATCAGGTTAAGTTAGAATATCCAGAAATAATAGAACAGTTTATAAATTTTGGAGGACATCAAGGCGCAGTAGGCTTTACTATAAGAAAGGATGCCTTCCCTGAAATAAAAAAGTCCTTTGAAAGATTTAGGGTGAAAGAAAGTATACCATTTTTAAACGTTGACATATCTTTTAATGGATTTGCTATAGATGATAACTTTTTTAGAGCTCTGAGACTAATGACTCCCTTCGGCTTTGGCAATCCAAAAGTTGTGGTCTGCACAAAAGATGTAGAGTTTAGAAACCTTGAGGCCCAAAAAGATTATTCTGAAACAGTTCTTTACAAACACTATAATAATATAAGATGGATCGTTAGAAACAACAAGCAAATTTTGAAAGAATTGTTATCTGGGAGATTTGATGTTGTTTGGGAGGCTAAAGTAAAGAATGATGGCATTGATTTTGAACTTTTAGATGCAAAAATGGTTTTTTTAAATTGTTAGTAAGATTTTCTGGAGAGGATAAAAGTTGACCATATGTCAATCAATCAAGAAAAAAATTTAAATATATCAAAAAAAGGATCGGAAGAAAGAGACCCTTTGAAAAGTCAGTTTTCCGGACTTTCTGATGTCTATTCGAATCTTGAGAGCAAACAGTCTCCAAAAGAAGATTTTGATTCAGAAGAGCTTGTTTCAAAATTCCCCGGGCTAAGCGATTTATTAGAGGGTTTTGACGATTTAGGTCGGCAATTTTTATTAAAATGTTTCGGCTTTGCTTACTTCAGGCATGGTGAGCAAAGAAGGCTCTCTGGAGAGCCATACATATATCATCCTCTAAACGTGGCATTGATACTAAAAGAAGTTGGTATGGATTACAGGTGTTTGGGTGCCGCACTGCTTCATGACGTTCTTGAAGACACGCAAACAACACCTGAAGAGATCAAAACAAGTTTTGGCGAAGATATATTGGTTCTCGTAGACGGGGTAACGAAGTTAGGCAAATTGAGGTTTAAATCGCCAAGAGAGAGACAGGCAGAGTCTTTTAGGAAGATGTTTGTAGCTATGGCAAAGGACATCAGGGTTGTTGTAATAAAATTGGCAGATAGGCTCCACAATATGAGGACACTTGAGATCTTGGCTAACGAAAAGAAAGAACACATTGCAAACGAGACTCTTAAGATATTTGCTCCTTTAGCGCACCGATTGGGCATGTGGGGTATAAAAAGCGAATTAGAAGACCTTGCCCTTTACTATCTGGATAGAGATATGTTCAATCATATTTTAATGTATATGGAATCAAACATAAACAATCATGTAAATTTTCTTTCAAAAATAGAGGGTTCGTTAGGAGAGAGCTTTCAAAAAGAACTAAACTGTAAGTTTAAAATCAAGAGAAGAAAGAAGCACATATATAGTGTTTACCAAAAACTTAAGAGAACTAACAAAGTTATTGAAGATATTTACGATATATTTGGCCTTAGGATAATAATAGGTGAAGACGTCGAAACAGACGATCCTTATATTAGTAGCTGTTATCACGTTCTTGGGATAATACATTCTCTATTTCCACCGATACCTGGCAGATTTAAGGATTTTATTGCAGCTCCAAAACCAAATAATTACCAGTCTTTGCATACTACTGTATTGGGGCCTGGCGGGGTAAGGGTTGAGATACAAATCCGTACAGCCAAGATGGATAGGATTGCTGAGGTTGGAGTGGCAGCGCATTGGCTATACAAGGAGAGAAAAACCAGTGCTATTAAAGACGCAAACGAGTTAAAACTGTTATGGCTTAGACAACTTCTTGAGTGGCAAAGTGATAGAGAATGTGCAGAGTTTATGGATATGGTTGAGTCGAGCTTTACGGAAGAGGAGATCTTTGTCTTTACTCCTCAGGGTGACATACTTGACTTTGAGGCAGACTCTACTCCTGTAGATTTTGCTTATAGGGTCCACACAGAAGTTGGAAATAAGTGTGTGGGCGCAAAGATAAATGGGAGGATGGTAGCATTAAGCACAACCCTTCAAACAGGAGACGTAATAGAGATCATAACCTCGAAGAACGCTAAACCGCACCTTTCGTGGCTAAACTTTGTAAAAACGAGCTCGGCAAGACAAAGGATTAAGAGTTATTTTAAAAAAGAGCACAAAAACGAGGCTGTTTTAGAGGGCAGACAAAAAGTTTTAAAAGAACTCTCTCGATTAAATATAGTTATTGAAGAAAATCAAAGACAAAATCTAATTCTTGAGGTTGCAAAAAAGCTCAACTTTACTTCTACAGACGATCTCCTGGCTTCAGTCGGTTTTGATGACATATCGGCGCATAGCGTAGTAAACAAGATTAAAGATATGATTGCAAAACCTGAGGATACCCTGCCTGCTTTTAAGGCAAAGGATGTAACGAAGAAGAAAGAGGACGTTATAAAGATTGGAGATTTGGGTGGTTTGGAGGTTTCATTCGCGAGGTGTTGCGGACCTGTCCCCGGTGATAAGATAAAAGGTTATATAAGCCGTGGCAGAGGGTTGATTGTTCATAGGGAGAATTGTTCAAGCCTTATAAGTCAAATTGCCAGAGAGGGTTCTGAAAGGGTCATAGATCTTAACTGGAACAATCAATTGAGAGCAGAATCTTATGAGAGTCACTTGATAGTCGAGGGAACTGATAGAGTGGGATTTATGAAAGACGTGCTTATTAGGGTAGCAAGCCTAAACGTAAACGTAGTAAAGGCATCTATAAGCACAAATAAGGCCAAGAAAAAGGCTTATATGATATTGGAAGTTCAGCTAAAAGATGTAGCAGAAAGAGATATGCTGATGAAAGAGCTTAGAGCTATTCCAGATGTCTTAGACGTGAGACAAAGGGGAGAGATCAATTAGTGTTTTCCATCGAAGAGGTAAACCTGGAGGATATTCCTGAGCTTCCAGGGGTATATATGTTTCTTTCTAAAGATAAGAAGACTCTATATGTTGGTAAGGCGATAAATCTTTTAAATAGACTAAAAAATTATTTACAAAACAAATCTCACGATCAGAAAACTTCTCTAATGCTTGATGAGGCAAGGTATTTAGATTTTATAATAGTAAGAAATGAATATGAGGCGCTTGTGCTTGAGATGACTCTTATCAAGGAGAGGACTCCAAAATACAACGTTCAGTTAAGGGATAACAAGTCTTATCCGTATATAAAAATTGATCTAAACGAAGACTTTCCTGTACTTGAGCTATTTCGAGGCAAGCCAAAAAAGAAGAAGGATGTCCTATACATTGGTCCTTATCCTGATGGCTCGAGCTTGAGAAATCTTCTAAGGTATATAAATATCGCCCTTCCTTTGAGAAAGTGTTCTAAAAACACATTTAGAAATACGAAATCCTTTTGCATTAGATATCAGATGAATCAGTGTCTTGCACCCTGTGTGGGTCTAACTAATAAGGATGAATACAACAAGTTAGTGATGATTGCTAAAGATTGGCTTTTTGGAGATTTAAATAACGTTAAAAAGGACTTAAGAAGGGGTATAGAAGAGTCCTCTCTTGAAGAAGATTTTGAAAAGGCAGCAAGACTCAGGGACAGTCTCTTGTTTATAGAGTCTTTTTCAAACATGGAAATGGTAGACCCTCTTGGAAAATTGAATGCAGATGCCGTTTATATTAATAAATTTGGCGATATATCGCTCGTTCAGGTAAGAAATGGTCTTATTTGTGCAAATATAATAAAAAGAATGATAAACGTTCAAGAAGGCAACGTTCACGATGCTATGTTGTTTTTTTTATATGATTTTTATTCAAATATAGAGCCTGGAAAATTTGTATGCATAAACATATTATTCGAGGAAGTAGAGCTTATAGAGAGATTTTTTGAGGATAAATGGGGGAAAAAACACAAAATCAAAATTATATTGGAGGAAGATATAGGAGAAGATAAAGAGTCTTCTAAAAAGGCAATTTCTAAATCATCCATAAAATATAGAGATATTTTAAGAATTGCAAAAGAGAACCTTTTTGTAAAGAACAGGATAAATGTTTTTAAAGAAGGTTTCAAAAGATTGTCTGAAATTTTTGGCAAAGATATCTCTTTGGTTTTTGCTTTAGATATTGCACACTTTCAAGGCGAGGCTACTGTGGCAGGATTGTCTGCAGCTGACGAAAAGGGTTTGAGAAAGAGATATTATAGAAGAATGAGGCTGATGGATGATAGCTGCGATGATTACGCATCTATGGACGAGGCGCTCAAAGCTATTTCAAAGAAAAAGATAGAAGCAGATGTTTTGTTAATAGACGGTGGTTTGGGACAATTAGAGGTTGCATTAAGAAATCTTAAAGATTCTTCTACTATTGTTATATCTTTGGCAAAGGAAGAGGAAATAATATATCTGATGGATAAAAGAGAGCTAAGGTTGCCAAAGAGCGACTATGCTCTTAGGGCATTGATGTATCTAAGAGACGAAGCTCACAGATTTGCTAATGAATATCGAAAGTACCTATTTTCCAAAACCAGAAAGCCCTGGAAAACCGAAAGTTATTGAGGCGTGAAATATAATTCTCTTTACCGATGTTTATGCTAAAATAAACGGAAAATTGTTTTGCTTTTTTGGTTTTATAAGACTTTTTGATTATTTTTTGTGCAGGGAGGTTTTTAGTGTTAAAACTTATGAGATCGAGCAAGTTTATATTTTTTGTAACCATAATACTTGTTGCTGTATTTGTCGCAACTTCGGTAATATTATTTTTACCTGTAATTCCAAGATAGAATGAATCGATATGTAGCATTTTCTCTTCTATTTTCTGTCTTTCTTTTGACGGCCATACTACCTTATGCCATAGGACAATCAAGAGATAGTGCATACCCAGAAAATAGTGAGTTAGAAAGGCTAAAAAGTCAAGTCGATCAAAAAGAGGATGCCCTTAATCGCTTAAAACTGCACGAAACTGGAGATACAGGTCAGCTTAGCGTGATCAATGCGAATTTGGATCTAAATAAAGCTGAGATAAAATATGCTGATTATAAGATAAATTTAATAGAAAAAAATATTTCTGACACTACTTCGCAGATAGAGTACCAGAAAAACCTGATTCAACAAAAGGAGCAAGAGATAGGTAAGAGACTTAGATCTATATACATGATGAAAGAACTCCCATTTTTAAACATCATTGTCTCGATGAACAATAATATTAACGATTGGTTCGAAAGCGTTATCTTGTTTCAGAGAATTGAAAGCCAGGATAGGGACGTTCTTGATCAATATTCTTTGGCTGAAACGAAATTAAACGATTTGTTACAAGCTCAGGACAAAGAGAAGAATAAAGTTCTTGGTCTAAAACAGGAGCTTTTTCAGAAAGAGAAGGGGATTATTGAGCAAAGAAATGAAAAAATGGCTTTGCTCTCAAACGAGACTAACAATGAGATCTCTTATGCCCAGGGCACTCAACTTAGCTCAAGGTCTCGTGAAAGCTCAGGAGGCTTTATTTGGCCTGTAGTAGGGCCTATTACTTCAGGATATGGCTGGAGGATTCATCCGATATTCAAAGTTCCAGAATTTCACACGGGAATCGATATAGGCGTGCCTTATGGCACTCCAATATTGGCGGCTAAAAGCGGAGTGGTTACGTATTCAGGCTGGGGAACTGGATATGGAAACCTGGTGATTTTAGACAATGGTTCTGGAATAGAAACAAGATATTCTCATGCGAGCAGGCTTGTAGCCTATGTAGGCGAAAGGGTTAGACAAGGGCAGGTAATTGCTTATATAGGCAGTACGGGTTGGTCTACTGGCCCCCATTTGTTTTTTGAAATAAGAATTAATGGTAAACCAGTTAATCCGCTGAATTATCTGCCTTAGATCAAGAAAACTTTCTGTAAGTCAAGATGCCTTTGGCAAGAACGAATTCGTTTACTGAAAACATGAATGAAATAACCAACAGTGAGAAGTAACAATATAAATAAATAATCTTCTTGATGACGCAACATAGTCTCTTTTATCTATTTTTAGAATGAGATCAATTTGACTGTGCTAAAATAAAATGGTTAGAGTTTTTTGAGATTTATCTTAATATATTTGACTATTTTTTTGTGCAGGGAGGTTTTTCGTGTTAAAACTTATGAGATCGAGTAAGTTTATATTTTTTGTAACTATAATACTTGTTGCTGTATTTGTAGCAACATCGGTAATATTATTTTTACCTGTAATTCCAAGGTGAAATGAATCGATATATAGCTTTCTCACTTCTGCTTTCCTTTTTTCTTCTAACAGCTATATTGCCTTATGCTATCGGAAAATCCAACGAACAGATTGAACAAAAAAGAAATGAGTTAGATAGCATAAGGGCCCAAATTGAAGAAAAAAGATCGATTTTAAATCAGCTAAAACAACAAGAAAACGGGATTACAGGCCAAATAGATCAGATTGATGCAAATTTAGATTTAAAAGAAACTGAATTAAAGGATGTAGATTACAGGTTAAATCTCTTACAACAGAAAATTCTTGATACCAATGCTCAGATTGACTATCAAAGAAAAGTTACTTTGGAAAAGGAAGCTCAGGTTGCAAACAGACTGAGATCTATATATATGATGAAGGAGTTGCCCTTTTTCGATATTGTATTGTCTATGAACAACAACGTGAACGATTGGTTTGAAACGCTTTTTATCTTTGAAAGAATAGCAACTCAGGACAAAGACGTTTTAAATCAATATTCCATCTCTATGAGAAATCTAAACGAGCTTTTGAAGAGCCAGGGAGAAGAACAATCAAAAGCAATTGAACTTAAAAGAGATCTCGAGCTCAAAAAACAGGAAATTGTTTCTCAAAGAAATGACAGACAGGCTATATTGAAGAATATAATGAGCAATAAGGCTTCCTATGAGGCAGCAGAAGCAGAATTGCAGGCAAAGTCTCAAGAGATAGAGGCCTTTTTAAGAGGATTTGACTCAAGTCCTCGTACTGGAACAGGTAGGTTTATATGGCCTGCGTCGGGGCCTATTACTTCGCCATTCGGTCCAAGATATGATCCATATCTACACGTTCACAGCTTCCATACTGGAATTGATATAGGTGCAGAATATGGTTCTCCTATACTTGCTGCCGATAGTGGCCGAGTTGTATATTCTGGTTGGTATGACGGTTATGGGAAAGCTGTTATCATAGATCACGGAGGAGGAGTGTCTACTCTATATGCTCATGCGAGCAGGCTGGTCGCATACGTGGGCGAAAGTGTAAGACAAGGACAAGTCATTGCTTATGTAGGAGCTACTGGGTATGCTACTGGGCCACACCTTCATTTCGAAATAAGAATTAATGGCAAACCTGTTAATCCATTGAATTATTTGCCATAATATGGCTTTTAAAGTTTTTCTTTTTAACGTATTTTTTGTTTAAAAATTTTGGAGGTGTATTTTGCAAAAATTTTATTTCCCCGAATTCACAATTAAAGAACTTAAAAATTCTCTTAAATTAGTTTTAATACCAATTTTTGAGTCCAACAGTATAGTTACTTCTCTATACTTAAAGGTTGGCTCTGCCCTTGAGAATCAGAATACAAATGGGTTATCGCATTTTCTTGAGCATCTCTTGTTCAAAGGGACACAGAGGAGAAATGCTTATGATATATTTTGTGAAATTGAGAGCGTTGGTGGAGAGATAAATGCCGCCACCTCTACCGAGTATACGGTTTTTTATAACTATCTCCCTTATGACTCATTAGAGCTCTCTCTTGATATGATCTCAGACATTGTATTTCATTCTACTTTCCCAGTTGATGAGGTAAACAAGGAGCGATTGGTAGTGTTAGAAGAAATGAAGAGATCTTATGATAGGATACCAAGCTGGAACTTTAATAACTTTTTGAAAAAATCTTTTCCTGAAAGCACTTTGGGTTTGCCAATAATTGGCAGAGAAGAAGTAATTGCTAATATTGAATATGATAAGATCATCGAGTTTTATAAGGAGCGATATCTGCCAAGCAATTCGATTTTGGTCATTGCTGGCAGGTTTGACAGCGATGAGGCTATTAGGCTTGCGGAAAAATACTTTGAGAATATTCCTGACGGAAAAAATATTGCTTTTGACTATTCTGTGGATAGCTTTCCTGCAAAAGATTTTTATGTTGAGCAAAGAAAAGATATTAAACAAGCGAGCTTGATTTATGGTTTCAGGACAAATGGCTATGAAGAATGCGAGAGAGATGTGTTCGATGTAATCGATGCTTATTTGGGTTCTGGTGGGAGCTCGATTTTGTTTCAGGAGATAAGGGAAAAAAGAGGTCTTGCTTATGACGTCTCTACATTTAACTATGTGTTTAAGAAAGCATCTTTGTTTGGTGTGATCTCGGGCTTAAATCAAAAATATTTAGACGAAGCTATCGATGTCATTAGGAGTGAGATTGTAAAATTAAAAGAAAATGGCATAAAAAAACCAGAGCTTGATAGGTTGAAGATGCTGTTGAGAGGGCGATATCTGCTCGATTTTGAAACGAATTTCAAGATTTCAAGTTTAATAGGAAAGCATATATTATTTGATGAAATTGATTACCTGATCTCTTACTTAGATAGGCTGGAAAAAATTTCTTCTGAACAGGTACTTGAAGTTGTAAATAAATCTCTTGATTTTGACAGAGAAATTATCTGCCTGATAAAAAACGAATAATTAAGACTCTTCTCCAATCATATAGTACGAAAGAACTTTGGTGATATAAACCCTTGTTAGATGTTCTTGATTGAGCGGATTTTTTGGTTTGAATATGACTATCTGGTGTCCTTTTGTTCTTGATGAGACGAAACCTCTCCTTTTTTTGTCCTCTCCTTTTATAAGGACATCCATTTCCCTATTTAAATATTGCTGCCTAAAATTAATAGAGACCTCCTCTATTTTCTTTATCAATATATTTGTCCTCTCTGATTTTTCTTGATATGTCATTTTGTCCTCAAACTTTGAGGCGGGGGTAAATGGTCTCTTAGAATATATCGCAGTATTTACACTGTCGTATTTAAACTCTTCTACAGCCTCTATCGTGAGTTTGAAATCTTCATCCGTTTCGCCTGGGAACCCTATGATAAAATCTGAAGTTAACACTGCATCTGGAATTATTTTTCTTATCAGGTTTATAGAGCTTCTATATTGCTAGACGCTATCTTTTCTCTTCATCAATTTTAAAAACCTATCTGAGCTTTACTGCATAGGGATACTAAAATAATTGCACAGGTTATCATATGAGGCTACTGTTTCCAATAGCTCTTCTGTAATCATGGATGGATAGCTTGTTATACACTTAAACCATAAATTAGGGAATTCTTTTGCGCTCAATTCCAAAAGCTCTTTCAAAGACGAGCCAATGTCTTTTCCGTAAGAATCGCAGTTTTGTCCTAGATATACGATTTCTTTAAAACCCTGATCGCTTCTGTGAGACACCTCTTTTAATATGCTGTTAAGAGTTCTGCTTTTTTCTCTTCCCCTCCCATAAGGAACAGCACAATAGGTACAAAACTGATCGCATCCAGAAGATATTGGCAGATAGGCGCTTGGAAAGTCGAAGTTACCCTCTGGAATCGGGATACAATCTGGATTTTCTATTGACTCTTTTAAATTAATATAATTTGACTTTTCTATAATTTTATTAACAATTATCTCTATTTCTTCTAATGATGCTGGGCTAAATAGGACATCAATTTTCGGGAATTTCTCTAATATTTTTTCTCCCCATATTTTGGCCTGGCATCCACCAAGAGCAAAGCACTTTAGATCCTTTTTTCTTTTTAACTTTAGGTAATTTCCAATTCTTGATAGCGCTTTATTTTCAGCGTTTTCTCTAACGGCACAAGTTAAGAGTACAATTATCTGAGCATTTTCTGGACTGGAGGGACTGAGCCCGTGCTTTAAAAAGAGAGAGGCGAAAACCTCTCCCTCGTATTTGTTCATCTGGCACCCTAATACCTCAATAAAAAAGGTTTTGGGTTTTTCGAGTAAGTTAAGCTTGTGGTCTTCTTGGCTCAACAATTAATTTTACAGCTGTTTTAGCTTCACCCTGTATTTCAACATCGGCAAAAGCAGGTATGCATATAAGATCTATTGCACTAGGGGCAACATAGCCTCTCGCTATTGCGATTGCTTTTACTGCCTGATTCACAGCTCCTGCGCCTATCGCTTGTAGTTCTGCCCGACCCTTTTCTCTTATTGTGTTTGCAAGGGCACCTGCTACGGCATTTGGATTTGATTTAGCACTGACTTTTAGTTCTGACATGCTATGACCTCCTTTTGTAAGTAGCGTTAAGTTTTAATATGAACGCTATAATATTAATTTTCATAAAATTAATACCCCTTTGTCAAGTGGTATCTTAAACCTTGAACCTCTTAATTTCTTCAGATATATTATTTGTGCCCTTCACGATTGTATCAGATATCTCTTCGAACTCTTTTACTATTTTATCACTTTCTTCCGTGGTAGATGCGAGCTCTTGTGCTGAGGCTGATGACTCTTCTGATATTGCAGCAAGGTTTTCTATTTCGTTGGATATGTCTTTTGATGATGCGGCCATCTCTTGTGCTGAGGCAGTGTACTCTTCTGATAGGGCAGCAAGGTTGCTAACGTTTAGGTTTACTGTTGATAGGTTAGCAATTAGTTGTACCCCTATCTTTTCTCTTTCATTCAAGAGAGATCCTATCTTGTCTATAGATGTGAGTATTGCCTGGAAAGTCTTTGATGTAGACTCAGAAGCCTCTAGTCCTGTGGTTACGTCATTTAAGGTGTCTTGCATAGAATTCATTGCGTTTCTTGTCTCTTTGCTTGTTTCTCCTATTATTAGGGCTATCTCATTTGCAGCCTTTTGAGATTCCTCTGCTAACTTTCTTACTTCATCTGCAACTACAGCAAATCCTCTTCCCGCATCCCCTGCTCTTGCAGCTTCTATTGCAGCGTTTAGAGCCAAGAGGTTTGTTTGGTCTGAGATGTTTGATATAAGATCCACTATCTTTCCAATATCTTCAGATCTCCTGCTAAGAGATTGTATTACCTCTGCCAGCTTCTTTACAGATTGAAGACTCTTGTGAGAGCTCTCATTTGTTTTCGTCATAAGGATATTGCCGTCCTGAGCCTTATCCTTCATTGACACAGACAGATCTGTGAGCTCTTTGTTGCTCTTTTTTGTCTCTTCCATAATTGAGTTTATCTGATCAGTCATCTGGGCAATCTGTTCTGTATTATTTGCCTGTTCTTCTGCTCCCTTTGCGATTGCCTGAGTAGTGCTTGAGAAGGTATTTACTTTATTAGAGAGCGTCTGAGCTATCTTTGATATCTCCTCTGCTCCGTGTGCAGTATTCGAAGCTGCCTGAGAGACCTCTCCTGATGAATGAGACAATATGGTTGCGTTTTCTTTTACCTTTTCAGATGCATTTTGTAGATCTGATACAAGACCCTTTAA
>JAJXTU010000017.1 GCA_021783475.1 bacterium
CTTTTCATCGTTTAGAATTGCTAAGTTTTCACATTTCTCAATCTCATTAGCCTTGTCACAAAACTCTAAGTTAACCTTGTCATTTTTCGCAGTAGTTTCGCTAACTATATCTATCAGTTTCTCAGATAGAGCGTATCTATATGTTTCTTTGTACTTACTTTTTATATATGAAAGGTCATATTCTCTCTTGCTTAGCAGCTCTAAGAAGCCTTTCAGATCATCAGAAATTAGCAAAGAGTAATCTAATACTTCCTTGCCCCTTTCAGCAATCTTAACCTTATTTTTGCTTGATAGCTTTATGTTAAATGATGGAAAAAGTCCAAGTGCGCTATTAGGCATAACAAAATAATATTCGCAAACAAACTTGTATAGTTTATACAGGTCATCGTTGAAAAATCTTTTCTCGTAAATCGAATTAACGAATTTGAGCTCTGACGAATCATCTCCTTCTGTGGCTTCTTTTACAGCTTCTACCACTCCCAAGAAGTTTTTACCACCTACTGGAACGTCTACAAGGGATCCATTATCAATATCTACATCAGATTTGATATAATAACTCAGTCTCTTATTTATATTTGGCAGTTGAACGTCTAAAATATATTTTTTCATAATATCCTCAATTCTTCAAAAGGAGATTAAATTGATTATAACTACTTTTAATGTAAATTCTATAAGGAGCAGAACTGACATTGTCAGACTGCTCATAGAAAAGCACAATCCAGAAATAATAGCACTTCAAGAAATAAAGTGCACACCAGATCTCTTTCCAGAACTAATATTTCCTGACTACAAGTGTCTAGTGTCAGGTGAAAAGTCATACAATGGAGTTGCAATTTGCACAAAACTTGACTCTGTCCATTTTGAAAACGAATTTCAAGACTCTCTGGATCAGAAAAGATCTCTGTTTGTAAAATTTGAAAACTTTACTCTTATGAACATATACTTTCCTCACGGCGACCTTAGAAATAACGATAAATTTAATTATAAATTAACTTTCTATAAAAAATTACTTAAATTTCTAAACGAAAACTTTACTCCTGATGATCCAATAGTTATGCTTGGAGACTTCAACGTAGCCTTAACAGATTTTGACGTATACGATCCAGAGATCTTAAGGGACACTATCGGCACGATGCCCGAAGAGAGAGAGGCTCTAAGAGAGCTTATAAATTTCGGACTCGTAGACACGTACAGACACGTTCATCCGACCGATCCTGGCTTTACCTGGTTTAGCTATATAGGTGGTGAAGTATGGAAAAACAACGGCATGAGAATAGATTATATATTGGTGACCAGGCCACTTTTAGATAAAATAAAGAGAGTAGAAGTGGACTTTTCCCTCAGAAGAAGAAGAACGCCAAAGCCATCCGATCATGCCCCGCTACTTATAGAGATTGATATCTAAAATACTCATTTCTAAGACTTATTAAATCTAAATATTTCCCAATAAGTCTCTGGATATATCTGACCAGGTCTCTTCTGCAATAGATCACTGTGTATTTCAGAAAATACTCTTATATGCTCTTCACTTAATACATTTTTTAAAATCTTTCTTGGCTGTGAAAAAACTCCTCTCAGAAAGTTTTCAAAGTCCTCACAATACGGCTTTTTTTCGTAGAAGTCATTTTTCGGAATCAAATTTATCACCACAGATTTTACCTTCGGCTTAGGATAAAAGCACCCCTCTGAAACTTCAAAAAGCACCCTGCCGTCAAAAAGATTTTGAACAAGGACGCTTAGCCTTCCATAATCCTTGATGCCTGGTGGAGCGAAAAGCCTTTGTGCCATTTCCTTTTGAACCATCAAAGTCATACCCTTCAGCCTGATATTCTCTTTTATCATCTTTACGATTATTAAAGATGCAATATTATATGGCAAGTTTGCAATTACATTTACTCTCTTGTCTATAAATCCAAAGTCAGTCCTAAGTACATCAGATAGTAGAATGTTTTTGTTTTCCAGAGCTAAATCCTTCTCGAAATCCTCGCTCAAAAGTTCGAAGAGCCCCCTGTCGACCTCTATTCCTAAGTAATCGTTTGGAATTCGTAAAAGATATGTTGTCAGAGCACCTTTTCCAGGTCCAATCTCAATTACAAAGTCATCCTCTTCTATCATTGCAGACTCTATAATCTTCTTGGATACGTTCTGATCTACCAGAAAATTTTGACCATATCTTTTTAAGGGTGCCAGATTTTTCATTATCTAAAAGATATCTTAATAACTATTGTTCTTGAAAGTAACAAACTTTTCATAGAAATCAAATGCCAGTTTTAACCCGCCCTCGTCTACCATTTGAGGATTGTTTGCTATAGAATATCCCACCCCGTGAGCCAGAGTACATCTTAAAAAGGGCAGCCCGGTATTTATCTCAATTATCCTTGGGAAAGAGAGCGCCTTCATAATAGATAGAAACTGATCGTGATAAAGAGATATCACAGACCTGATACCAAGGTTTTTTAAACTAAAATATATTGAATCAGGCGCAAGAGGACCAAAGATCTCAGCATAAGAACAGCTTGATCTTGCGTATTCAATAAATGGTTTAATAATAGACTCTTCTTCACTTCCAATGCTCCCAGCTTCTCCAGCGTGAGGATTAAGGCCAGATATAGCAATCTTCAACGGCTTTATATCTAAAATATTTGCAAGAAATATGATCGACTGCAAAGAGAGATTAAGTCTTTCAAATGTAATCTGTTTTGGCACTTCACAAATGGGTATATGGTGGGAAAGAAGATTCAAGAGATAGAATCCGTCAAAGAAGTTCATGCTTACGTCTTTCGAATATCTCTCTTCCAGAAAGGCAGTGTGTCCTAAAAAGTTCCTATTTATAGACTTTGATACTAAACTCTTATTTATTGGCAAGGTTAAATAAAATTTACAACCTTTCTCTTCTACGAATTTTAAAGATTCCACAAAACACTGATATGAGAACTTCCCCACTCTCTCATCTGGCTTTCCCAGAACCTCTATTCCAAAACCAGAGTCAAGGTCTACTATCCCAAAGCCATTATCTTTGCTATAGAGAGGCATATGAACTTCAGAGCCCATAAAATGACACAAATCATCAAAAAATGCCTTGTTTGTAAAGAGTATAACCTTTTTATCCTTATTTTTTTCCAAATATTTTATTAAAGAAATCAAACTAATCCCAGATAGATCCCCACAGGATACAACAGGCAAGCAATTTATATCATCAGGACAGCCTGCGCCATTTTGAGAGTTTTGTATATTGTTCACAGAAGGATGCCTTCACAAATAGTCATAAAATTCACTCCTTAACTTTAAACCTTACGTCAATTTTAAAGATTCTCTTGGCAGGAAGCTCTACCAGGCTTATAACGCCCTCTTCTTTTCTTAGATCGTCGATAAAGGCGTCAATTTCTTCTTTAGTAGGCATTATCAAAGTAAACCATAGATTGTATTCATGATCCCTTAGATAGTTATGAGAAACTCCATGACACTTGTTAATTCTTTCTACTACATTTTCAATGTGAGCGTTGTCCACTTTAAGCCCCACAAGGGTTCCCTTGAATCCTAACTTTCTTGGATCAAATACCCCGCCTATCAATCTAATTATGCCCTCTGATTTTAACTTCTGAAGAATTTTTATTACTTCTTGTCCACTTATTCCCAATTGAGAGCCCAGCTCATCAAAAGGCTTTTCGACAATAGGAAAGTTGTGTTGAATCTTCTCTAAAAGAGTCTCTTCTACTTCGGTTAGCTTTATTGTTTTCTCATCAGACACCAGGGCTCTTCTCCTAAATAGTCTCCATTATAAAAAAGGGCTCTTGCTCTACAGCCACCGCAAATCTCATTAAAGCCGCACTTTCCACAACTTCCCTTAAGATTTCCCTCTCTCAATTCTTTAAATAAGGTAGCATCTCTCCAAATTTCAGAAAATTTCTCAATCTTCACATTTCCCACTTTTATTGGCATATATGGGCATGGCCAGATGTCGCCTTCAGGAGTAATCGAACAATATCCTGTACCAGCAAGACATCCCTTTGTAAATCTCGTTTCTATACCCAGAGTCTTTGCAATTCTCATATATTGAGGCGCGCAAGTGGGCTTTAGCTCTATATTTACAGTTTTTGATTTCAAGAGTATTTTTTTCAACAAATCCTCATAGTCACGCGCGTTCAAACTCTCTATCTCAATATCTACTGCCCTACCAGTAGGCACCAAAAAGAATATGTGATGCGCGTCAGCGCCAATTTCAACAGCAAAATCAGTAATATCTAAAATTTCATCAATATTTCTTTTAGTTACAGTAGTGTTTATCTGAAATGACAAGTCAATCTCTTTGAGTATCTTCATAGCCCCCACAGCCCTTGACCAGGCTCCCTCTACACCCCTAAACTTATCGTGTTGTGACTGGTTTAGGCTATCCAAGCTGATACTTATCCTTGCAGCGCCTGAGGCCTTTAGCCTCAAAGCCATTTTTCTATCAATAAGAGTTCCGTTCGTACCAAACACAGGCCTTAGCCCAATGCTACTCGCATATTCAGTTAATTCAAATATATCCTTCCTCAGCAGAGGCTCTCCACCGCTAAACACCATAATCTTGAACCCTGCTTTTTTTATCTCATCGAGCAATGATTTTCCTTGTTCTGTAGTAAGCTCATCATATTTTTTATCGCCTGCATCGCGGTAGCAGTGAACACATTTCAAGTTACACTCCTGTGTCGTATTCCAGGAGCACAAAATTGGTTGATTGTTATCCGACTTCAATAGGAAGCTCCCTTCTGAAGAAGTTTAAATAAATTTTCCAAAACACTTATTTATTGCTGCCAGCTAACCATTTCGCATAATCGAGTGAATGATACGATATGATTATGTCTGCTCCTGCCCTTATAAAGGCATAGAAAATCTCTGAAACAGTGCTCATCTCATCTATCCAACCATTTATCCCAGCCGCTTTTACCATAGAGTACTCACCGCTCACGTTATAGACTGCTACCGGCAGAAGAACCTTCTCTTTTACAGTCTTCAAAACGTCCAGATACGCAAGACCCGGTTTGACCATTAGTATATCGGCACATTCATCTACGTCTATAAGAGATTCCTTCACGGCTTCGTTGTAACCAAAATATGGGCTCATTTGATGAGTCTTTCTATTGCCAAATTTTGGTGCAGACTCTGCAGCATCTCTAAATGGCCCATAAAAACATGAAGAATATTTAACAGAGTAGCTCATTATAATCGTGTTATAGAATCCCTTGCTGTCAAGCGCATCTCTAATGGACATGACCATTCCGTCCATCATACCCGATGGAGCAATTATATCTGCGCCGCTCTCAGCATAAGAAATTGCGACTTCATTAAGGACCTCCAGGGTTTCATCGTTTAAAATTTCACCGTCTCTTACGATACCGCAATGTCCGTGATCGGTATACTCACATAGACAGGTGTCTGCAGCAACTATCAAATCAGGAAATTCCTTTTTCACCAATCGAATGGCTTTTTGAACTTCTCCCTCACTGTTCGATGCCCAGCTCCCTATTGGGTCTTTTACATCTGAGATACCAAAAAATATTATTGATTTTATACCACTTTTCACCACATCTTCCACAAAGGCTAAAACCTTATCGGTCGTATACCTATATACTCCAGGCATACTGCATATTTCTTCGACCTTGCCCTCTCCAGGCATTACAAATATTGGCAGCATAAGCTTTTTTACTTCTACCAAAGAATCATCCAGTATTTCCCTTATTCCATCTTGCCTTATTCTTCTCGCTCTATATATAGGAAACATAAACTTCCCCTTTCAAACGAATAAATTAAATATCAAAATTCCAATTTATCTATATAACAGGCAGGGTCCTCTTGCATAATATCGCCATGAACCACCTCGGCTCTTATTCTGCAGCCTCCGCAAAGATAATTGTATTTGCACTCACCGCATATTCCTTTTAGATATTTTTCTTTATTTCGAAGCTTTTTCAAGAGAGGCTCGTTTTCATCTGTCCAGATCTGTGAGAATGGTCTCTCCCTGATATTCCCAAGGTTATAATGAAGCCAGAACTGACAGGGGTGAACGTTCCCCTCATTGTCAATATTTGCAAATTTCGTGCCAGCTGAGCATCCGCCATGCATCTTTAAGAGCTCCTTTATCTCGTCAGCCCTATCTGGCTCATTTGATGTAAGATACAGATAAAGTGCAATACCATCAGCATGATTATCAGTAGTCAAGATTTCCAGATCTACCCCTTTTTTGTCAAACTCCTTTGTCTTCTTTACAAGAATATCGAAAAGCTCTACATTTTGATCTTTAGTCAGATCCAGCTCCAGCATCTCTTTACCTCTTCCAGAGTAGACCAGATGATACATGCAAAATCTTGGAATATTATTTTCTGCCACGAAATCAAGCACATCGGACAAATCTTTGAAATTCATCTGGTTAACAGTAAATCTGACACCAGATTTTAGATCTATTTCCAAACAATTTTTTATGCCTTCAATAGATTTTCTAAAAGCGCCTTCTACGCCTCGAAAATCGTCATGAACCTTTTCTAAGCCATCTAAACTAATGCCTACATATTGAAAATGACTATCTTTCAGCCTTTTTGCAACATCTTTTGTTATAAGTGTCCCATTCGAAGACAAAACTGGTCTTATTCCCTTGGAAAAAGCATATTCAGCCAATTCGAATATGTCTTCTCTCAATAGGGGCTCTCCGCCAGAAAACAAGAGAACGGGGGTTCCCAAATTTGCTAAATCGTCTATCAAAACCTTTGCCTCTTCTGTGGTCAGCTCGTTTGAGGCTTTTTCTCCTGCGTTTATATAGCAGTGTTTACACTTTAAGTTACAAGCCTTTGTCACATTCCAGACAACCAGTGGTCTATTTTCAGTAGTAAACTGAAGAAGCTTTGGATCTTTTACGCCACTTTCTTTATCTCTTTCTTTTATAACGTCAGAAACGGTAGCTTTTCCACAAAGAAGCTTGGTAAAACCAATCATAACTCTTCCCCTTTCAATGTTAACAAATCAACAAAATTATATTTTTAAGTGTGAAAAGATCTCTTTTGAATAGTCTTCAATTTTGCCTTCATCGGCCATTTGAACCATTACAGGGTCAATAGGCACTTTTGCCAGAACTTCTATGCCATATTCCATAGCAATCTTCTCAACCTTGGAAGCACCAAATATATAATATTCCTTTTGATTATCAGGGCACACAAAATAACTCATATTTTCAACAATACCAAAGAGTTTTCCATTCTTCACTCTTTTTACCATCTTCATACTCTTTTTTACTATTAGAGAAGCCAAGTCTTGAGGAGTAGTTACCACAATTGCGCCGTCCACAGGAATTGACTGAAAAACTGTAATAAGAACATCAGAAGTTCCAGGCGGCAAGTCTATGAACAGATAATCTAAATCTCCCCATTCAACTTGTTCCCAAAATTCTTTGATAACCTTTGATAGCATTGGACCACGCCAGATTACAGGATCGTCCTCTGAAGGCAAAAGCAAATTAAGAGATATTACCTTTATGCCCGTTTTTGTGGTAGCTGGCTGTAATTTATCGTTTTTAACCTCTAATTTCTTATTAACGCCAAACAGCTTTGGTATGCTAGGTCCCGTCACATCAGCATCCAATATTCCCACCTTAAAGTTTCTTCTTGCGAACTCACAAGCTAAAAGTGAAGTAGTAGTGCTCTTTCCTACTCCGCCCTTCCCGCTCAATATTGCAACAACTTTTTTTACATTTGGCAAAACTAAGGGTTCCATAATTCCCGGATTGTTTTCCTGAGTTTTATCTGACATAATTGTCCTCCTTAATTAATTTTTTATCTTATTTATAATGCTCTTTGCTGCCAGCACACCAGATGCAGAAGCCTGTATTAGACCTCTTGTCACTCCGACTCCATCACCTGCTCCGTACAATCCTTCAATCGGTGTCATCAGTTCAGCATTTAATTTCAACCTTGAGGAATAGTATTTAACCTCGACAGCATAGAGTAAAGTATAGCGAGAATAAACTCCAGGTGCAAGTTTATCCAATGCCTGAAGCATTTCTATAATGCTCTTCAGGTGCCTATAGGGCAATACTAAACTTATATCTCCAGGGGTAGCACCTTTTAATGTAGGAGAAACCACAGATTTTAGAAGTCTTTCTTTGGTAGATCTTCTCCCTTCCAAGAGGTCTCCCAATCTTTGAACCATCACGCCGCCACCCAAAAGGTTTGCCAGCCTTGCAATATATTTTCCATAAGAGATAGGGTCCTTAAAAGGTTCTGTAAAAGATTTGCTGACAAGCAAGGCGAAATTAGTATTTTCGGTCTTTCTATCGGCATAGCTGTGACCATTTACGGTAATTACCCCATCGCTTTGTTCACTCACAACCTCGCCATAAGGATTCATACAAAATGTTCTTATTTTATCTTCAAAGAGCTTAGAGTAATATACTAACTTTATTTCATAGGTAATTTTTGTTAACTCTTCCATGATAGTAGCAGGAAGCTCTACCCTCACGCCAATGTCTACAGGGTTGTTTTGAACTTCAATTCCCAATCTCTTGGCTTCATTAAAAATCCAGTCTGCCCCATCGCGGCCAGGAGAAACTATGACGTATGAACTTTTATAAACAGATCCATCTGACATCTTGATACCCTTAACGCAGTTGTCTTTTACTATGATCTCGTCCACAGTGGATGACGTAAGAATATCAATCTTTTTTTCTAAATCGTCCTTCATATTCTGTAATATAACAGGAGATTTATCTGTGCCCAGATGTCTAACCCGAAATGGTATATACTTCAAATCAGCTAAGATAGATCTCTTTTTTAGCTCTGTCTCTTCTTCTTGATTTGGAGAAAATACTTGCTCTGTTCCGCCAAAATCTACCCATATTTTGTCCACATAAGACACCAGATTGCTTAAGCTTTCTTCGCCTATAATATCAGCAAGATTTCCGCCAATATCAGTAGATAAAGTTAGTTTTCCATCGCTAAATGCACCTGCACCGCCCCATCCACTCATCAGAGCACACGGAGAGCAATTCAAACACTGAGTCTTCCTATCCCTCATTGGACAGTGCCTGTTGGATATATCATGTCCCTTTTCCACTATTAATACTCTGCTATTTTCAAGCCTTTTTGTAAGCTCCAATGCGGCAAATATTCCCGCAGGACCAGCACCCACTATTATTACGTCATACTCTTTCATATCAAACCTCCTACTTTCTCATAAAAATACCCTGGCCAAAAACCAGGGTAATGTGTTCAACAAATATTTAAAGCTTCGTTATACTTTATATTTTAACATAAAATTTTAAATTTATCTTACGTTTATCTCCCCTTGATAGACCAATCCCCTTTCAGCATCTACCGTTATCACAAGGCCATCTTTCAGCGTTTCCAATGCACCTTCGACTCCTATCACCACAGGAATTCCGAAGTTTATGCCCAATATCACAGCATTGGAAGTAAGACCCCCTTCTTCTACTATTAGCGCACCCGCATCAGTAGTATATTTTGCAGATTCTTCATCAATACGTTTTGCGACCACAATGCTTCCTGGCTTCATCTTTTCCTTGAAATCTTTCAAAGTATTTGCAATACACACTTGCCCTGTAAATGAGGTATGTCCCACACCTATACCCCTTAATAAAATATTGCCTACTACGTGAACCCTCACCATATTTGTAGTGCCAGTAGCGCCAATAGGCACTCCAGCAGTAATGACTATTAGATCTCCCTCATTTATAAGTTTGGTGGCATTCGATCTACTAATGGCTTCTAAGACCATCTCTTCAATATTATTTGTCCTACTACAGATTATAGGATAAACCCCCCAAATCAATTTCATCTTTCTGACCATCTTAATATCAGAAGAAACGCCTATTATAAAAGCATTTGGTCTATATTTTGATACCATTTTAGCCGTATAGCCACTTTGGGTAATGCTTATTATTGCAGCAGCATCGAGTTCATGAGAAATCTGAACTGTAGCATGGCTTATAGCGTCAGTAGTTGTTTTTTGGTTTAAACCCTTAGACAAAAATATTGTCTTATAGTCTAAAGATGTCTCAGTTTTCACCGATATTCTTGCCATCATCTCCATAGCTTCCAGTGGATAATTTCCGGCAGCCGTCTCACCGCTCAACATTATTGCATCCGTGCCATCCAGAATTGCATTTGCCACATCACTAGCCTCTGCTCTGGTAGGATGGGGGTTGTTTATCATAGACTCTAGCATCTGTGTAGCAGTAATCACAGGTTTGCCCACTTTATTGGCCTTTTTTATAAGCTCTTTTTGGATTAAGGGAACATCCTCATTAGGTATCTCTATTCCCATATCTCCCCTTGCCACCATAATGCCATCAGCAGCTTTAAGGATCTCATCAATATTATCAATACCAAATTTATTTTCAATCTTCGCGATAATATCAATATTGGAATTATTCTCTTCTAAAACCCTTCTGATTTCTAAAATATTGGCTGCATTTTGGACGAAGGAGGCAGCAATAAAGTCCATTTCATGTTCCACGCCAAACTTTATGTCGTTTATGTCTTTTTCAGACAAAAATTGCATATCCAAAAAAACTCCTGGAACAGCTACCCTCTTGTGATCCTTTAAAACACCGTTGTTCATCACTGTAGTATAAATATTCTTGTCATCAGTCTCGTCCACCAAAAGCGAGATAAGACCATCAGACAGAACAATTACGTTGCCTTTCTTTACCCTTGAGACCAGATCGGGATATGTAAGACTTACTATTCTTTCATCTCCATCAACCTCTTCAGCAGTCAGGATAAATTTTTGGCCCTTGTTAAGCTGAGCAGATCCTGTCTTAAATTTCCCTACTCGAATCTCAGGACCCTTTGTGTCTAACATAAGAGCCACTTCTTTCTTCAGCTTTTTAGAAGCCTCTCTCACCATTTGAATCCTTCTAAAGTGATCCTCGTAATCTCCGTGAGAAAAATTAAATCTGGCAACGTCCATACCCTTTTCTACAAAGCTATATAGGATGTCAGGATCATCCGTGCTAGGTCCTAAAGTGCAAATAATTTTAGTTTTTCTAAACATATTTCCCCCTTTTCTATAATTAGAAAATTATCGAATTTGTTTTTCACAATCATTATAGCAGCAATTCGAAAACAATCATTTGATTTATGTTAAAAATATATTAATAAAAGTTTACTGTATAATAAATTATCTATTAAGATGAAAAATTAAACCAGTGGATAAAAAAACATTAAATTTTATTTTTGAAAAGGAAATAAATATCCCTCAGTCAAGCAATTTTGCTGAAGGCAATTTTCCAATTTTAACTGGTTATCTTATTGATAAATTAAGAAAGAGAAGAGACTGGATATTTATAACTGCATTTTCTCCCGATGGAATTCACTTTGCTTCCGGGGGATTTAACTCTTCCATACTTTTATGGAATATTTTCAAAGATAAGCCTATAGAAAGTTTAAGCGGCCACGAAGATTGGATACTTGCGCTGACCTTTTCTCATGATGGAAAATATCTGCTATCGGGCAGCAGAGACAACTTAATAATACTGTGGTCTGTTCAGGATAAAAAAATTATAAATAAATTTGAGGGCCATCAAAACAGAATTTCTTCGCTTGCATTTTCAACAGATGACACCCAGATTGCATCAGGCGGATATGATTCTACCATAAAAATTTGGAACATAGATTCCAAGCATCCTATCAATGTGATAGACACTTCTCCTTTATGGCCTACGTCTATTTGTTATGCGAATAGCTTTGATAATTTGATTGTAGGTTTCAACGATGGCACTATAAACATATATGATTTAAATAGCTCTGCCCCTATAAATACCATAAACATATTTCAAAGTTGGGTAGACTCGATAAAGTGCAGCAAGGACGAAACCCTTTTTTATAGCTCAAACACAGATGGCTTTATAAAAATTACAGACATAAAAACTAACAAATTAATTTTTAACAAGCAAATACCTTTCAAAGCGTCACAATTCCCATATAACGAAAGAAGCTTAAACTTTATAGACGCCCTCAGTATTTATATAATGCTAAACGAAAGAAGCCCAGAACATTTTCTAAACAATATGAGAAATTTTAACCAAAACATTAAAAGCTTAGAACACAAAATTTTTATAGAAGATCACAAAGATTTCTGTTTTGATTTCTCGAAAAACCTTGATATCATAGCTTACTCAGAAAAATCAAATTATATTTACACAATAGACTTGAACACCCAAGAATCATTAAAAATCGGCGCCTTAAACTCATGGGTAAAAACAATATCGATATCCAATGATAATAGCTTATTATCTGTCGGAGGTTTTGATGGAGAGATAAAAATATTTTCTCTAAAAACTGGCTATTTAATTAATTCAATAATAGATCATGCCTCCTGGATAAACTCAATAAAATTTTCAAATGATAGCAAACTGATAGCAGCAGGGCTACATGACGGAACAATTTTAATTATTAAAATTAAAGATATGGAGATTATTGAAAAGTTTAACCTACATTCGAGCATATATAGAGTAGACTTCTCCAATGACAATAAATTTATCCTTGCCTCTACTTTAGACGGTGAATTGTTTCAAATAGATCTTAAAACAAAAGAGATAGATCTGATTCAAAAATTAGAAAATTCTTGGATTTCAAATTTTGTATTCTTAGATGACACAAAATCTATTATTACAGCCTCCAGCGAAGGGTATATTTATTTGATAAAAGACAAATTAATCTTAAATAGCAACAAAGTCCATGACTCAGAGATCTTAATGCTTTCAGTTTTAGATGAAAATAGTTTGGTTACTGGCTCTTTTGATTTATTTTTAAAACAAATAGACCCAAACGACTTGAGCATAACTTTTGAAAAAAGATTCGACGGATTGCCTCTTGCATACAATAGAAATTTAAATAAACTCTTTATATCACACTTTAGAAACATATCAGTATATAAAAAAGTAGATGAATTTAGAGGGTTGGATGTTTCAAGCCTTGATAAGCCAGAATTAGAATTTCCATTCGACTTTAACTCAAAATCCTTTAGTTTATCGAAAAATTTTGAGAACTTATTCGTAATAAAGAGATCCAACCAGGTTGAAATGATATCTTTATGTGATCACAACTCAACATCTAAAATAAATCCACAGTCGCCAATAACAGCTTTTTGTACCAACGCCAATTCAAACAAACTGATAACAGGCCACAATAATTCTGAAATAAAAGTTTATGACATTGAAAAAAGCACACTTATAAAAGAATTATCTTCTTACGATGGTGAGATATCATCTCTTAGCCTATCAATAGATGAAAATTTTTTAATATCTGGTTTTGAAGATGGAACTCTTGAACTATGGCTTTTTAACGAGGAGAAAAATCTTTGGTGTATAAAAAACAATCTTGAGCCAGTTAGCGAATTGATTTTCAGCTACAATAAGATGTTTTTTACATCTAAGAACAAGTACAGCTTTGACACCGACTTATGGTCTACCATCGAAGGCACAAAACTTGGAACATTTTCAAACAAAAGATTTTGTTTCAAAAATTTTGAGTTCTCACCTGACGGAGAATCAGTATTGTATCTCAATGACAAAAACCAGTTATTGGTATGGTTTTTAAAAGAAGGTAGAGAGGTATCAATACCTGAAAGAAGTGATTATTTTATAACGTATTTTTCCTATTCCACAGATTCTTCCAAGGTTATATTAGGCTACAATGACGGAACCTTAATGATATTTTCATCAGAAGGCGATTTTATAAGAGAAGAAGTCGGCAAAAGCAGCCCTATAACCTTTATAGCCTTTAAAGACGATAAACATTTCTTTACATCCCATTTGGACGGGATCATAAGATCTCGTTCACTAAAGGAATCAGAGGACTCAAGGCTTATCGCTGCCCACCACTCATCAATAGATTTTCTGAACTGCAATACTGAAAAAAATCTTTTAGCATCGTACTCTTCAATAGAGCACATTTTAAAAATATGGAATGTATAAAAATTAATTCAATAAATTCAAACTGATTATTTTTTGTTCTTGTTAAATTGATCTTTAAAAACTCCCAATATGCCTAAAATTATCAACAAAGCTCCAATGATAGTAAACTTATTTATTTCTTCATTTAAAACAATATGTCCTAAAAATAGAGCAAGAACAGGATTTACATACGCATAGGTCATAGATATATTTATAGGCAATAGCTTTACAGCATTTATATATGCAGTAAAGGCAAACACAGAGCCAAATATCACCAGATACCACAATGCAAGCACCGCATTATAACTTGGCATTGCGTAGCTTTCATGAAAAACAAGGCTGAGCAAGAAAAATCCTATAGAGGCAAATAAACTCTGATAAAAGCTCATTGTCAAAACCGACATATTTAGACTATTGTTTCTTTGAATAATAGCCCCAACGGCCCAGCACAAAGCTGAAATAAACACTAAAGAATAAGAAAATATGTCTATAAGAGAAAAATTAGATATTTTTGGAATGAACAAACAAAACACACCAACAAATCCAAGCAATAAAGAAAATACGGATATCAATGAGGGCATCTTTTTTGTAAAAATTGAATCCAAAAATGATGCTAATATAGGCGTGACTCCTAAGATCAGCGCTGTCAGCCCAGAGGCTGCATTTTGTTCAGCCCACATAATCAGACCATTCCCCAAGACCCACATCAACATACTTGTAGAAAATATTATCTTAAATTCATAGAAATTCAGCCTTAAATTCATCTTTTTTATGATTAAAACAATGAACAATATCAATCCAGCGAAAAATAGTCTTACTGCACCAAGCGTAAACGGCTCAAATCCACCTGTCACAGCAATTCTGATTGCCAGATAAGTGCTACTCCATACAATATAAACTACGAATAAGTTTAAGAGACCAAAAACAGACATTTTAGATAAATAAACCAATCCTTTAAAGATTTAGACGATATTTTTATAATCCGATAAAGATAAAAAAACCAAACAAACATATATTATAATCTAATTTATCCAAAATGAATCCAACTATTTCAATACAGATTCGTGATTTATTGCAATTTATATAAAAATTTTTTCTCCAAAAAATACAAAAATAGGTATATTACTTTAAAACCTTATTAGATGTCTTTTGAAAACCCAGCTTTTCCATAACCTCGCTCATTTTTTTTATATTAAGCGGTTTTGCAGCATAAGCTGTACAACCCAACTTGAGAGCTTCATTCACATAATCGGTATCTGAAAGAGCGGTAGTCATCATTACTTTAGATCTTTTGCTTATCTCAACTCCCTTTTTATCCTCATAGTCCTTTATAGCCTTCAAAACCTTAATGCCATCAACCTTTGGCATCATTATGTCAAGACAGATTAGATCGTATAATTCATTTTCTTTAACCGATATAAGATAGGCATCCAGAGCTTCCAGACCATCTACTACCATATCCACGTCCCCATAGTCAGATAAAAATTTAGATAAAAATTTCCTGCTCGGCATATCGTCTTCAGCAACCAGAATTTTCACTATAAACCTCCAGTATTAAGTAATTTTTTAAAAATATTAAATCTTTCCTCTATCTCAATTACCTTATTCTCTACCGTCTTCATCTTGCTATTTCTTGCAGCAAGCTCCAATTTAAAGGCGCAAACCTTTAAGTCATCATCCAAATCTGCAAATTCCTCTTTTAATCTATGAGAAATTGCCTCTATCTCAAATAGATCGCCTGCTTGAAAATTAATCTTTAGATTTTTAATTTCTTCATCAATCTTTTTTAAATCTTTAATATTAGAAGAATCATATTTCTCTACCGTGTCACCAAAAATAATATCGCCATTTTCGCTGATTCTCACATCATTTTTACTATTAAAAGACACAGTAGCCTTGAATCTATTTAACACATAGTCAATCTTACTATATAGGTCGTTTAAACCTACTGGTTTTGAAAGATATTCATCCATACCAAGTGCAAGAAGCCTCTCCCTGTCGCCTTTCAGAGCATTTGCCGTTAAAGCTATGATTGGTATATGGTTTTCATTTCCTTCAATTTTACGAATTTTTTTCGTAGCCTCTATTCCATCTAAAATTGGCATTTGAATGTCCATAAGTATTAGATCAAACTTATTGTTTTTAAAAAGTTCTACTGCTTCAAGTCCATTTTTCGCTAAATCGATAGAATACCCTCTATTTTTTAACATCAAGCTTATAACCTTAGCGTTTACCATATCGTCATCAACCAAAAGTATTCTGATTTGTGTTTTAATAATTTCAAAATCATTGCCGTCTAAAACCTTATCAGTCCTTACCCCCTTAGAATTCTTAAGATTTATATAAAATTCAAATTTTGTCCCCTTGCCCTTTTCACTCTCTATCCTAATATGACCACCCAACATTTCTATTAGTCTTTTTGAAATTGCTAGTCCTAGTCCTGTTCCACCATAATTTCTTGTTATCGATCCATCTATTTGGTTAAAAGCAGTAAAAAGTTTTTTCTGATCCTCTTTTGCGATGCCTATTCCAGTGTCTTTTACTGTAAATTTTACTTTGTAGATATTACCATCATATTTTTCTACTTCAGTAGAAAATATAACTTCTCCAGAATCAGTAAATTTAATAGCATTAGATAATAGATTGTTCAAAACTTGCTTAAGTTTTACAGGATCTCCCGTAACCACACCCTGGATAGAAGAAGATATATTACACTTAAAGGTCAAATTCTTTTCTTTTGCCTTGAATGAATGTATCTGACACATCTCATCTAAAACTTTTTTTAGATCAAAGTCAATATGTTCCACCTGCATACGATTTGCCTCAATTTTTGAAAAATCAAGAACCTGGTTTATTACGTTTAGAAGATTGTTAGAACAAAACCTTATTGTCTGAGCATAGTCTTTTTGCTCAGAATCAAGTTGCGTTACTAGCAAAAGATCTATCAAACCTATAATGCCGTTTAACGGAGTCCTGATTTCATGGCTCATATTGGCCAAAAATTCGCTCTTCGCTTTGTTTGCGCTCTCAGCAATCTCCTTTGCATTAATCAATTTTTCTTCAGCTTTCTTTAAGTCAGTAATATCATTTGAAATTATAGCAAGATACCCTTCCTCAGGAATATATACATTTCCAACATACCATCTATTTAAAGCAGGACTAAAATAAGTTCCAGTTTTAAAACTCAATCCTTTCTGAATAGGTCTCTTTTTTAAATCTTCTAAAATTCTCTCGTGAAGTTCAAAATTAATATCAGAGAGTTTTTTACCAAGAAAATCTGATATCCTATCTCCTACAATATTTTCAAAAAACTTATTTACCTCTAGGTATATAAGCTCAGATGGCTTAGATTCATTGTCATATTCAATTTTAAATAGAACATAATTTCCAATTATATTGTTAAAGAGTTCGACATATTTGCTGTTGGTTTCTTCGAGCATTTTTTGTATTCTCTTTATCTCGGTAATATCTACTACTACCCCAGTATGACCAGCAAACTGCCCCTTTATAAAATATGGTTTTCCAATAATCAAACAATCTCTAATTTCTCCATTAGCATCTACTCTTTGCTGTTCCAGCCTAAAGGGTTCGGGTTTTAATTCCATATCTCTCAAAGTTTCAAAATCTTCAATCTTAGAATCTGGGCTTAACTTTTTTGACCATCCAAAGAGTAGCGCCTCATCTAGACTAAATCCGAAAAAATTCAGATATTCCTGATTTACAAAAATTACCTCTCCAGCAGTATTGGTTCTCCAAAACATTGACGGAAAATTATCAATCATATCAAGATAGTAGTCATTTATTGATTCAAGGGATTTTTCTTTTTCTTTTTTTTCAGTAATATCGGTCATACTTAAAACAAGATAATCTTTTTCAGATATTTTAGTTAGGTTTATGTTTACCAGAAACCAGAAAGTCCTTCTCTTCGAGCCATACAAAAATGTCTTTTTAATTTCCTTGTTTATGATAGGTTTTTTTGTTTTTAAACTTTGCTTAATTATTTTATTCAGTTCACATGTTTTGCAGCTCTCCCCAAAGCCACAACCAAGCGCATTCTCTAAGCTGCCTTCACACAGCAGGGCACTCCCAACTCTTAAGCCCTCAATCTTTTCAATTTGTTTATCAAATTGAGATAATACAGCGTTACTAACCCAAACAACTCTTCCTTGATCGTCTAATATCAAAATCTCAACAGGGCTAAATTTTAAAACATCGCTGAGCTCTTTAAAATAATCCATCTCTTCCTCCTTAACCACTTAAGGATGGCTTTCAGATAACAGTCTATAAATCTCAACAGGAATTTGATCAAGCGAAGCTTGTTTTTCTACAGCACCTAAATCAAAAGCGACCTTTGGCATCCCATAAACCACACAGCTTGATTCATCCTGACCAATAGTTCTTGCGCCCTTCCTTCTCATAGCCAAAAGCCCTTTTGCGCCATCGTAGCCCATACCTGTTAATATGACTCCTATAGCCTTTTTGCCTGCCTCTTTTGCCACACTCTCGAAAAGGATGTCTACAGATGGTCTATGACCATTTACTTTTTCTCCATAATTACACTCTATTCCATATCCCTCATTAGCGCTTACAATCTTCATATGCTGATCTCCTGGAGCCAAAATTGCCATACCAGGAAGAAGGATATCTCCTGTTTTTGCCTCTTTGACATTTAAGTTGGTTGAATTGTTTAGCCTTTCAGCAAACATTTTTGAAAAAACTGGAGGTATGTGTTGGGTTATCACAATTCCAGGCATCTGAGATGGGAAATCTTGCAATATTCTAAATATTGCCTCTGTACCACCCGTTGATGCACCAATTGCTATAATTTTTCTCTCAAAAGATTGTTTGTTTAGATTGTTTAAATTTTTTTGCTGGCTCTTAGATTCCTTAAATACTTTAGCCTTGGAGGCTATTTTCACCTTGTTAACAAGCTCATCCAAAAATTCTTTTACTAGGCTTACAGAACTAATATCTGGTTTACTCACAAAATCAACAGCTCCAGCCTTAAGAGCATCAATTACTGAGTTGCTAATTGAGCTCACCACAACTACAGGTACAGGATATTGAGGAATAAGTTTTTTAATAAACTCTATCCCATCCATTTTTGGCATTTGAACATCACAAGTCATAACATCTGGATGAAATTGAACAATTTTCTCACTCGCATCAAAGGGATCTATCGCCTGTGCGACAACCTCTATATCGGGATCTGTACTTATACCCCTTACGAGTAACATTCTAAAAACAGCAGAGTCATCTACCACCATAACTCTAATTTTTTTCATGATATTCATTCCTTCCTGTATACCGATGGAATTACGTTTTTGTATTTCGTGATAGTCCGATTAATAGACTCTGAATGCCCAATAAAAAGATATCCACCAAGATTCGTATTATCAAAAAATCTTTGTACAAGCTCATTTTTCGTTCTTTCATCGAAATATATCATTACATTCCTACAAAAAATAACATCAAATTTCTTTTTAAATGGGAAGGCCTTTTCCATTAGATTGAAACTCCTAAATATAACTTCTTCTTTTATCTTCTCAGAAACAACCAAGTTTGATTTATCATAAATTTTAAAATAATTAACCTTCCACGCATTTGGCAAATCAGAAAGCTTATCCAATGGATAGATGCCTTTTCTTGCGGTTGACAGAACTTCCTCTGAAATGTCGGTTGCAAGAATTTTAGTGTCCCAATTTTCTTTTTGCCCGTGAAAAAATTCATCTATTATCATAGCCAGCGTATAAGGTTCTTCTCCGGAAGAACAGCCAGCGGACCAAATTCTCATATCCTTATTCTTATTTTTAGCTTTTAAATAAGGAAGAACCGTATCCTTAAAATATTTGAAGTGCTCCAATTCTCTCATAAAAAAGGTGTAATTTGTAGTAATTTTATTTACCAAAGTCGTTAATGCTTCTTTGTTTTCACTTTTTTTCAAAAAATCAAGATATTCTCTAAAAGAATAAAAATTATTATCCATCATATAGCGTTGAAATCTACTTAGAACAAGCGCTTTTTTTTCATCCCTAAGAAATATTCCATAATTCTCATGAACAAAATTCCTTAGTTCTTTAAATTCCTCATCGGAAATTCTATACATTTTAGCTATTATATTAGAAGAGCCCGATAGATGGGCTCTTCTAAACAATTATTTTTAGTACTTACCAAAATCATGATCGTTTAAGTCAATTTTTGGTTTCTTGCTAGTATTTTTTTTGCGTTCATCTTGCCCGCTCATACTATTTCCTGACTTCTTGGCCTTGTTCATTGATTGAATAAGTTGCAATACGTCATCTGGGAGATCGCCTATCTCACTGTACGAAACCTTCTTAGACTTCTTAAGCTTAAAGCGATTCGCCTGTTCTTTCAATATCTCTGACTGTGAAGATAGCTCTTCGCTAGAAGCAGCAATCTCTTCAGAAGTTGCAGAATTATTTTGCACAACTATAGAAACCTGTTGTATACCTTGATTCACTTGATTTATAGCTTGAGCTTGCTCATTTGAGGCATTTGCAATGCTGCTGACCAAAGATGCAGCCTTAGAAACGCCTTCTACAATCTTATTTAGTGCGTCTGCAGTTTCGTTGGCTATTTTTGTGCCAACTTCTACTTTTTTAATTGAGCCCTCTATAAGAAGTGTGGTCTCTTTAGCGGCATTAGCGCTTCTTGTGGCAAGATTTCTAACCTCTTCTGCTACAACCGCAAAGCCCTTGCCGTGTTGTCCAGCACGAGCAGCCTCAACTGCTGCGTTTAAAGCAAGGGTGTTTGTCTGGAAAGCAATTTCATCAATTACCTTGATTATCTTGGAAATATTATTTGAAGATTCGTTAATCTCATCCATAGACTTTAACATCTCTTGCATCTGACCATTACCTACAACTGCATCGTTCTTTGCCTCTGTAGCCAAGTTATTTGCTACAACTGCATCTTCAGAATTCTTTTTCGTCTGACCCGAAATCTCTTCAAGAGATGCTGTCAGCTCTTCTATGGCACTGGCCTGTTCTGTAGCCCCCTGTGAAAGAGACTGGGCTGAACTTGCCACTTGGTTAGAACCAGATGACACCTGAGAGGCTGCATTGTTGAAATCTCCAATAATTTCATTTAGAGAGTCTAAAATGTTATTTATAGAGTCCTTTATTGATGAGAAATCTCCTCTATAGTCGGCTCTTATCTCAAGATCAAGGTTTCCTTGTGCAATCTGAGTTAGCACTTCAGATATTTCTTTTATATAGGACGATAAGGCACTGATAGTGTCATTCAAAGAGTTTTTGATCTTTGCATTATCACCCTTATAGTCACCCTTAACCATTACACTTAAATTGCCCTTTGACATCTCAGCAAGCACCTCTGCTGCCTCTTTAATAGGCTCTATAATGGCCTCAATCAAATCGTTTACTCCGCCGATTAACTGGCCCCAACCACCTGTAAATGCTGCTGCATTACCTCTTGTATCAAGCTTACCTTCTTTTGTTGCCTGTATAAGATTGTTGGTTTCTAAGAGAAGGCCGTTCATTATGTCTATGCAACTATTTAGGTTATTCTTGATTTCGTTGAAGTCTCCATAATATGCATCAGTTATCTTTGGCGGTATGTCACCTTTACTTATTCTATCCACATATTCTGCTGCCACATTGAGAGGCCCTATAATTGCATCTAAGGTATTGTTAAAACCTTCCATAATAGAGTAAAAACTTCCTCTATATATTGCCAGGTCAGACCTGACATCCAGTTTGCCTCCAACTGCAGATTTAGAAAGTTCTCCAACTTCATTTGATATATTTTGAATTGATTGAACGGTTGCACCTAAAGCATTATTAATTTTTTTAAAATTCTTGCCAATTTCCTCTGTATCAGAATCTGTAGTTGCTATAGTAAGCTCTACATCAAGGTCGCCTTTTGAAACTCTGTCCAGGTTAGAAACAAGTCTATTAACTTCAGAAGCCTGATAATCCATCTGTTTCTTAGCTAAACGAGAGGCATTCTTTACATCTGTCAGGTCAGATATTATTTCCAAACCGCCTATGACAGTTCCGTTATTGTCTTTAACAGGGACGCCAGTGTAAGAAATATCTAAGTTCTTCCCTTGAGGATGAGCATCTGTTTCAGCTGTTACATTAGTACCACGTTGCATACACTGACCAGTTGCACATTTATCAGTCCCACAATGAGAAGTTTTAAAGTGATCATAACACTTTGAACCGATTACGTTTTTCTTAGGAACACCAGTTAAATCAATGCCAGTTTTATTCATGAATAGAATATTAAAATCTCTATCAATGATAAATGCAGGAACAGGCATGGAATCAATATATAGAACAAGAGAGCCCAACATTTCGTTTACTCCGCCGATTAACTGGCCCCAACCACCTGTAAATGCTGCTGCATTACCTCTTGAATCAAGCTTACCTTCTTTTGTTGCCTGTATAAGATTGTTGGTTTCTAAGAGAAGGCCGTTCATTATATCTATGCAACTATTTAGGTTATTCTTGATTTCGTTGAAGTCTCCATAATATGCATCAGTTATCTTTGGCGGTATGTCACCTTTACTTATTCTATCCACATATTCTGCTGTAACGTTTATTGGTCCCACAAAAGAGTCTATCATTTCGTTTACTCCGCCGATTAACTGGCCCCAACCACCTGTAAATGCTGCTGCATTACCTCTTGTATCAAGCTTACCTTCTTTTGTTGCCTGTATAAGATTGTTGGTTTCTAAGAGAAGTGCATTAATATTTTCAACTGTCTTTTTTATAACAGGGGTAATTTCATCTTTATCATCTTTTTGTACAATTTGTAAATTTAAATCTCCCTCGGCAATCTTATTTAGAGAACCTATAAAAACCTTTTGCATTTCGTCAGAAAAGGCATCCAAAGCTTTTGCCATCTGACCAATTTCATCGTTGGCAGTAATTCTCAGCCTATTGCTAAAATGTCCCTTTGACATTTCATTTAGAAGCTCTTGAGTCTTTCTCAACGGATTGCTTATAATCTTTGAAATAAAAATACCTAATAAAATTGCCAGGAACAAAGTTATAAGCACAATAATTACCATTAAGATGCTGCTATTGTTAGCAGTAGCATTATTAATATCTGCCATATCTTTTGCATGAGTCAACTTCAGATCTTTCATTTTAGTGAGAAGATTTTCAGTTGACAAACTGGCCTTACCCAAATCTCCGTTTTGACTCAACAAAGCTATAGCCTCAGCATTTCTATTCGACTGGACTAAAGCAATTTCCTTATCTAACTGATTTTTATAATTAGACCAGGAAGCCTGAAATTCTTGAAAAAGATTTCTCATTTGATCTGAATTGGTCATAGTAGAAAATTCTTTGGTAAGAGAATCTATATCAGCGCTGTCTTGTTTTATTTTTGTAATATGATCCTGAATTTCGTTTGGATTCTGGACATTAACCATTTCAGAAGAATTCAATTTAACTCTCTCAAATGCAACCGAAATTCTTAATAACCTCTCCAAGGGGACTGTCATCTTCCCATACATATTGTTGCTATTTTGAGAAATATTCTTCAAAGCAACTATACCAAAAACCCCCATTAAACCTGAAATAATTGCAATCAATATAAAGCTTAACAACAATTTTTTTCCAATCTTCAAATTGCTAAACCATTCCATTGTCTTCCTCCTTTTTAACATCTTATTTTTTTAGCATGGAAAAGGATTTCTTTAAAACAGCCTCTACGCCCCTATTCAGGGGATCTCCGTGCCCAAAATATATAATTTTTATTTTCAGAGAGCAAACTCTCTCAAAAACTCTTATAAACTCATCTTCATATGAATTTCCAGTAGATTTAATAATTAGAGGGCTGTCTCCAGCAAATAAAATCTGGTTTTTCTTGTCGTAGAGCAAAATAGAATCATTACTGTGACCAGGCATGTAAATAACTTCAAGGCTTGAATCTCCAGCTTTTATAACTTCTCCATCCCTCAATAACACATCTATACCATCGATTGAATTTGAAAATGCCATTACTGTAGGATTAAATTCTCTTTTTATCTCGCTAAGCATCCCCACATGGTCATAATGACTATGTGTCAATATAAGTTGCTCAATTCTTTTTTTACCCACTCCTGTAGAAGCATTTTTAATCTTCATAATTATGCTTGGGTCTCTGCCAGCATCTATAAGGGTATTTACATCTGGTATACTATTAAAATCTCCAGTAATTAGATATACATTAGATGTGTAAATATGAGAGCTATACCCTTCGATCAAATTTAAGATCTTCATCTTTTAGTAACATTTATTTCAGATTTTTTAAATAGCTGGGCATTTGATACTATCGGCACAAAAAGATTTTCTATCTCGTTAGGAATCTTTTGAGTCTGTTCAAGCGCTAAAAAACCGCCAACGTTAAGTGAGTTATAAAACATAGTTAATACTTTTATCCTTTCTTCATAGCTGAAATGAAGCAGTACATTTTTACACAAAACTAGATCAAAGTTTTCCTCAATTGGTTTTAAAGTCAAAAGATCGTGACGTCTAAAACTTACAGATTTTCTTATTTCCTCTACAATCTGAAAATATTTTCCACCATCTACATCAACAAAATATTTAAAGAGTATCTCTTTCGGAATCCTTTCTACCTGCTCTCTTGGGTAAATACCGTCCAAGATAATCTTGTCAAACTGTTGACTCTGATCTATGTCGGTAGCTATTATCTTGATATTTCGAAAATACATATATCCCACGTTTTCTCTAAATATGATAGAGAGAGAATATGGCTCTGGACCCATTGCGCAACCTGCATCCCAAATCTTGATTCTCTGCCTTGATACTAAAGACTTTAGACAGTTATCTCTGATAAGCTCCAGAGTTTGCATATCTCGAAAAAAGTAAGTAAATGCCATCAGATTGCACTCTCGATGGCTTCAAAATCATCTTCTGTCAGCAATTTATCACAATCAAGCAAGAGTTTTACTTCATCCCCAACTTTTCCAATGCCTTTCACGAATCGACTCCCCTCTTTTTTAAGCTTTGGTGGCTCGACAATATTTTCATCTGATATCGAAATTACTTCTGAGACGACGTCCACTATAAGACCAATAGACACATCGTTAACTTCTATTACAATTATGCAAGTTCTATCGTTGTACTCTATAAATTCCTTACCGAATCGAAGTCTCACGTCCATAACAGGAATTATTTTCCCTCTGAGGTTTATAATACCTTTCACATAGTCTGGCAGATCGGGCACTTTAGTAATAGGTTGATATCCTATAATCTCAACAACGTATCTTATTTCTATGCCATAGAATTCATTTCCCAAAGAAAAAGTCAGAAATTTTCCCTTCTGTGTGTCCTCATCATCATTAACATCAAGTTCTTGATTCGTATCTTGACTCATATTAAACACCTCCTTGCTTTTTAACTTGCCACTAACCCGTTCACATCCAATATCAGACTTATGCTCCCGTCACCAAGTAATGTGCACCCAGCCAACTCAGAAATGCGCTTTAAATTTTTTATATACTTTGGAAGACTTTTTACGACAACCTGTTGCTGTCCAATAAGCTCATCAGCAAACAAACATATGCTCTTTCCATCCTGTTCGAGCATTATAATTATTCCCTCAGATAAGCTGGTAATATCAGTTTCAATTTTGAAATGTGAATGCATTCTCAATATGGGATAACACTGACCCCTAACCATCAACATCTCTACGTTGTTTGGATCTTTTATCAGATCAGAGTCTTTTGGCCTGAATGATTCTTTTATAGTGTTAATGGGCAGAGTAAACCTTGTATCGCCTACTTTTAAGTTCATTCCATCTATAATCGCAAGAGTAAGAGGTATCTTTAAAACTATAGTAGTGCCAGAACCCGCAAGGCTGTCTACTTCAATGGTTCCTCCAACCTTATCTATATTGTTTCTAACTACATCCATGCCCACGCCTCTTCCTGAAAATTCAGTAATCTCCTCATTTGTAGAAAATCCTGGCAACATTATTAAGTTATATATTTCTCTGTCAGTTAAGGATTCTGGGTTTTTGTTTAAAATCCCATTTTTTTGCGCCTTTGCTAAAATTTTTTCTCTGTCTAAGCCGTTTCCGTCATCACTAATTATTATCAGCACATCACTACCCGAATTTTTTGCTTCAAGGGTTACCGTGCCAGCACGTGTTTTTCCAATAGATTCTCTATAGTCAGGCATTTCAATGCCATGATCTATTGAATTTCTAATCAAGTGCATAAGAGGATCTGAAATGTGCTCTATAATATTTTTATCAACTTCAGTCTCTTCACCAACCAATTTCAGCTTCACTTCTTTTCCCAACTTTTTACACATGTCTCTTACTGTTCTATTCATCTTTTGAAACGTTCCTGTTAAAGGTACCATTCTAACAGCCATTACTATGTCTTGTAATTCTGTAGTAATCTTGTTTAACTGTCTTGCTGATTTATAAAAATTCTGTAAATCAAGATTTTTCAAGTCAGGATTCTGGACAACCATAGCCT
>JAJXTU010000018.1 GCA_021783475.1 bacterium
GAATATGTCAGAAGAGTTTTCAGATCAATTTAAATCTATAAAATCAGATAAAGACTTATCTTTCTTGTCTAAATACCTGCCAAAGTTCAAACACATACTATTTGATACAAAGAATTTATCAAATAGTATGATAGAAGAGGGATTAAAAGAAAATATAAGTCTTTACTTTAAGCTTGCAGCCTTAAAGTACTGTAAATCAGGAAATAAAGATGAGTCTGAAGAATTGAAAAAAATATTTGCATTAGTGTATCATAGTATAAAAGAGCAAGGACTTGATTTATTAAATGAAGAGATTTTAATTGTAATAAACTACGTTTCCATAAATTATGGTCCAGAAAAAACACAAGAGTTAATTTCAGAGATAGGAGGCGAAGAAGAGTTGATAACCTTAACTAAGAAATGGAAGATGGAAGGTAAAGAAGAAGGTAAGATAGAAGGAAAGATGGAAGGTATGTTGCTTGATGCTCAGGATATGGTATTAAATGCCATTGAGGCAAAATTTGATGCTTTTTCGCCTGAAATAGAGAGCAAAGTTAAAAGTATCTCAGATAGAGAGAGGCTGAAAAATATAATGAAAGCTATGTTTAAGATTAACAGTATAAAAGAGCTTGAAGAGTTACTGTAAGATTTTTCATACATATTTGACGTTAATAATTCATGGAGGCGAAAAAAGTGCAGATTGAATCAAAAAAAACTAAAGTAGGATTTGTCGGTACAGGGGTTATGGGGAAGAGTATGGCTGCCCATATTTTAGATGCTGGCTATAAGCTTTTTGTTTACACGAGAACAAAGTCAAAGGCGCAAGACCTTTTGGACAAAGGCGCTGTTTTCCTTCCTATTGATGAGCTGGCCAAGACTTGTGATGTGATAATAACCATAGTAGGTTTTCCAAAGGACGTAGAAGAGGTCTATCTGGGCGAGAACGGCCTTGTAAAAAATGCTAATGAAAATGCAATTCTCATAGATATGACGACATCTCCTCCATCTCTTGCTGTAAAGATAGGCGAAGAGGCGATAAAGAAAGGGGTATATTTCTTAGACGCACCTGTCTCTGGTGGAGATATTGGCGCCAGGAATGCTGCATTGTCTATAATGGTGGGCGGAGATGAAGGAATCTATAATTCAGTATTGCCACTTTTTAATCTGATGGGGAAAAATGTAGTATATCAAGGGAAGACGGGTTCTGGACAGCACACTAAGATGTGTAATCAGATTGTGATAGCTACTGGCATGATAGGTGTGGCAGAATCTCTTTATTATGCTATTAAATCAGGGCTTGATCCTGAAACGGTATTAAAGAGTATTGGAGGCGGTGCAGCAGGTAGCTGGTCTTTGGTAAATCTTGGCCCTAAGATGCTAAAAGGTGACTTTGCGCCTGGATTTTATGTAAAACATTTTATAAAAGATATGAAGATAGCTCATGATGAGACCGTGAGAATGGGAATAAAGTTGCCTGGATTGGAGCTGGCACTATCTTTGTATGAAGAATTGTCCAAAATGGGAGAAGAAAATAGCGGCACCCAGTCAATATTTAAGCTGTATACGAAATAGAGAAGAAGAGCACAAACCGCTAAAAAGGGCGGTTTGTGCTACAAAATTAATAACTTTGATGAATCATCTTTTTTTGTTGATTTCTGGCTAATACCGAGAGGGTGTAGTTGATAATAAAGTAAGTCGATGCTATCATCCCAAAGAGCACGAATACCTGTGCTGGCTCTGCATACTGACCCATAACTATCATACCCCTACCAGTTAACTCTTCTATGCCCACAGCCCAGGTAAAAGACGTATCCTTTATGGTAGTAATAAATTGAGAGATAAGCGGTGGTATTACTTTTCTGATGGCTTGCGGCAAGACTATATAGATAAGAGTTTGCGCATATCCAAAGCCCTGAGATGCTGCAGCTTCCCACTGCCCCTTGTCAATTGAGTTTAGGCCTCCTCTTACTATTTCAGCTATCATTGCAGTAGTAAATATCGTCATAGCAAGGATAGCTGCCTGAATTGGCGGTATTGGTATCATAAATCTACAGGCAAGTATGAACAACAAAAGTGGGATGTTCCTAATAGAGTCTATGTAAACCGTTGCGATCTGGCTGATAAAAGGATTGTTTGAATATCTAGCTACCCCGAGAATTAACCCAAGAAGTGTGCTAAATATTATGGTAAATACTGCAATGGTAAGTGTTACCTCTAATCCTTTTAATAAGAATATTAATATATCAGGAGCAAAAAGTTGTCCAATCATGGGCTCATCTGTGCCTTTCGTTCAAGATAGCTAGCAAATCTGGCCAATGGCAAACAAAGGCTCAAATATAGCAGCCCCACTATTACGTATGCGGGACCATAATAAAGATTGTTGCTCGACCATGAGTCTGCGTGATACATCAGATCTCCACCTGCAACCATCGCCATTACAGAGGTATTTTTAATCAAACTGACAGCTTGGTTTGTAAGCGGGGGAAATATTATAACCTTTGCCTGAGGCAAAATTATATATCTCATAGATTGCCAGAAGGTAAAGCCTTGAGAGTATGCAGCCTCTAACTGACCTCTGTGAATTGATTGGATGCCCGCTCTAACTACTTCTGCAATATATGCTCCGTGATAGACACCCACGCCAATTACTCCAACAGCGAAAACTGGCAATACTATCCCCAAATGGGGGAACCCATTGTACAGGAAAAATATCTGTATTACTAGCGGGGTGTTTTGAATGAACTCGACATATATTCGGTTTATAAATTTTGCGCCTTTGAATTGACTGGTCGCAAGAACGCCAAATATTAACCCTAATACAAGAGCCAATAAGAGGCCAAGAAATGAAACCGAGATTGTAGTGGCGAAACCCTCTGCAAAAATTCTCCAATCAGAAAAGAGCTTCTCCCATTTAAATAATGCAAAGGGTCCCGTATCAAACACTATTTAAGTCCCCACTTCTCCTTTAGCTTTGCAAGTGTCCCGTCCTTTTGCATCTCTTCAAGAGTTGAATTGACTAATTTCAAAAGGCCATCGTTACCCTTTTTCATCGCTATACCGTAGTTTTGTGGAGCAAATCTTTCGGGAAGAAGCATAGTAGAGTCATCAAGATAGCCGTAAAGTATTGCGCCGTCTGTAGAAAATGCTTGAACCCTATTTGATTCGAGGGCAGCTTTTATTTCTGGATAGCTAGCAAATTCAAGGACATTTACTTTTATTCCCTTAGCCTTTGCCTCAGCTTCTATAGCACCCTTTGTGGTTGCGCTTTGGGCTACACCAACTGTTTTACCGTTTAGATCTGCAAAGCTCTTTATCCCAGAGTCTTTCTTAACTAAGAGCGCTACTCCGTCAGTAAAATATGGTACTGAGAAGTTGAAACTTTTCTCTCTTTCAGGAGTAATGGTAAAGGTGGCGATAACCATATCTACTTCTCCGTTGTCCAGAAGAGGTCCTCTTGTTTTCGGTGAAACAGCTATAAGATTTACTTTATCTGGATTGCCAAGGATCTTTTTTGCCATTTCGTGAGCTATATCTATTTCAAAGCCTTCAACCTTGCCTGTTTTTGGATCTTTGAATCCAAATTTTGGTACGTCGTACTTTACACCAACGTTTAGAACGCCGCGGTCTTTAATGGCTTTTATGTCCGATGGTACCGCTGAGCTCTCCTGAGGCTTTTGCGCTTGTTGGGAACACCCAGCAACCACAAAACCAAGAAGGAGAAGGACACTTAAGAACAAGAACTTCAATTTTTTCATTTTCATTCCTCCTTAAAATTTATAAGAATTTGATAAAGACAGATTTAAACCTGAATCTTGTTTAGCTTTTCAAGAAATGCCTGAGTTCTTTCGTGTGTAGGATTGTTAAATATCTGGTCAGGAGTTCCTGTTTCCATAATCTGACCACCATCCATAAAGACAATTCTATCTGCTGCCTGTTTGGCAAATCCCATTTCATGGGTTACTACTACCATTGTCATTCCTTCTTTTGCGAGGGCGATCATTATATCAAGTACCTCTTGAATCATTTCTGGATCAAGGGCTGATGTGGGCTCATCAAAAAGTAATAGATCTGGCTTCATGTTTAAAGCTCTTGCTATCGCAACCCTTTGCTGCTGACCGCCTGAGAGCTGAGAAGGATATTTATTGTATGCATCCTTTAAACCAACTTTTTCGAGCAGCAATATAGCGCTTTTCTCGGCCTCCTTTTTGTCTCTTTTTTCGACCAGAATGGGTGCAAGCAATACGTTTTCAAGGGCTGTTTTGTGCGGATAAAGGTTGAAGTGTTGGAAAACCATACCAATTTTCTGTCTTACCTTGTTCAAAGATACCTTTTTCGCAGTTAGTTCAACTCCGTTTACAAAGATCCTCCCTGATGAGGGCTTTTCTAAAAAGTTAATACATCTTATCAGAGTACTCTTTCCAGAGCCGCTAGGCCCCATTATCACCACTCTTTCTTTGAACTCTACGTTGAGGTTTATGTCCTTCAATACATGATGAGACCCAAAATATTTGTTTATATGCTCCATTTTGACCATAAAATTTTTATCCCTCCAAAAAAAGAAAACATCGATTTTTATATTATACATTAAAAACAGATTAATATTAAATTAAAATTAGATTAAAACTTGCATAAGATATTTTTATACATTTTAAAGAAAAATTTGATATGATTATATTTAAATCTATATTGATGAGGAGGACAAACTTTGAACTTAGATCAAATTCTTAAGGTTTCTAATGCATTGGCGAACGATTCAAGATTTAAGATTCTTCAATCAATTTCTTCAAACCCGAAAATTTCTTGTACTGAGGTGATCAAGTCGCTCGATATTACTCAACCAGCAGTGTCTCATCACCTGAAGATATTAAATGATGCTGGTTTGATAGAAATTAATAGAAAGGGTCAATATGGGCTTTGCTCTTTGGACAATTCCGTTATTGACGATTACGTAAAGTCACTCCAGAAATTGTTTATGAAAAAATAGACTATATAATTGTAAAAATTTGAATATCCCTGTCAATTGGCTGTTTTTTAATTCACGAAGTGAGTTGTGGGGTAACGACTGAATTTCAACAAATATAGACAATAGATTTGGTATATAATCTAAACAAGTATTTTTTATAAAAAGGAGCTGAAGGATATATATTTTAGACTTTTAAAATATTTGAGGCCATACATAAAACTATTTTTCTTGGCTTTGACTTTTATGTGTATGGTATCAGCAATTATGATAGCAATTCCGTGGACATTGAAGGTTCTGGTGGATTCTGCACTAATCAAAAAAGACGCCTTTGTTTTAAATATTTTGGCACTATCTATGATAGGCCTTTATTTTGTGAAAGGCATATTGAGTTTTTGTCAGAACTATTTAATGGTTTATATTACCAATAGCGTTATATCTGACATAAGAGAGCAGTTTTTTTCTCATATGCAGTTGATGCCTCTGGAATTTTTTAAAAAACATACTACTGGCGAGCTGATGTCCAGACTGACCAACGATACCTTTATATTACAACAGGTTTTTTCAACTGGGTTGGTAAGCCTGGTTTTAGATACTCTTACTTTGGTAGGCGTTGTCTGCTTTATATTTTATATAGACTGGAAGCTTACAATGGCTACAATATTTATTCTGCCTCTTGCGTTTCTGGCCGTGCAAAAGTTTGGCAGGAGGCTGAAAAGCGTTAGCTATAGAATCCAGGAGAGGTCTGCTGATGTCTTCGCGGTATTGCAAGAAGTGCTATCTTCTATAAAGATAGTTCACGGTTTTGCAACCTATGAAAAAGAAAGCGATCGATTTAAAAGGATAAATAGAGAGTCTGTAAAGGCAGTTCTAAAAGCTGGCAGATTGAACGCAATCTACACTCCTGTGATGGAGCTATTGGGAGCAATGGGCATAGCTGCTGTCTTCTGGTATGGAGGCTATAGAGTTATAAATGGTCATATGACCATAGGAGATCTTATGGCTTTTATTGGATATATTGGTATCATCACCACTCCTGTAAGAAGGATGGGCTCAAATCTGGGAAACATTCAACAAGCTATGGCTGCGGCACACAGAATATTTTCTGTTCTTGATATAGAGCCAAATGTTAGGGATAAAGATGATGCGGTTGAGATTGAAGAGATAAAAGGTGAGGTTGAATTTAAAGATGTGTGGTTTAAATATCCCGATGAAGAAGAATATATTCTAAAAGGTCTAAACCTTAAAGTAATGCCTGGTCAGGTTTTTGCTATTGTTGGACCTTCGGGTGCTGGAAAGACTACCATAATAGACCTGGTAATGAGGTTCTATGATCCTCAAAAGGGGAGCGTAAAGATCGATGGCTATGATGTGAGAGATCTTTCTATAAGGTCTCTAAGAAGGCACCTGGGACTTGTGCCTCAGGATGTGATACTCTTTAACACTACAATTTCTGAAAATATTTCATATGGTAAGACTGGCGCTAGTTCAGAGGATATAATATGGGCTGCAAGGATATCGAATGCCCATGAATTTATAGACAAGATGGAAAAGGGCTACGACACGATCCTTGGGGAAAGGGGAGTAAGATTTTCTGGCGGCGAGAGACAGAGAATTTCTATTGCGCGCGCAGTAATAAAGAATCCAAAGATATTTCTATTGGATGAGGCTACGTCCAACCTTGACGCCTCTTCTGAGTCTCAGTTTCAAGAGGCGCTGAAGAGAGTCCTGAAGGGCAGAACTACTATAATAGTTGCGCACAGACTATCTACCGTCATATTCGCTGACAGAATACTCTATCTGGAAAATGGCAAGATAGTCGAAGAAGGCACTCATAGCGAATTGATGAGCAAAGAAAATGGAAAGTATAGATTGTTGTTCGAACTTCAAACAAAAGAAAATATCTTTGCTACACTATGAAATTTCGATTGAGAATATATGACTTCTTGTTGCTGCTTGCGTCAACATACGTAGTCTTAAAATCTTTTTCCGACATCGGCTATAAGAAGACTATCAAATATAGGTTTAGCATCTCTCAGGATGAAGAAGTTTTTAAAGATTTCAAAAAACAACAAAAAGACAGCTCTTTCAAGGGCTTGTGGATTCATGCTGCTTCTGTAGGGGAGGTTTTGGGGGCTATCAATCTTATTGACAAAATAAGATCAGAGTATAAAAATTACCCAATATTTCTCACAGTGACCAATTACGCTGCTCTTAAATTGGTCAAAGAAAAATATCCATATATAAACGTCAGAATATCCCCTCTGGATTTTAGCTGGCTAATTTCTAAGCTCTGCAAAATACTTCAGATTCCAAATATTGTTATAGTTGAGGCAGAGTATTGGCCAAATCTGATATATATATTTTCGGAAAAGGGCAGAATATTTCACGTAAGTACCAGATTTAGTGTCAAGGCGCTCAACAGATATAAAGGGTTTAGCTTCTTTTTTAACAATATATTTGAAAGAATTTCAGCATTCTTTGCTAAAACAGGCGATGACAGAGATAATCTGATTAAATATGGCATAAATAAAGATTTGATTTTTACGGTAGGAGATATAAAGGCGGTTCAGAATTATGGAAACTCTCTCTCGAAAGAAAATGTATTTGATCTGGTAGCGGGCAGCACTCATTCAGGCGAGGAGTCAGTTTTGATCGATCTATATCTGAGATTTAACAAGAGCATATCTATCGCTATAGCTCCCAGACACCTCTCTCGGATAAATGAGATAATAGCTGAGCTGAAAAGGAAGGGCGTAGACTTTCTGCTGTGGTCAGAAAATAAAGAGTATATAAAGAGAAATAAGGATCTAAAATCAATAGTTCTGGTAGATACCATGGGCGAGCTTTCTGATATATATGCTCTTGGAAAGATTGGATTCGTAGGTGGGACGCTCGAGAAAATTGGCGGACACAACCTGTTTGAGCCTGCAATGTCAGCAAGACCTGTGATTTTTGGCAGATATTATCAAAGACAGTCCTTTATGGCAGAATCCCTCTTAAGCTTGGACAAAGATAATCCGAATAATTTACATAAGGGAGCTTTTGTGGTAGAAGGTGCTGAACAGTTTTATGATCTGGTCAAATATCTGATTCAAGATGACCACTGGCTTGAAGAGGGCCGAGCAGCCAGGAGAAAATTCCAGTATGCCTCTAACTCACTTGACAGAACATATAGCTTATTGAAGGACAAGTTTAATGTCTTTGTATGATAGGCTCTCTTCCTATTGGACGAAGTGCGTAAAGAACAATAAAAATAAGATATTTTTATCTTTTTTGTCGCTTTTGAGCTATGTATACAGGGCATTTATGCTCAGGAGAAGGAACAAGATTCTGGCAATGCCAAAAAAGAAATTTAGTGCGAGGGTGGTCGGGGTTGGAAATATAGTTCTTGGCGGCACGGGGAAAACTCCTCTGGTAATATGGCTTGCGAAGAAAAATTTAGAAAAGGGGTTGAGGGTTGGCATAGTCTTCAGGGGATATGCAGGAGAGGCAAGGGGTACCTTGACCGTTAGCGATGGCAAAAATATCTTGTCTTCACCTTATGTGGCGGGGGATGAGGCTTATCTGGTTTCAAAAAAGGTGCCTGATGCCATAGTCATTGTGGATAGGATAAAGGAAAGGGCTATTGAATTTCTCCAAAATAAATATAATTGCGATATGGTAATATTGGACGATTCTTTTCAGTATTGGAGCATCGAGAAAGACCTGGATATTGTGACCATTGATGCAATCAACCCGTGGGGCAGCGGCTATATATTTCCAAGGGGGTTTCTGAGAGAGCCGAAAGAATCTCTTGCAAGGGCTAATATGGTAGTAATATCAAGGTTTGATCTTATAGAAAACAGTGACTTGAAAGGTCTGACGATGGAGATAAAGGACATCAACCCTAGCGTAAAGATAATGCTGATGAAATATATGCCGAAAAAGCTGGTAGATATGTCTTTGTATAAAGATTATAATATCAACATTTTAAGGGGTAAAAGAGTCTTTGCTTTTTGCGGCATTGGCAATCCTGATAGCTTTTTTCTTACCTGCAAGAACCTTGGAATAAATATAGTGAGTTCTATGACCTTTTCAGATCACGCCAGATACGATCAGGAAGACGCCATGGAGATTGTTAACAGAGCAAAGAGATTTAATGTCGACGCTTTTTTGACTACCGAAAAGGATATAGTAAAATTTAGCTTTTTAAACAGAGTAAACTTTTTGCTATATGCTCTGTCAATTGAAGCAGAAATATTTTCAGAGGGTGGTACCGATGTATAAAATTTTAGGGGTAATTCCTTCCCGACTGGGATCTACCAGATTGCCAGAGAAGCCATTGAGGAAAATTTTAAACAAGCCAATGATCCAGTGGGTATATGAGGGTGCATCTAAAAGCAAACTATTGTCTGATTTAGTTATTGCTACAGATTCAGAATCTATAGCTGAGGCGGCATCTACTTTTGGGGCAAAGGCTTTGCTTACTTCAAAATCTTGCGCGAGCGGAACAGACAGGGTGGCTGAGGTTGCAAGGATGCTAACCGACTACGACATTGTGGTGAACGTTCAGGGTGATGAGCCAATGGTAAATGACGTAGTGGTAGACGCTCTCATAGAGCCATTTGCCGATAAAGATGTGAATATGACTTCTCTCATGACGCCTGTAGAACCAGGTGAGGAATCCGATCCTGGTGCAGTGAAGGTGGTCTGCAAGAAGAATAATGATGCTCTGTACTTTTCAAGGTGTGCTATTCCTTTTGACAGGGATGGCTGCGGTGTAACAAGATACAAGCATCTGGGATTTTATGCTTACAGGAGAGATTTTTTATTGAAGCTCTCTAATATGGAACCTACTCCTTTGGAAAAAGCAGAGTGCCTGGAGCAGCTCAGGGTTCTGGAAAATGGCTACTCTATTCGAATGAGCCTCATCTCTTTTAGTACAAAGAGCGTGGATACCATAGAGGATCTGATAGAAGTAGAAAGGATATTGAGAGGGAGTTGAACAAGACAGGTCTTAGAGATATAAAAAAAATAGGCGTAATAGTAGGAAATCCAGGCTTAGGAGATCTACTGTTCTCTTATCCTCTTTTCTCTAATATAAGAAGAAGCTTTCCTGGAGCTGAAGTGTATTTTATCGGTAATCTGAGAGACTACACAAAGTCATTGGTCTTAAGATCTAAAAATATTGATGACATAATTTACTATGAAGAGTATAAGGTCCAAAAAATTCCTGATGACCTGCCTTACTTTTTTCTTAACTACAGAAAAGAAAAGTTTGATCTGGTATTCGATCTACAACGGCATTTTCTAATAACCTCCTTAACCAAGTTTTCAGGGGTTAAGGTATTCCAGAGTTTCTCTATGAAGCAGGTTTTTTCGACCTTCAAGGCTGACGACACCCTCAGGAGAAAAGAGCACAATGCTTTGCACCATATGAGACTTTTAGAACCCTTAGGCATAACCCCTGAGCTTATTTGCGAGATGGACTTGCTTGAGATAGATTTTCAAAGGCCAAAGAACTTTCTGAAAGAAAAAAATATAGATAAGTTTGTATCCATTGTAGCCTCTTCTGGATATGAGCTGAAGAATTGGTCGGGTGAGAACTACTCACAGATTATAGACTTTCTGTATGAAAACTTTGGCTTCAAGTCAGTCTTGATAGGCTCCAAGCAAGACAGTGCAATTTTGACTAATATACTTAATGCTACAAGAAATGCAATCATGATGCCTGATGACTTTAAGATTGAAGAAACTGCTGCTCTCCTAAGGCTTTCTGAGATCGCAGTGGGTAACGATTCTGGACCGCTACACCTGGCATCATTTCAAGATATTCCTGTTATTGGTCTTTACGGATCCACCAATCCAAATCTCTGCGGCCCGTTGGGGAAAAAGTCTACCGTGCTAATGACTAACGCTACCTGTGCGCCGTGCTCTCTTTATTCGTGTCCGTATAACAAAAAGTGCATAGACTATATCAGGGTGGAAGACGTGAAAGATGCAATTTTAAAAATTTTAAAGCTAAAATAATCTTAGGTGATATAATTTTCATTATGTTTTCAATAAACTGAAAGGAGACGTTATGGGCAAAAGGATCAAGTACGGCTTTGTTATACTTTTGATTTCGGTAATAGCATTCTCGGCAGGATTTACTCTGAAGAGCAATATGGCTTCAGGTAGCACCAATTGGGGAATGCTGCAGTTTGTCTACAATCTGGTTGAGAATTATTATGTGGCGCCGTCCACTCTGGATCCTACCAAGCTTGTTCAAGGCGCTATAAGGGGTATGGTTCAGGCAGTAGGGGATCCATATACGAGATACGTAGATCCAGAATCCTTTGCTCAGATGAAAGATCAGCTTGAAGGCTCATTTAGCGGTATTGGAATTGAGATGGGCGTTAAGGACAAGAAAATAGTAGTGATAGCTCCTATTGAAGGAACTCCTGCTTATAAAGCTGGCATACTAGCAAACGACAGTATAGTGTCGGTAGACGGTAAACCTGTGGATGGAATGGACATAAATCAGGTAGTAAAGATGATTCGTGGCCCTGTGGGCTCTCAGGTGAAGATAGGCGTGGAGAGAAATGGAGAGCTAAAAGTTTTCGACATTACTAGAGAGACTATAGAAATAAACAGCGTTTCCTTCAGGCCTCTTACTTATCAGATAGGATACTTGAGGATAAGCACGTTTAACGATAAGACCTATGATGAATTTAAGTCATACTTGCCACAAATAGATAAGATGAAGGCTCTGGTTCTGGATCTTAGAAACGATCCAGGCGGCACGGTGAAGACCTGTCTGGATGTAGCAGGATATTTTGTCGGTGACAATCCTGTGGTAATTACTGTGGACAGAAATGGAAAAGAGACAAAGGTTTATTCACCTTATAAGAATTCAAAGTTGGGTATCCCTGTAGTGGTGCTTGTAAACGAGGGTTCGGCTAGTGCAGCTGAGATTTTGTCTGGTGCAATGAAGGATTATGGATATACCCTGATAGGCCAGAAAACTTTTGGAAAGGGTTTGATTCAGTCTGTAATTCCTCTATACGACAACAGCGCCCTTGTTATAACTACCGAAAAATATCTAACTCCTATGGGACACGACATTAATAAGATTGGCATAGAGCCAAATATTGTAGTTCCAGATCCAACTGATTGGCAAGCTATGGGTAAGAACCCTGAAAAAGATCCTCAGCTAAACGAGGCTCTTAAGATTCTTCAAGAAAAAGATGGCATCTATTAGAAATATTTTGCAAATAAAAAAGGGCGCCTGGGCGCCCTTTTTTTAATTAAGAATTAGGTTAGTCGTCTTCCTGCTCGCCCTCAAAAAAATCTTTGTCTGAAATGGCATCCATTTGCCATTGGGTTTCCTTATCTTCAGGCTCTAATGGGTAAATTCTAAGAGAGAAATCTGGAGTAAATAGCTCAAAGAAAGATGTGTTCGAACTTGGATCGGTGTGGATCTGTAAATATTCAAAGCTATTTACATTTAAATATATGCGCCCATTCATCAATACGCTAGAGTTATTTATGTTGTTGTAGACGCGAAATACTCTTCCTTCTCCAACCTTTTTTAAACCGCTCGAATCACACTGCTCGTATTTAATGAACAACAGATCAGACAATATTCTGAGCATGTCCTTCTTTTGATATATAATGCCGTCATTTACAAAACAAGCAACCAAACCGCTCTCAACTTTTTTTTGCACTTTTCACCTCTTAATTTGAAATTAACATATATAATATTCTATCATTTTTATATATGTTTGTTAAAGTGCAAAGATTAAGTTAGCACCTTGTGTCGATAGCATAAATATTGATTTCGTGCTTTTATTTTGCTTTTAGTAACTCTATGACTTCATTGATATCGGGTACTTCTTTTATAGGGTATACTTTTTTAAATATTACCTTGTGAGATTCGTCGAGCAGTATGTTTACCCTGCCAGAAAATCCAAAATCGCCTAAAAATACGTCGTAAAGCTGAGCCAAACCGCCATGTGGCCAAAAGTCAGCCAGCAATGGAGTTTTTTTTATGCCAATTATGTCTGCCCATGCCTTCTTGCAGTATACGGAGTCCACACTGATTCCCAAACAAACCGTGTTTAAAGACTGAAAGGTCTCAAAGTTTGCCTCCAGCGATTTCATCTGCTCTTCGCATACGGGTGTAAATGCAAGGGGATGGAATGACAGGAGAACGTTTTTACCTTTCAGAGATTCCAGAGATACTACGCTGTCATTTTGATCCTTTAGAGAAAAATCTTTTGCCTGTGCACCTATCGATAACATTTTTTACCTCCAAGATTGAATTTGTAACATAAATTAATTATAGTCTAAAATTATGAAAACGATATCAAATCCCAAGAAAACTATACCCTCAGACTATTTCTAAAATACAAAAAGCTGGCTATTGAGAAGAGCTGTGCTGTTACCGAAAAGACTACAAGATATATTGGAGAAAATGTGTACAAAATCCCGCAGGCAAAGCTGCCAACGAACCAAAATACGCCTAACAACGTATTAAATATCCCGAATGCGCTCCCTCTTTTGCTAACGGGTACTATGTTTGCCACTGCAGCTCTTATGATAGATTCAAGAGCGCCCAGCCCTATTCCCCAGCAAGTCATTCCAACTACTATTAGGTAGACTGAGCCTGTCAGAAATATAAGGGGGTTTGCAAAAACGGATATTACAATTGCAAAGAGAAGTGCGATAAAGCCGTTTTTATCAAATAGCCTGCCAAACACAAGGGCGCTAACCCCATCCACTCCCATTGTAAAGGCGTAAAGTATAGGTATCATAGGCTGAGCTATTAACTTTGTCTTTTCAAGGTGAAAGGCTATTAAGACGAAGTCCAAGAATCCTACTGCGAAACCTAATACGCAAAAGCAATATATCCAAAAAAGCTTCGGCAATCCCTTTGAGTCAAGCTCTACCAACTTTACTTCTAATTTCGATGGAACTGGATATAAGAATCTTGAGAAAAAAAGTATCCCTATAGCACAGGCTGCGGGGATTATGAGAAAGGAAAAAGCAAAGCGAAAATTGTTCTCTCCTAAAAGAAAGAGAATCAGCGCGACGAAAATAGGACCGCTGACAGCACCTAATTGATCGAGAAATTCATGAATCCCAAAACCCCATCCGCGCCCAACAGATTTTGTGGCAAATGAGAGCATTGCATCCTTTGGGGGTACCCTGATGCCCTTTCCAATTCTTTCAAATACCATTGGCAATATTGCCCACTGCCAATGGGGAAAAAGTGCTATCAAGGGGACCGATAGAAGATTTATGAAGTATCCAAAAATAGTTAACGACCAGTATTTGTGAGTTTTGTCAGCAAGTCTCCCCGAGAAATATCTAATAGCATATCCCAAAAGCTCACCCAATCCGCCGATAAATCCTACCACCGCTGCACTAGCGCCCAGAATCTCTAAATATTGACCTGAGATGGATCTGGCGCCCTCGTATGTCATATCTGAAAATAGGCTTACCATGCCTATGAGAACTATAAACATCATAGATTTCTTCTTCAAGTTATCCAAGATACTCTCTCCCTTCGGGTAGATAGCTTCTAAATAACTATAAATTATATCAATATTTATTCTATCAATAAATTTTATCTTAGATATTTGTTTTCATTATGATATAATTCTGATATGGAGGGAAGAAGTGAATATTAGAATTTTTTTGTTGATTTATAACGTTATATGTGCGCTCTGGGGAGTATCATTTTTTCTTTTATTCAGTAGGCTCGACAGGGTCATAGACAACTCTTCTTTTCACAGATTTAGATATTTTCTACATCAGCTACCGCCATTAAGCTTGATAATATTAGCGATATGTATAACCATATATATTCTTGAAAGAATTCGTATATTATTTTTTGAAAAAGAAACAAGGGGCTTTATAATAAATAAAAAGGATCACAGATTTTTAAAGATTTTACACTACTTTTTTATACTCTTTACAATAATTCTTTTGCTATTCGACATATATGATATATTTTCCAATAAACTGCCCTGGCACACGATATTTAATATGATAGACTCTCCTTCTATGATCCTGGTCTCCTTAATAATCAGTTTTTTTATTCTGAAATGGCTGGAAGCCCAAAGCGTGAAGGCTGTATCAGCTGAGGCGGCTGGAAACAGCGAGATTTTTAAAAATCTAATGCTTGTGAGAAAGGGTCAAGACCTTGCAAAAGCATACTTTAATCTGGGAAGCATATACTTTGAGAACAAAAATCTTCCTAAGGCACTGCAATACCTTAAAAAGGCCTGCAAATTTGGGAATAAAGATGCCTGCGATAAGCTAAAAGATTTATCTTCTGAAGAAGTCAACAGAGATTTGAGAAAAGAAAATGTCTGATGTTAGAGCACTTCGTTTGACAAAAGAAGAGATAGATATTATTGAAAAAACCATGTAGGGTAGCAGCACATTTCATTAAGAAAACATGAACGAAATTTCTAATTAGTTTATAACACATCTTCAAAACTCCTCTAATGATAATTGTCTATGCTTATTTTAGTTAAATCAATTTCAGGAAGAGGAGGAGAAGAATGAGCGAAAACGTGAAATCTGAAAGTGAATCTTTGGCCAAAAAGATTTTCAACAAGGTTCCAGAAGTTACTATCTTTTTTTGGATTATTAAGATTTTGTGTACTACAGTAGGGGAGACTGCTGCAGATTTTCTAAACGTTCATATGGGATTTGGTCTCACAAAGACTAGCATAGTAATGAGCGCTTTGCTTTTAGTGTTTCTGTACTTTCAATTCAGAGCAAGAGAATACGTGCCAAAAATATATTGGATGGTTGTCGTCTTAATAAGCGTAGTGGGCACATTGATAACAGATAATCTGAGCGATAAATTAGGGGTTCCCTTGCAATTAACTACCGTTATTTTTACAATCGCGCTAATTGCGACATTTTTAGTCTGGTATTACAAGGAAAAAACTCTGTCTGTTCACAGTGTATTTACTGTAAGGCGTGAGGCTTTTTATTGGCTGGCTATCCTGTTTACATTTTCGCTGGGAACTGCTGCTGGGGATCTGATAGCTGAGACTCTAAAGCTAGGATATCTAATGTCTGCAATAATGTTTGGCTCAATAATTGCAATCATTACTTTGTTACATTATAAGTTTAAACTGAATTCAGTGCTTGCATTTTGGCTGGCATACATATTGACCAGGCCACTTGGTGCGACTATTGGTGATCTTATGTCTCAAGCTAAAAACATAGGAGGACTTGGACTGGGCACGGTTATGACGAGTGCAATATTTCTAACGCTTATCTTGATGTTGGTTATTTATCTGACTAAAACAAAACTTGACGAAGAAATAGTTCCTGCAGAAGAAGTCCTCTATGAAGAGTTTGTTGCGGCTGAAAAGGCTATAGAAAGAGAAGAAATATAACAACACCTGGTTTCAGGTTTGACATAAATGAAGTGGCCAGTTAATTTCTGGTCACTTCTTGTTTTCAACGCACATGGAGATCGTAAATTTTCTTTAGACTAAGATAAACTTTTTTAATATCAATGTATAGAATTCTTCTATATCTTTTAAGTTATATTGGAGGACTGATTTCATGATATTTATATCAAGTGAGGCGTAATCATGAATCGCTATGTTCCTGAACCCAACCATTGATTGCATTCTTTTTGTCAAGTCAGCGTCAATTATTCCTGCGTCATTTAGAAGCTTGAAGTTTTCTTTTATCGTAGTAGCAAGCCCAAGACCCTGAGAGGCTATTATGTGGGCGGCAATATCGATTGTAGACTCTATAGCTCTCTGTAGGTTTAATATGAATATATCCTGTTTGTCAACGTCTTCAAGGCTATTTGGGTCATTATTCGTAATAGCGATTATCCTTTTTAGACATCTTTGTATATTTGCAACTTTTGCGAAAATAACGTCAGGTTCTAACATAAATTCTGCCATTGAGTATATTTTGTTCTTGTGATCTTCTTACTATTTTTAGGTCATCGTATTCTTTGATCGTTCTGAGAAAAAACTCATTATAAACGCTATCGTTTACCTTCTTTATTAATCGCCCTCTTTTTAATACCTGCATCTTTATTATTGGCGATGCAAAATTTAATATAACTATATCGGTGTCCCTATCTGTAATTTCAGTTATACCGCTCTTGATCTTATTTAGAGATTCGAAACTAGGCATGCTACTAAAAAGGATTGCAAAGTCTGCGTCGCTTTCATCTGTGAGTCTGTTTTCGATAAATGAACCAAAGATAAAGGCTAGCAAAACTTCATCAATTTTGCTGATAAATTCTTCTATTTTTATAATCGACTCTTCAGTATCCATTAAAATTTATTTTAGCACAGTAAACTATAAGGCTTATGAAATATATCGATAAATATCAAGTTTCATATTTAGTGCACAAAATAATCAAATAACATCTTGGCTGCGACCATATATAGCACTATTCCTATTAGAACCTTTACGCTCTTGTTGCTGAGCTTATATTTCATAAGATACGACCCAAAGAGAGCTCCCAGGATAGCTGCTATGACTGTAAATGATATTAACTCAATATTTAGCCCTCCTAATGCTACCCTTCCAAGAAAGCCTCCAAGAGATGAGAAGAAGACTATAAAAGAGGTGGTGGCTGCTGCAAACCTTGCAGGAACGCCTATAAAGATGAGCATAGGGATTATCATATTCCCTCCGCCAATTCCCAAAAGTCCAGCTACAAATCCCGCAAGAGCACCAATTGGCGTGGCAATGGTGAGCATCTGTCTTTTATTTATTTGAAAATTTTCGCCTGAACTGTTCTTTTTCTGCTTGTAAAATATCATCATTGACGCAGCGAATATCAAAAACAGCGCAAAGAGAAGCAATAAGGTCTCTCTTGGAACAAATTTGCTGCAATATGCTCCTATTGGAGATGTTATAAGGACAGCTATTATTATTGGGAATGACAGCTTGTAATTTATTAAGCCAATTCTTGAATATGAATAGGAGGCAAACGCCATAGCTACCACGTTTAATAAGAGGGCAGTGCTCATAGACTGATGAAGGTCGAAGCCCATTGCATAAAAAGCGGGTATAAGGATAAAGGCTGCTCCTGCTCCAGTGATAACCATAATTGATTTTGCTACAAAGGTTACAAGTGCAGCTAATAAATATATCATTAATTTCTCCTTAAAAAAGTTTAAGTTTAGGATAGCAGCCGCAAATTTTACGGCTGCTAATTATTTTTTTTTACTTTTGAGCCATATTTTCAGAGCAGGGTATACAGACTTGCTTTCCATCGATAAACTTTAACTTGTCAATGAATACCGCTTCGCCGCAAGCGTCACAAAAATCTGCTTCCATCACCCCTGGAGCCTTTTTGCAGTCGTAGTCAAAAGCGGGGCTTATATCAAGAAAATCTTCCTCTTTAAGATTTAGGACCTTTTCTATCAATGGATCTGCAATCTTTGGGTCTACGTCTTGAGGCGCTATTCCCTTTTTCCTCTCAGCTATGAAAGGCGACTCGAGCATCTTTTCAAAGAACTTTGGCTTTAGAGATACCCTTACAGCCTTTTTGCTCTTTACGTCGATAAGGGTAAATGCCATCTTTCCATAGTAGAGCTTCTTTATATTGCTCTTTCCATAAGTGCATCCTGTGACAGTCATAAGGCCATCTACGAAACAACCTGCTGCGTGATTGTCTGCTGTCTCTGCTAGAAGCATTAATTCTTTGTCTTTAGCCCTCTCTGCTCCAAGGGTATTCATAGCAGCGCATGCTGCCTTTAGGCCCAATGGCATTGCTGGGCATTTGTGACCGTGAAATTGCAATCCTAAATCAAAAAAATCCTCTGCTTCAAACATTTTATTTCCTCCTTATATTTTTTACAATTAATAAGTATATTATAAATTACTAATTTATTAATGTAAAGTAGGAAATTTTTAGAATTTTTAATTATGTTAGCGTGTCGGAGCTTAAGGTATATATTGCCTTCTAAAGATTGTAAAGCTCTAATTAACAGCTTAGAAGATTATCAATAAAGTTTGTATTTATTTCAATAATAGACATCATCATGAGCGCCTATATCAACTAAAATAATCATTTTGTCTTCTATGACGATGTCCAAAATTATTTTGTGTTTTAAATCTATTGATAGGGAATATAGCTTTTTGAGATTGCCTTTTAATTTATGCAGTCTCAAGGAAGGATGATAAGGATTGCTTTTCATGATATATAGCACTTTTTGATAGCGCTGGATTAATTCTGGGTGTAACTTAAAAAACTGCTTTGCTCTTTTTTCATAAGATTTTGTAAATACAATTTCATACATAATCTGTGCTGCTAAGAAATATTTTTAATGTGGGCTTCTATATCAGTGTGATAGTTTTTTTCTTTAAAATCTTTCATGGCTTCAATATAGGCAAGTTCTATTTCACTGTCTTTGAGTTTTTCATACTTATCAATATCAACAATTACATACTTTTGTTTGCCCCTTACGCTTATTATTATATCGTAGCCTTTTTTGATTAGCTCGTCTATTAGTTTTACGCCTTTTTTCTTTAAATCATTTGCAGCAACAATCATTTTTACAGCCTCCTTTAAAAAGCTCTTAACAGTATTATTAAGCAGCTTAACTGAGATGTCAATGAAATTAATCTTTGTAAAAAATTTTTGAAAAGTATAAATAAATTTCTTAGAACTACAAAAAGAATTTATAGGAATTAAAGGATTTAGTCAGCAAAATTTATGGAATATGCGGCAGTTTTATTTAGAATATCTCTTAGTTTTTTTATCAAACAATTTGTAATGTTGAAAAAATTGCTCTTTTTATTTATAATTAATCTAGATTGAATGTCTAGATTAAAAAAGGAGATTTTATGAAAGAGAATATATGGCAGGTACAAGAAGCAAAAAATAAATTTAGCAGTTTAATTGAAAAAAGTATCAAGGAAGGGCCACAAATAGTTTGCAAACGGAATAAAGAAACTGTCGTTATTATTTCAGTGGATGACTATAGAAATCTCATTGGAAAACAAAAAAATATTATTGATTTTTTTCAGTCTTCTCCTCTTGCTGAAGAGGGTTTGGTAATAGATCGTAACAAAGATTATCCGAGAGAAATTGATTTATGAATTTTTTGCTTGATACATGTGTAATATCAGAGTTAATCAAGCCCACTCCAAATAAAAATTTCATTGCCTGGATTTTGGATCAAGATGAGTCCTGTTTATACATTAGCGTCTTAACAATCGGAGAAATTTACAAAGGTATTGTAAAAATACGAAATGAAGAAAAAAAACTGAAATTAGTAAAATGGATTGAGAATGATTTAGCAGTTAGATTTCATAAAAGGGTTTTACCAATAGATGAAAGGGTTGCAAAAAATTGGGGAGAATTCCAGGGCGAGATGGAAGCTCAAGGTATTAAGATGCCAACAATCGATGGTCTTCTAGCTGCAACTGCTTTTACTTATAATATGGTTTTTGTAACAAGGAATGTTTCTGATATAAAAACAAACAAGGTAAAATTAATAAACCCATGGCTTTAGAAAATCTATTTTTTCTATAATTTTGATAAAATGAACTATTAATTAATTTAGGTAGCTATTTAGGAGAAAAGAGTGGAAAAATTTAACAGAGTAGATAAAGTTAGCAAAGTTGCTATTGAGGATTCTTTAAGAAAAGCGCTTTTAAAGCGTGAAGAGATTTTTTGCTTATCTGCATGGCTCTTTTGTTAAGGACGGCGTTGTAATTTTAGCAAGAGATGATGATAAAAGATGTGATTTTCAGGAAACAGCTTTAACTAATTACTTTGATTTTTACCATACAGAAAAGCATATATGAAGGACGATATTGGCATTGAAATTTGATCGCGATAAGGTAAATAAAGTAGATTTTTGTAACCGTGTTATTGTAATAAATAGCTATAGAACACCTGTTAAAGATATGGCATTGTTTGGTTCTTATAAAACTTTCTTCTTAACTTTATTTTAATTTTCTATGATAAAATAAATATTCGTTGATTTTTGCAAACTGAGGAGATATTTTGATCAAGAAAATTATTGAAATCTATCGCTATCGAGAGATGCTGAGAAACCTGGTATCCAAAGAGCTGCAAGCAAGATATAAAAACTCTGTTTTGGGGTTCTTCTGGACATTCCTAAATCCTCTCTTGATGCTTGCTGTTTATACATTTGTGTTTTCTACCATTATGAGATCGGATATAAAGGATTTTAGCGTGTTTATGTTTATTGGACTTCTTGCGTGGAACTACATTGCAGGTTCGGTATTGCAGGGGACTGGATGTCTGGTGTCGAATTCATCCTTGCTAAAAAAGGTCTACTTTCCAAGAGAGGTGATCCCTCTATCTATAGTCTTTGCTAATATGATTAACTATATTCTGAGCATGATAATACTCTTGGTAGCCTTGCTCATTTCAGGAATAGGCATTCATCACGATATACTGTTCTATCCCGTGATACTTCTCGTTCAGACAATATTTCTAATACCACTTGTACTCATCCTTAGCGTAGTAAACGTATATTTTAGAGATCTGGAGCACACAGTAAACGTGCTTATAAACCTGTGGTTTTTCGTTACGCCTATTGTGTATCCAATAAGCATAGTTCCTGAACATCTAAGGATATTTTTCTACCTGAATCCTGCCACACATATAGTAGAGGCATATCTTGCGATAATGTATTATAGGGTGGCTCCCAATCTTCCAGCGCTTTTCTGGATGTTTGTGGGCAGCATTATATTTTTCTGGATTGGTTATCTTATATTTGACCATTTGCAAAGAAGAGTTACTGAGGAGATATAGATGTCAGAAATAGCTATAGAGACTCGCGAGCTGTATAAAGAATTCAGAGTATATCACGACAGGGCTATGTCAATGAAGGAAAGGGTAGTCAACTGGGGTAGACACAAATATGAAAAATTTTGGGCTCTGAAAGATGTAAACCTTAGGTTGGAAAAAGGAAAGTCACTGGGAATTATCGGTAGAAATGGCTCTGGAAAGAGTACACTGTTAAAAGTAATAAGCGGCATATATTACCCCACAAAGGGAGAGGTAAAGGTAAACGGAAAGCTGACCACTCTTTTAGAGCTGGGCGCTGGATTTCACCCTGACTTTACGGGGAGAGAAAATATATACTTCAATGCATCTATATTTGGCTTCACCAGAAAAGAGATAAACGCAAAGTTGGATGAGATTATAGCCTTTTCTGAACTTGGAGAATTTATAGACAATCCCGTGAGAAATTATTCTTCTGGTATGTATATGAGACTGGCATTTTCTGTGGCAATTCACATAGAACCCGAGATACTCCTACTCGATGAGGTGCTCGCTGTGGGAGACAGCGCATTTCAGGAGAAGTGCATGTCAAAGATAAAGTCATTCAGAGAAAAAGGAGTTACTATGATCTTCGTCTCACATGCGTCTATGCAGGTGTCCAAGCTTTGCGACAAGGCAGTTTGGCTAAAAGACGGCATGATAGAGAGGTATGGCGATGCAAAGGGCGTAGTCAAGGCTTATGAGAGGTGGATGGATACAAGGTAATATCCATAAAAATTTGTTAAAATATATGCTACTATATAGTAAAATTTTTCATTAAAAAAAGGAAGCGTTTAGTTGATAGATATAATAATGTCTACTTACAATGGAGAGAAATATATAAAAGAGCAGATAGATTCTATTTTAAATCAGACTTATAAGGATTGGCGACTACTAATACGTGATGATGGATCAACCGATAAAACTCTTCAGATAATAGAGGAGTACGTAAAAAGGTTTAATGAAAAGATATATTTTATAAAAGATAACAGGAGACATCTTGTCGCTCAGATGAGCTATTTTGAACTGCTAAACCACTCTAGAGCTGAACATATAATGTTTTGTGATCAGGACGACGTTTGGATGCCTCACAAGATAGAGATGACTTTGACAAAGATGAAAAGCTTAGAAAAGCTCTATTCTGATAGGGCCTTGCTGGCTCACTCAGACCTCAGGGTTGTGGATGCGAATCTGAAAGTGATATCTGACTCCTTCTGGAAGTATCAAAAACTTAACCCTAATATGAAAAGCTTGTGTAATCTACTAATACAAAACAATGTCACAGGCTGCAGCGTTATGATAAATAAGAAATTGAAAGAGATATTAAAAACAGCTCCAAACAATATGATAATGCATGATTGGTGGGCTGCGCTGGTGGCTTCGGCATTTGGAGCTATCGGCTACATAGATGAGCCGCTTGTTCTATATAGACAGCATGGGGAAAACAATACAGGCGCTAAGAGGTATTCAGTTCGATATTTTTTCGGTAGGGCTGCTAAATTCAGAGATTCTATAAATTCAATTAATATGCTTATCAATCAAGCTAAAGATTTCTACTATATTTACAAAGATTCTCTTACAAAAGAGCAAAATGAAGTTGTGCATAGCTTTATTTCTCTATTTGAATCTGGAAGATTTAAGAGAATTTACAAAATATTTAAGCACAGGTTTTTCAAATATGGCATTATAAGAAATTGTGGATTTATCTGTTTGATGTTAATTCCGAATAATAAAGCACAGGTTTTGGATAAGACCCAAATAGTAGAATCAAATAAAGATCTTTGAGGTGAATTTTGCCGTTTGAATTTATAAAAACTAATATTCCAGAAGTGATGATAGTAAAGCCTAAGATATTTGGCGATGAAAGAGGCTTTTTCTTAGAAACTTATAAAAAGGAAGATTTTGTAGAAGCTGGAATATATAAAGAATTTATCCAGGACAACCATTCTAAGTCAGTAAAGGGGGTCTTAAGAGGCCTTCACTATCAGCTTAACCCTAGGGCTCAAGGAAAGCTGGTAAGGTGTATAAAGGGTAAGATATTTGATGTGGCGGTGGATATAAGAAAAAACAGCCCTACATTTCTGAAATTTGTAACAGCAGAGCTTTCAGAAGAAAATAAATTTATGCTCTGGATACCAGAGGGATTCGCTCATGGATTTCTAACCCTGTCAGATGAAGCAGAGATCATATACAAGGTATCTGGTAGCACATACTCACCAGAGCATGACAGATCTATAAGATGGAATGACCCTGAGATTAATATAAATTGGCCATTAGAAGGCGAGCCAATTCTCTCAAAGAAATACCAGGAGGCAGCACTACTAAGGGATGCAGAGATTAATTTTGTGTATGAAAATGAAATCTGATAAAATTTTGTAGATTTAAGACTGTTCATTGGGAGATTAGATGAAGAGAACTTGCTTAATTGTTTTAGGTATGCACAGAAGCGGGACATCAGCCTTAGGTGGGGTTTTCCACAATCTGGGCGTGTCAATGGGGAAACAATTAATGCCGCCTGCTGATGAAAATCCTAAGGGCTTTTTTGAAAATGAAAATATTACTTTTTATAATGATTTTACACTTTTCCCTTTTTTAGAAAGTTCCTGGGATAATTTAGAACCATTAGACATTGAAAAAAAATTGTCAAATATTCCTCAAGACATGATAGACAAAGCGTCAGAAATTATTGAAGAAAGCTACAAAGAACTTGACATTTTTGGCATTAAAGACCCAAGAATGTGTGTATTAATTCCATTTTGGGAGAAAATTCTTAGAGACTTAAACATAGAAATAAAACATATCTTGCCATATAGAAATCCGCTTGAGGTTGCAAATTCTCTAAAAGTGAGAAATAGTTTTTCAATAGAGAAGGGTTTGTTGCTTTGGGCAAAATATGTTTTGTATGCGGAATACTATAGCCGAGATTTTAAGCGAGTATTTATTAGCTATGATAATCTTTTAGATAACGCCTATAGAACTATTAGGCAAATTGAAAAAGCTCTTGATATTTATTTTCCAATAACTTTTGAGACTTCAAAAGACACTATCAACGAGTTTTTAGAGAAAAGTCTAAAACACCACGACTTTGAATTGCCAGATTCAAAAGATGACTTATCAGAATTTATTGCAAGAATAGTTAAATTATATGATTATTTAATTTATAAAGAATCATACTGTTCAGATGAAATAATGCACGAATTTGATGCCTTAAGAGAAGGGTATAAAGCTTATCTATCTAATTACTTAGCACTTTTGAATCTTGGCAGTGCAAAAGAAAACAGGCTTTTTGTGTCTGATGGCGATAAAAAATACTTTGCTAAAGCAGACGACATAAACCCAGAAGTTGAAAACAATTCACTATCATATATTGTAAAAGCCATACCCGATGATTCTATAGTGCTTGATGTGGGATGCTCTTACGGCTATCTTGGCGAGTGGCTAGTCAAAAATAAGAATTGCCAAGTCTATGGTATAGACATAAACAATCAAGCCTTAGGGTATGTAAAAGAAAGAGGATACTACAAAGATGTATATTGGTTAGATCTCGATTACCCTAAAAATACAAAAGACGAGTTCGAAAGATTTGAAAAATTGGGAGAAATGTTTGATTTTGTAGTATGTGCTGATGTGTTAGAACACCTAAAAAACCCCACAGATGCACTAAACTTTGTTGCTTCAAAGCTTAAATACGGTGGACAAATTTTAATAAGTATTCCGAACATTGCGCATATGGACATAATCCTAAACTTGTTGGAAGGAAAGTTTAATTATTCAGAGTTTGGCATACTGGATAACACTCATTTGAGATTTTTTACAAAGAGGTCTTTTGCAGAATGGATAAGAAATGCAAATGAGTATTATAAGAGCCAAGGTTTTAAATTTGATTTAAGACATATTGGTTCTACTACTTACTTATCAGACTATCAAAAGAATTTTATAAATCAATACTCAAAAATATACAGCGAAATATTAAAGTCAAATCCTGAGCTTGAAATGCTTCAACACATTTTCGTACTAACAAAAATCAATGCATCTTCAAATCCATATAACTTAAATGAACTTTTGGATGATGTGCGTTATAAAAATCCACTTTCTGAAATATCAACTCAACTTAAAGAACAAAAGGATGAAATAGAAAGGTTAAATATTGAAGTAAACACTTTGAAGTCAGATTTAACAGATAAAGAATCGTCTCTGCAAGCTGTTGAGATTGAAAGAACAAACTTAATTAACCAACTTAACGAACAAAATGATGAAATAGAAAGGTTAAATATTGAAAGAAACACTCTAAAGTCAGATTTGGCATTTAAAGAATCTTCTCTGCAAGCTGCTGAAAACGAATTAATATCAAAAGATGTTGAAATCAAAAATTTAAGCAATGAACTTGCCAACAAAGATTTACTTGTTCAAGAATTAAACTCTAAAGCAACCTCTTTGGAAAATGAATTAATTTCTGTTTTGATTAGCAGGAGTTGGCGCTACACAAGGCCAATAAGAAAACTATTACACAAACTAAACTTGAACAGAAATCAAAGGGGATAGGCTATATGTTTAGTATTTTCAAATTACTTAAATTATATAAAAGAAGACATATTATAAAGAAGAGCGGCTTA
>JAJXTU010000091.1 GCA_021783475.1 bacterium
CCCTAAATATCAACGTTTACAAGGATTTTTGTGCCGTCCAACTGTCAAAGATGGGATTATATCATAAATTTTCGAATGAAATATTTGATTTAGATCAATTTATAAATTTGCATTTGATTTAAAATAATAATATATTTTCTAAACACATTTAACTTAAGGGAGAAAAAAATGAATCCAGAGATCCTAAATAAGTTTCCAAAGAGCTTTTATGTTCCAGATGGTATATTAAATCAGCTGCAACTAAAATTGCTTTCAGATTTGTCCTGCAATGGATATGAGATAATACTGTCAGGAAACTCATCGGTTACTATTCCAAAAATAGATGACATAACAAAAGAGAAAATGAAAGAAGCAGGGTTTTTAGATCTGCCACATATGGAAAACAAGGTCTTCTATGCTCAAACTTGTCTCTCCAAACCATACTGTCCTATGTCAAGACAAGATGCGAGAAACCTATCAAAAAAGATAAATAAAAATTTCTATGGAATTAATACTCCCGCAAAAGTAAAGGTATCTATTAGCGGCTGCCCCAATGGGTGCAGCGAACCCTTAGTAAGGGATATTGGGTTGATGGGCTATCCCACAGGATACACATTAACCGCTGGCGGCTTCGCTGGAAGAAATGGCGGTATAGGCGAAACAATTGCAGTAGATTTAAATGAAGAACAAGTGATAGAGAAACTAAAAAAATTGTTTTTTGTCTATAAAGGTTATGCAAACGAGAAAGAAAGATTCTATAAATTTCTAAGAAGAGTAGACTTAGGGTTTATAAAAGAAAAAATGGAGAGTGCAGAATAAGCCGCACCCTCCAAATAAAATTATAAATTAATATTCATCCCATGAAATATAAGGCTTTTCCATATCAACCATTGAATTTACCATAAGTTCGACTAGACCGCCATAGGTGAGATTAAACTTTTCCTTGCACTTATAGTGCTCAAAAAAGTCTCTAATGGCTCCCTTGCAATTTGAACATGGTGCACAAACGTATTTTGGAATGCCAGGATCCAACTCTTCTTTGAAAGCGTTTAAAATCTGGTTTATTTTCATTCTCGATGAAACCTTATTTCTCCACTGTGGAAAATTCAAGCCTTGCATAATAGCAAATCCAGATCCTCCACCACAGCAATAATTATAAACACCATTTGGATGCATCTCTCTCCACCTTGGAGCAATAGCGTTTAATACATTCCTTTGCGGCATGACTATTCCCATATTCCTTACCATATTACAAGGGTCATGAAGGGTCACGGGAAAGTTATTTTTTGAAGGATCGAATTTTATAGCACCGCTCTTATAAATATCCCACAATAAAGGCAAACAAGATTCCCTTGAAATTTCTGAACTACCAAGATCTCCTGTAAGAATCCTATCTCCAACAACACAAAATGCCTTCGTAGCATGTCCGCATTCTCCAATAACTATCTTCTTAACACCTAAATCTTTTCCAATTTTTGCATGCCTCAAAACTACCCTTGCAGCCTCAATATCATCGTTCCAAAGACCATAGTTAATACTATCATACCCAACAGGTTCATCAGACATAGTCCAGCTTATACCAGCAGCATCAAATAATATAGCAAATGCAGCTGGATTTTCTGGCCAGGAAACAAATTCACCAGCATTATGAATCAGCAATATATCAGCACCTTTTTTATTAATGGGAAATTTGATCTTAACCCCAGTTTTCTCATATGTATCTTCCTCAATAAACTCTAAATAGTCTTTTAGTGCCATTGGTGAAAGCCCAGTAGATGATCCTACTGTTAATTGTAAACGAGAACCTTTCTCTAATATTTCAGTAGGAGAAATGCCCAACTCTTGACTTAAAAGAACTCTAATTTCTCTTGCAAGATAGCCATTATCAATGCCGACAGGACACCTTTGGGCGCATCTCCTACACAGGTTACATCTGTGAACTAGCTCTGCCAATCTATAAATAGTTTTCCAATTAAGATCTACATCAGCGCCCACAAAAGAGCCTAAAAGTTTACCCTCTGGAGTGAAATATTTCTTATATATCTTTCTCAAAATTTCTATTCTATAAGTAGGTCTATAAATTTCTTGTCTACCACTAGCAATATACACATGACATGCCTCAGAACAGGTTTGACATCTTACGCAATAGTCCAGGCCAGTTTTCAAAATTTGCAACATAGGCCAGTTATTTTTTGGATCTAAAAGTTTCTCAAGCCCACTTAAAAATTTTCTGACGAGTTCATTCTCTTCTTCTTTAGTTTTTGGCGGGTATAAATTACCAAGCGCTATATGGCCATCAAGATACCAATCATATGTATTTTTTATTTTATCGTTAATCGGCTCAAGTGGAGTTTCTTCTTTTTTATCTATGCCTAAAATATCCATCAAGTCATCCATCTCAATAGTAGCCATAGGTTCTTTAAGATCTTTTGAAATATCGTTAAAGGGTGGTCTTTTTATTGCCATTATTGTTTCCCCTTTCCTCTACTTTTAAATTGGTAGCAACTTCAGCCCATGAAGTGCCCTGTATAGCATGTGGAGCAGCCCAGAACTGTTTATATTCTAGTTGCTCTTGCAGAATTAAGTCTTGTTTATTCCCCTTCATCGTAAGAGCATCATCCCACATAATAGCATGCCATGTCCAATACTTTATCGGAGCATGCATAAATTTTGAAAATGGAAAATAAAACAGGAAAAATTGAAACAGGAAAAATTGAACAATTACAAAATTAGATACATTTACAGTTTTAAACGATATCACTGAGCCAAGATATCTTAAAATATCGTGATTTGCGTCAAACAAAAAGGTTGATAAGGTTGCTAAAAACATAAAAAGAAGTAGAAAAAGATTAAAAAAGTCTAAAGGCGTCGTATAAAGTCTCAGCTCCTGTGAAAATATTCTTCTTAGAATCAAAATAAATGATCCCAATACTCCAAATGCTCCAGCTACGATTCCAAAAATACTCGATAGCTGTATCAAAAAGTAGAATGGCCAAAAAACAGAAAAAACCGATAAGAAAAGCCATCCAAATAAAATATATAGACCCCAGTGCAAAAGTAAAGATGGGAACCAAAGACCATAAATGTTATACTCGTTCACTCTATCCAAGAAAAGTACTTCTCTAAGGATTTCAATTATATCGTTCACCCAAATATTTTTCAGTCCTTTTCTTACCTCTTCAACATAGTTCATGTCTTCCATGTAACTGCCACCATAACTATTTTTTGAATCATGAACTACAGGGTACAATTCTGCCCTGAGATGCAAGGGCATATTGTTGATCTTTAATAATTTCAAAAAAGATCCTACAAAAAAACATATTACAGAAAACCATGCAAAATAGATCATAAATTGACTCAATGTAACCTCCCTTGAATAAAATGTTTTACAAAGTGCTTATTTTACCACATAATTTTATAATATATATTAAAGAAGCTATTATTTTTAAATATTTACAGAAAATTTATTCATATTACAAAAAAACTAACTAATTTTAAAATAAAAACTTAGAAAAATAAAGTTTATAATTCTTAAGATACCTCGCTCTTTACCAGTTTCTTAGCCTTTTCTGCAGCTCCGTATTTATCATGCCAATGCGCCCAGCTACATTGATCGCGAACATTGGCCATTTCGTAGAAACCAATCTTAAGAGTATCTTCCCCACTCTTAAGAGCATCTTCCCCACTAGCACTCATACTCATCCCTCCTTTAGATTTTATAATAATTATCCTAAATTAAGTTTAAACTACTGATATATTAGTGTCAATTGTAATTTAAACAATTAAAAATAAAAATATAGTTATTCAACTTAAAGCATAAATTTAGTATAAATGTTAAAAATTTCATATTTTAAGCCATTAACTTAATATAGATGTGATCTGTTATACATAACATCCTCTAATATCGTAGTTTTACTTATGTATTAATAAATATAGCTTATTATAAAAAAAATCATTAATTTTCTAATACAATTTTATCTGTTTCATATGCAAAATTTATTTAAAATTTTACAAACCAATCTAAATTAATTAAAATAAGAAAAATTAATAATGAAGGAGTAAAAATTTTATGGATAAAATATACCAACACAACAACACAGAAAAAGAAATATTAAATTTTTGGCTCGATAATCATATTTATCATGCCAACAAAAGATCAAGTAAAGATGCATTTTCCATAGTAATACCCCCTCCAAACGTCACAGGTTCTCTCCATCTTGGACACGCATTAGACGATACTTTGCAAGATATAATCTGTAGATACAAGAGGCTTTTGGGCTTTGAGGTGCTCTGGTTGCCAGGAACCGATCACGCAGGCATTGCTACCCAAAATGTAGTTGAAAAAATGCTTCATAAGGAAGGTAAAACCAGGCAGGTTCTTGGCAGAGACAAGTTTATCGAAAAAGTATGGGAGTGGAAGGAACAATACGGCCAAAGGATCATAAACCAGCTAAAGTCCTTAGGCGCCTCTTGTGATTGGGATAGAGAGAGATTTACTATGGATGAGGGCCTATCGAAAGCTGTAAAAAAAGCCTTTGTTACTCTCTACAACAAGGGGTTGATTTATAAGGGAACAAGGATAATAAACTGGTGTCCACGATGTTCTACTGCTTTGGCAGATTTAGAGGTAGAGCACGAAGACAGAGAGGACAAGCTATATTTCGTAAAGTATAAATTTTTAGATAGTCCTGATAAATTCATCACAATAGCTACTACAAGGCCTGAAACTATTTTTGCAGATACAGCAGTTGCAGTAAACCCAAAAGATGAAAGATTCAAAGGATTAGTAGGAAAAAAAGTGCTTGTTCCAATGACAGACAGAGTTGTAGAAATTATCTCAGATAGTTTGGTCGAAACTGACTTCGGCACTGGAGCTCTAAAAATTACTCCAGGACACGATCCTATGGATTTTGAGATTGGGTTAACTCATAATCTTGAAGTTTTAATAGCTATTGACTCAGATGGTAAAATGACTGATCTTGCAGGAGATCTCAAAGGCTTAGATCGCGACAGTGCAAGAAAGAAATCTGTAGAAATTCTCGAAGAAATGGAAGCCCTTGAAAAAATAGAAGAGCTAAAACATGCAGTAGGGCACTGTTACAGGTGTAAGACAGTAATTGAACCATACGTTTCTGAGCAGTGGTTTGTAAAAAGCACCCCACTCGCAAAAAGGGCGATGGAAGCAGTAAAGAATGACACTATTCAATTCTCCCCAGAAAGATGGGAGAAGATATATTTTGATTGGCTTGAAAATATAAAAGACTGGTGTATATCAAGGCAGATTTGGTGGGGTCACAGGATACCTGCTTGGTATTGCAACGACTGCAACGAAATAATTGTTAGTGAAAATGAGCCAAGCAGTTGTCCAAAGTGCAATTCGACTAACTTGAGACAGGATGAAGATGTGTTAGACACCTGGTTTTCATCCTCGCTTTGGCCATTCTCGACAATGGGTTGGCCAGAAGAGACCGAAGAATTAAAGAAGTTCTTTCCAACAAGCGTTCTTGTTACGGGCTTCGACATAATATACTTTTGGGTTGCAAGAATGATAATGATGAGTCTTGCGCTTACAGAGAAAGAGCCATTTAAAAACGTTATAATACATGGTCTGATAAGAGACCCTCAAGGAAGAAAGATGAGCAAGTCTATCGGCAACGTTATAGACCCAATGGATATAATTGAAGAATCAGGTGCAGATGCGCTCAGATTTTCCTTAGCAAGCCTCTCTAATCCTTCGGGCCAGGATATAAAGATGTCCAAAGAAAAGGTTAAGGGCGCACGAAATTTTGCGAATAAACTTTGGAATACAGCAAGATTCGTTCTTAATTACGAAGAAAATGTCACCAATTATAATATCACCAATGAAGATATTGCAAATATGGAGCCAGAAGATATCTGGATACTATCAAGGTCAAACTCGGTTATAGATTATTTGTGTCAAAAACTTGACGAATACAATTTCTCAGCAGCCTCTACAGAAGTTTACAATTTTATATGGGATGAATTTTGCGATTGGTATATTGAGCTTACAAAATTTAGAATAAAAAATCATTTTAAGGATGAATTGGCTCTTAAAGTATTATTTTATACCTTTAGGCAATCTTTGGTTTTGCTCCATCCTTTTATGCCATTTATTACAGAAGATCTATATAGAAGGTTGCCAAACAACAAAGAGTCAATAACCTTTGAGACCCTTAAAAAATTTGATTGTCCATTGAGTTCAGAAAAACTTAAAAATATGGATGCCCTTGTGGAGGCTACGAAATCCACAAGAAAACTAAGGAGCGAATACAGAATTGCACC
>JAJXTU010000019.1 GCA_021783475.1 bacterium
ATACAGAACCTCAAATTAAATACTCTGACTCACCAAAAGAGGCTATTATGTATGTGGGTTCTACCTTTGACACATCTAAACCTTATGCAAACGGCTCGCACTCGCTGTGTGCAAGAGGACAGGCTGGCAGGCAGACTGTTTACGATCCTTATAGGATATACAAACCATTGAAAAGAGTTGGACCAAGGGGTTCAAAAAAATTTAAAACAATATCTTATGAACAATTGCTTGATGAAATTTACAATGGCGGCTATCTGTTTAAAGATGTCCCAGGTGAAGAGAATAGATTTGTGGAAGGTTTTAAACAGCTCTGGAACGATGGTAAAAATAGATCTGTGCCAGCAAATGAACAATATCCTGATTTTGGTCCAAAAACTAATCAATTTGTGGCCTATTGGGGTAGGGCTGAAGGCGGACAAAATAACTTCATTACCAGGTTCGCAAATGCCTTTGGGTCTGTAAACTCCCTGCCTCACGTTGCTGTTTGTGAGCTGACGCACCATGTGGCGACCCATTCAGTAGTTCCCTCTAACATGCTAAAGCCTGATCAGCCAAATTGTGAGTTGGTTTTAGTTTTTGGCTCTAATTATTATCAGGCTAACTTTCCGATGCAAACTCTGGCAAGAAGATCTGCTGAGGCCACGTCAAGCGGGAAAAAGGTAGTATATATTGACCCAACAGGAGGTAATCAAATATCACATGCTGATTTTGTGCCTATAAAACCTGGCGGCGACGGTGCTTTTGCAATGGGGATGATTAGATGGATTATAGAAAATAAAAGGTATAACGAAAAATACTTAGAAGTTCCTAATTTTGATGCAGCCACAAAGCAGGGAGAACCAAACTTCTCTAATTCAAGTTATTTGGTCATAGTTGATAAGGGCAATCCAAATTATGGTGCTTTTGTAGACAAGGGTATGGTCATAGATAAACAATCTGGCTCTCCAACTAAGGCATCTGATTGCACGAAAGCTAATTTGTGGCCTACAGGTTATTTGTCTCTTGAACCTGTGACGGTAAATGGTGTGCAGTGTATGACGGCTATGCAGTATCTGTGGCAAGAAGTTTCATCGCACAGTTATGATGAATATCAAAAAGAATGCGGCATTTCAAAAGAGACCTTTATAAAACTTGCAGATGAATTTACTTCACATGGAAGAAGGGCTGTTGCTGATATATATAGGGGTGCAGCAATGCATGCAAATGGCTATTACAATGCAAGGGCTGTTATGCTTCTAAATGTCCTGATAGGGAACATTGACTGGAAGGGAGGCTATATCAATGGCGCTCCTTCAGCAAATTATATGAATGGCCCATACGATCTTACGAAATGGCCGAATTTTGTTGCGCCAAAGGGGGTAAAAATTTCGAGAGAGGGCAGTTTTTACGAGAAAACGAGTGAATACAAGAAGAGGTCTGAAAATGGCGGCAATCCCTTTCCTGCTGAAAGACCATGGTTTCCATTCGGATTTGGGATATGGCATGAGATATGGGGTGGAACTTATTTCCAGTATCCATACCCTGTAAAGATACTTTTTCAGCACATGGCCAACCCTGCATGGGCACAGCCAGGTATGGGCGGAGCTGATGATGAGTCTTTGATGTGGATAAGGATGATAAAAGATTTAAATAAAGTGCCATTGTTTATTGCAAGCGATATCGTCATAGCTGAGAGCTCTAGTTATGCTGATTACATAATTCCTGATGCAACGTATTTGGAAACATGGGGTATGCTGCCAGGATTTCCAACATATCCTACTTCAAGAATATCTGTAAGGCAGCCTGTAATTGAGCCCATAACAGAGAAGACCAAAGATGGTAAGCCTATTACAATGGAAAACTTCTTAATAGATCTTGCGATAAAAATTGGTTTGCCAGGCTTTGGCAAGAACGCCTTTTTGGACGGTTCTCAACTGACTATTCGTGAAGAGTATTATTTAAAGATGTTGGTAAACATAGGAATGGATGACAAGACTCTATTAAAGCTTGATGGTAACAAGATTGTAAAACAAGGACCCGTTCCTGATGGGGATGCCTATGATATGAAAAGCGTTGAAGAATATATGAAAAAATATCCAAGTGCTTTGAAGGGAAATGAATGGAAAAAGGCTGCTTATGTATTAGCCAGAGGCGGACGCTATGAAGATTATGATGTTGGATATCTGCCATTTGGTGAACCCGAGTGGGTAACACACAGGCTGGGCAACAGCAAAAATGTCATGGAACTCTACAACGAAACGGTCGCGGTTACACACAACGCTATTACTGGAGAACGATTCGATGGATGTGTGAGACTTGAGCCGCCAAAGAATATGAGGGGACAGCCTATATATGAGATTTACTCAAGGAAAGAATATCCATTTATGCTTTCTACTTACAAGGTTCCTATACATTCAAAGTCTAGAACTATTGCAGATCCGTGGTTGTTAGAGCTGTTGCCTGGGAACTTCCTTGAGATAAGTGAGGTTGACGCAAAAAAATTAAAATTAGATAATGGAGACACCGTAAGACTGATCTCTCCTTCCTACTCAAAGGGTATTGTTTGCAGGGTGAGAATAAAATTTGCACTTAGGCCGGGGGTAATTACTTATTCTCAAGCTTTTGGAAGATGGCTTTATGGTTCTGGAGAATGGTATATCGACGGTAAAAAATATGTTGGAGATCCGGCAAGAAATGCAGGCATTCATCCAAACCACTTGATGCTCTTAGATCCTTCTATAGCGGCAAAAGATGGATGGACCACGGTACTTCAAAGCGATGTTGCGGGCGGTATGGTTTATTACGATACTCCTGTAAAGATTGAAAGGGTATAAGTAATTGATAAACAACCTCGATGACTTTAACCTTGAAAGAAAAACTATATACAATATTATCTCTGATATTTTTATACTTAATCCTGATAAAGAATTTTGTAATAGACTATCAAGTTTAGAGTTATGGGATTTTCTTGGAGAGTATTTAGAAGATAAAAATACTTCTGAGAAATGTATGAATCACATATTGCTTGCTCTGGGTGACGAAAAAGAAATGTCGAGATTAAATCAGATATTCGAAATGTCTTTTGTTATACCTGTTGCGAATTATTTTATTCCACCCTTTGCAAGCGCTTATATTAGTTATAAGGAATTTCGGGATAATAACGAATTTTACTCATTGCCAGAGGAGCTGAACACTATATATGGTAATTATGGGATAGATTTTTCTAGCATTCATAGAAGCGACCATATTTCTATAATCTGCGCATTTATGTCTATTTTAATTGTCTCAGAAAGTAAGGATAAAAATAGTGCCCTGCTTTATGAAAAAAACTTTTTTAACAGATTTATTTTAAATTGGGCTCATATATTTTTTGAAGAAATATCTCGTAAGTTGGAAGAATCTTTTTATAAACACTTTGCCACATTGTGTAAAAGATTCTTAGAAAAGGAAAAAACTTTTTTTAGCACCCTATCTTAATGTCATAAGTTTTAAGCTGTCTGAGAGAAAATGGTTTTGATCTGATTCTTTCAGGCAGCTTTTTATGTTATGTAGTTTTATAGTAGAATTAGTTAATACTAACTTAGGAGATTTTATTGTGAATAAAGTTATTTCTTTATATTTGATCTGCTTATTATTTTTGCTCTTTTCAAGCGATATCTCTTTTGCAAACGAAGCCGCCGTGCATGCTCAAAGCGACATATCGAATAGGTTATCTCTTTATCTGCCTCTTAACAAAATCTTGAATGTATATCCTGTTAACAATAGCGATGGCAATAAGTGCTGGATTGTGGTATCTATCGATGAGAACAATCTTACCGATCTTGATCTTTTTTCTACTGTGGGTGAGGGAATAATATTTAAAAATTTAGATCGCCTTGTTTTAAATTATCAAAATCCAACCTTTAAAGTTTTTCCTCTTGATAACAATAATCCAAGCGCACTATTAGTCTGGGATAGGGAAGGAAGCGGAGCGTTTCTTAACTATAAAATATTTTTGGTAAAGGATGGCAGGCTTGTCGATATAGCAGAAGGAGAATCTTTGTTCCAGGGAAGCATTAAGACTTTTGAAGGGGGTTATGAACTGATATCTTCTGATAAGAGGTGGTTTTATGTTTGGGATGGAGAAAAATTTGAAAAAAGTTTAGAGGGTGATTCTCTTAGCTATCCTGATAATTTCGCTGCAAATGAAGACTCGATTGATCAAAATGCTTTTCTGGTAACATATAGGGTTGACAAAAATGAAATATCGTGGCTTTCTAACGATGAGGTTAGATTAAAGGTTGGTCAAAAAATGTTGTTAAGAAGGCTAAATCCGTTAGAAGACTCTACTTGCAGAATTATATACAGCTTTGGAAATATATCCTACAAGGGTAATGGCCTTTTTCAGGCAGAAAAGCAGGGAACTACCATCATCACCCTTGTTCCTGAAGGATATAATTGGAGCAAAGCGAGAACTTTGACTATTACTATATCAGCTTCTTAGCAAGCCAACTAATATTGTGAGATAAGTCTATCAAGGTTTTTATGCCCTCTTCATCTTTTTCTACTTCTCCCTTGTTTTTGCCAATGCCTATATTCCAATAACTTGACCCAACAACAATCATTTGTTCGATTAAGAAAAAGTGATTGACGCTATCAAAGCCGTGAATCCCACCGGCTCTCCTGTTGGCTATTATTGCAGCACCGAGTTTTCTTTTGAAGAGGAAATCATTGGCTCTGCCTACCATTCCAGCCCTATCTATTAAACATTTTAATTCGGGAGTAATGTCTGCAAAGTAGATAGGGGAGCCAAGCAGAATAATATCAGAGTTGATCATCTTTTCAAAGCACTCGTTGAATATATCATCGTCCACGGCACAACGCTTATCTTTGTTTGCAATACACTTATAACATGCTGTGCAACCATGAATGTGCTTTCCTGCCATTTGGTATAGCTCTGTTTCCATCCCCTCCTTTGACAATTCACCTAAAACTGTGTTTAGCATTATTGCAGTATTCGAGTCTTTTCTTGCACTTGAGTTGATAGCAAATGCCTTCATAATTTACTACCTCCTGAATATATTATTGATATTTTTCTTTAACAAGCCATGAAATATTATGAGCTAGATCAATCATTGTTTTTATGCCCTCTTCATCAACCTCACTGTCTGCAAGATTAGTCGCTTCTGATCCTCTTCCTATGCCTATATTTAGATAATTTGAGCCAACAACAATCATCTGTTCTACTAAAAAGAAATGGTTTATCGAATCAAGGCCATGAATTGCTCCTGCCCTTCTGTATCTCACCACTATGCCTGCTCCAATTTTTCTTTTTAGTAGATATTTATTTGCTATTGAAACCATACCGCATCTCTCCATAAACGCAATAAGCTTTGGGGTTATGTCGACTAGATATACAGGAGATCCAAGTATTATAATGTCTGCTTCAATCATCTTCTGGATGTAAAGGTTTATGTTGTCATCTTTTATGATACATTTATTATTTTTATTTTTAAAGCAATTGTAGCAAGCAGTGCAAGATTTAACCTCTTCGTCAGCAAGTTCTATGAGCTCGGTTTGTATGCCATCTTTTTCAAGTCCTTCTAGAACCGTTTTTAGCATGAAAGAAGTGTTTCCACCCTTTTTTGCGCTTCCACTGATAGCGAGTGCCTTCATTAATTGCTCCTTTCATAAAACTCATAATATAATGTATTGTTCTATTATAAGTTAATTTTCTAAAGTAGTTAAACTGGAGGTAATATTGTGAACGATATATACCCGTCTGATAAAGACGATAACAAATTAAAAAAGATTGAAGAGTTTCAATATCAGGATGACTATGGCAGATTTAAGTTTAGATATGTGGTTGTCAATCAGTTAAATGGTAAGATAAAGCTGTTTATTATTGAGCTGCTGATTTTGTACTTTATACCACTGATATTGAGTTTGTTTTCAGTCATAAAAAGCGGTTTCTTGCCTGCTATTTGGGCTTGGTCATTAGCTATATCGCTTGTAGTTTTTTTATATAACAAATACTGTAAAATAAACAAATTTTTTACAATTGCACTTTTTTCGATTTACTATTTTACTATTTCGATCTTCTCAATTTTTTATCTTATATTTAGCTCATTTTTTTATATAATAGCTAGCTTTATATCTCTATTTTTTAAGTTTTAATAGCCGATTATTAGCAGTCCCTTTAAGTTTATGCCCTGCTTTGAACTATATAGTACGTCAAGAAATTCTTTTATCTTAAAAAATTGGGATGGATTCGATGGTTCATTCGGAAGAACCATTATAAGGTATTCCACTCCTGGAATTATTGATGATTGGAGCAGAACTCTGTAACATCTATTTATTGATTTATTGTCGTTTCCATTAACGTCAATTATGCATTTGTAGTCTTCTTGATAACATTCTGTAAAAAATGACAGTTCTGGTTTGCCATTTAATCCAAAGTTAACTGGAATCTCAATTTCTCCCTCAGTATCGCCCTTTTTTGTTTTTATTTCAAATCCGAGCTCTCTAAGTTCATTTTCCACCAAACCAAAGATATTTTGATGTGATAGATGCTTTTGTGATGAATCTATCTTGTCTTCATTAAACACAAAAGCCTGCAAAACCTGATCGATAAATTCTGGTAAATTTGAAAATTTTGGATAATATTGCCAGATTATCATGGTATGCCTCCCAAGTAATGTTTTAACAAATTATATCAGAAAATATTGTCAAATTTTTTTATAATAATTCTTTTGGAAAGCTAAATAATATTATTGAAAATTTTCACCCATTTTGCTATTCTATTCTACAAATGTATAAACTAATCCTTTCAACTATATTCATTTTTGTTTTTGCTGCCTTTGGGCAAATCTGTGCTTTTGATAAACAACTATATGTAGATAAGTATCCTGACAAGCCAGCAGGAGTCTTAATAAAAAATAACGATGGGCTCTTTATGATGGCTAATAATATTAAATTAATCACTAACAAAAACTTTTTGATAAATCCAAAAGAAAAAAGAATATATATTTTTGATGTTAAGTTAAATTTACTAAATAAAAATAATCTATCGCTTGAGTCAATGAATTTTCCCTTAGAGAATATAAATGGCAATTATTATATAGACATTCTCTCCCTTTCAAGCTTGTTTAATTTTAATATTAAAGATAATGGGGATTACTATCTTTTAGAACACGACAAAGGATTGGCCCTGCCTTCTAAAGAAAAGAAATATAACGGAATGGTTGGCTTAGGCTTTAGCGTGGCAAGAAATTTTTCAGACCTTAAAAGATTTGATTTAAATTCAAACATTAATACAGTTTGTTTTACCTGGTTTTCTCTGGAAGACAGTTTTGGGAACTTTAATAATAATGCTGATATTGGTGTCGTAAACTATCTTCATGAAAAGGGATATAGAGTTTGGGGCCTATTTAATAATAAGTTTAACCCTAACCTGACACATAAGTTGTTCGAAAGCGAATATGGTATAGACAATGCCATTAATCAAATTTTTACATACGCCTTGATGTACCATTTAGATGGAGTTAATGTTGATTTTGAAAATATGGATAAGTCTGACATCAAAAATTTTAACCATTTTGTTGAAAAATTAAATAATATGTTAAAAAACTCAGATATAGCATTGTCTGTAGATGTTACTGTACCTGATAATAATTCTTCGTGGTCTTTGTGCTATGATAGAAAAACGATATCAGAATATAGCGATTACCTTGTTCTGATGACCTATGACGAATTTTCAAATGGCTCTGAACATGCTGGACCTACTGCGTCTATTCCTTGGATGGAGAAGGGTTTGAGGGACACCTTGAAGGATGTAAATTCTAATAAGATATTATTGGGCATTCCTTTTTACACAAGAGAGTGGATTGAGAACACCTCAGGCAATATCGTTAAGGTAAAGCCTATTGACAGTCAAAAAATAAAGGGATATCTTGAGACTAATAACTTGACGCCGCAATTTGACGATAAATATGGTCTTTATCATGTTAGCTTTTACAGGTATAATTTAAAACATGAAATGTGGTTTGACAATAATGTTACAATGACAAATAAACTTAAACTTATTCATAGATACAATCTTGGCGGTTTTGCAATATGGAAGCTGGAATCAGGTGACGAAGGTATTTGGAGCTCTTTTTCTGACTTGTTTGGCGATAAATTAATAAATATAGGAGGCATAAAAAGTGGAAAATAACGATCTTGATTATATTGAAAATTTTGAAAGTGATTTTGGCTCATATTTTGTAGATGACGTAGAAAAGGAAGTTAAAATCTGGCTTCTTGATTCTGATAGAGAAGAAGAACCTGATATCAGCATTTATTATGAATTAAACGACGAAAATGAACCTTGGGTTTCTGAAGTTAATTTTTCATTTTTGCCTCAGGTTTTTGACTTTATCGGGATATGGCGCGACAGGTATTTTGATGAATTAGATGCCTATTCTGAAGATGAGTTTGATGAAAGTTATGGAAACCTTATGGTCAACCTTGAAATAATCCAAGAACTCCTATCAGAACCATCAGAATGGAGCGATAACTGGTATGAGGAAGTCGATATAGATTAGTTTATTTGGTTTTTTCTATATATTTCATAATATTTTGAAGCTCCATAATCTTTTCATCTACTTCTTTACTGCTTACTGCGTTTCTAACACATCTGTCTATGTGCTTGTTTAAGACAGATGTGTTAGATTTTTTTAATATAGCAATAATCGCCAGAATTTGATTTGATATATCTATACAATATCTTTCTTCTTCAATCATCTTTATTACGCCATCGATGTGGCCCCTGGCTGTTTTTAGCAACTTTAAGGCATCTTTATGAAAAGGCTCTGGTTTGCTGCTATTATTCAACTTTCTCTACCTTATAAGCTGTATCTTCTAAGGATTTTTCCAATTCTTCTTTGCTAATTTTTTTGCTGCTCTTAATATCGACTATGCCTGTTGATAAATCCACTTCAACTTTCTCTACCGAGTCTATTTGAGAAAATAACCTTTCAACTGTCATCTTACAGTGCATGCATGTCATACCTGATACATATACTTTCATCTTACTCACCTCGAGAATTTTTAAATATTTTTTCTAAATTTGGTTTTTGGTCCTTAAATGCTCCATAAAAAAATTGATCTTTAACTACTGTAATCGGAGCTATTCTGACACCGAACTTTTCAAAAGCTTCATCTGCCTTGCCTGGAGCGGTGATGTCAATCTCAGAATACTGTATGTCATTTTTTTTGAGCCAATTCTTCACAGAAGCGCAGTCGGGACATCCTGGCGATGTGTAGATAATAACTTTATCTGTCATTTTTTTGCTCCTTTAAATTTATTTGTTAACCTACTTATCTAAGACTATAAATTTTCCATACATGCCTTGCTGAGCATGCCCTGGTACCTGACATACATAATAATATGTTCCGGGTGTATTTGCACTAAATTCTGTAGATCCAGTTGCCAAAAGTTTATTTTGTTTGTCTTCATAAGGCAAGGGTCTGATTGCAGAATACTGGAAAGCTAAAGATATATTCATCATGACTGTATATGGATATGGAGGTGCGGTATTTGTAATTATTATTCCATGATACATATCATCATCATTGTTTACGAGTTTCAGAGTTATATTGGCATTTTTTCTAACAATAATAGCTGGATTTATTAGGTTTCCAACTCCGAACGAATACATTGCGTTGTCATTTGGAGAGGCTATTATGGGTATAACAGCGTTTTGATCGTTGAAGGTGATTGAATTGTTCTTATCGTCAACTGTTACGTTGCCAGTAAGATCTGAAAAACTCTTTAACTGATTTGTAGGTATGGTTTGATAGCTACTCTGACCATTTCCGTTTCCATACATCATACCAGGACCATATCCGTTTCCGGGTCCATAACCATTTCCCGAACCATTTCCGTTTCCATACATCATACCAGGACCATATCCGTTTCCGTATGCACAAAACCCATTGCTATAAGCATATCCAAAAACTAACAGAGATGCTAATGCCAAAATAAAGATGATCGGTTTTACGAAATTCTTTTTAAACATTTTTAACCTCCTAAATAGAATTTATATCTTAAAATTTCTAAGCCTAATAGAATTTGTGACTACAAACACTGAGCTTGTAGCCATTGCTGCTTCAGCTATGACAGGATGAAGCATTCCCAGAGCTGCAAACGGAATTGCAATTATATTGTAGAAAAAAGCCCAGAATAGATTTTGTTTAATCTTTTTAAACGTTGCTACCGATAATCTTATTGACCTGGTTACATTTGTCAGGTCATCTGTCATCAACGTAATATCGCTCGCTTCTTTAGCTATATCTGTTCCAGTTCCAATAGATATCCCTATATCAGATTGTTTCAGAGATGGGGCGTCATTTATGCCATCGCCAACCATTGCTACAACATGTCCCATATCTTGGAGTTTTTTAATATGCGATATCTTATCTTGAGGCAATAAATCTGCAAAATACTTGTCAATGCCAACTGAGTCTGCCACATATTTTGCAGTTTCTTCGTTGTCGCCTGTCAGCATTATAGTTTTAATGCCCATATTTTTAATTTGTTCAATTGCCTCTTTTGCATTGGCTTTAATATTGAAGGACAAGGCAATAATTCCTAACAAACCTCTTTCTTCTTCATAGGCTATTGCTAAGGTTTTGCCCATAAATTTGGATTTATTTATATTTGCCATCGAGGCTATACCTTCAATAAATTTAGGACTTCCCACGCTAATTTTTCTATTATTTAAATAGCCTTCTACTCCCAATCCAGGGATTACTTTTACGCTCTGAAAGTCAATTTTTATAATATTGTTATCTTTTGCGTATTTATTTATTGCAATACCTATTGGGTGTTCACTGTAACTCTCAAGTGATGCGACAACCTTTATAAATTCATTTTTGTCAATATTTGAAGAAATATCGGTTACGTATAATTCTTTATCTGTAATCGTTCCTGTCTTGTCAAATACAACCACATCTATGTCTTTTGCTCTCTCGAGCGCTTCACCCGATCTGATTAATATACCTTTAGAGGCTCCAAGACCCAATCCAACCATTAGGGCAGTTGGAGTGGCGAGTCCTAATGCACAAGGACAGGCTATTACAAGAGTTGCGACTGATGCGTATATTGCGGCTGAAATTGAATTGAGATTGGGATTTACCCATGGAAGAAAATCTTTTGCCCAAAGATCTATTTTATGCAATGATGATGGAAATAAGAACCAAATTAGGAAAGTTGCTATTGCTATGGTTATAATTGTAGGAACGAATACCGATATGACCTTGTCCGCAAAAGCCTGAACTGGTACCTTAGTGCTTTGTGCGTCTTCTACTAATTTTGCAATTTTAGATAAGACGGTATTCTCTCCTACCTGAGACACCTTAACCTTTATTGTACCGAGCTGATTTATGGTTCCGCCAATAACGGTATCTCCAGTTGACTTTGGCACGGGCAAACTTTCTCCTGTAATCATTGATTCGTCTACGGCGGTATCGCCTTCAACAACTATTGAGTCTGAAGGGATTTGTTCTGAGGGCTTCACTAGAAGAATGTCTGATATTGCAATGTCGTCTGTATCTATTTTTTCTATTGAACCATCTTCTTTTACAAGATTTGCTGTTTTAGGACTTAAATTTAGTAATTTTTTTACCTCTTCTGAGGCTTTTCCTTTTGCCTTACTTTCGAGATATTGGCCAATAAGGTAAAATCCAGTAATCATAGCGCCCACTGCTGAGTAATCAGCTATTTTTTGACCAAAAATATTTAACAAACCTGTCAAATAAGATGATGTAACTCCAAAGAATATCAATACATCCATATTTGTATTTCTATGAATCAATGCCTTTATTGCACTTTTTATAGGATCGATACCTATTATGAAGATTACGGGAAAAGAAAAAACAATATTAATTAACATGTTATATTTAAATTCAATTCCAAAAAACATATTTAAAAACATAATTAAACTCAATGGGGCAGTAATTATCCATGCGTAAATCATTTTTAACTTTGCCCTTCTTAACTTTTCAGCAAAATCATCTGCCTCATCTTTTGGCTCTCTCTTTTCATTTATAGCTTTATACCCAGCTTTTTCTACAGCTTCAAAAATACTTCTTTCCCTGAAATTTAAGGGATCAAAGGTTACCAGAGCTTTTTCAGTAGTAAGGTTTACTACTGCACTCTTTACTCCCTCGACCTTTTTTAAGGCCTTCTCTACGTTCATAGCACATGAGGCGCAGGTCATACCTTCAATTTTATAGGTTTTGCTTTGAACGTCACTTTTTTCAAACTGATCAAGAGTGGAGGAATATCCAGCTTTTTCAACTGAACTGGATAATTTTTCTGGATCTAAATTATCTCCCTCAACTACGGCCTTTTCAGTCACAAGGTTTACTACTGCACTCTTTACTCCCTCGACCTTTTTTAGGGCTTTCTCTACGTTCATAGCACATGATGCGCAACTCATACCATTTATTTTTAAAATTACTTTTTGCATCTATCTACAACCTCCTATCCCACCCCATAGGGGGTGGACATATATCCTATTATAATACTGTATTATTCTTTGTCAAATGATATTATATTGCTTTTACAGGGCATTTTTTAAAAGTCAAAATTATATATTAGCTCAAATTGACCAAGATGTTGGAAAATATAACGTATTTCAAATTCAATATTAACCATGATATTTAAGTGCGATTAAGAATTTTAGAATGCTTGGAAAACAAGCATGTTAAAATATACTTAAAATCATTTTGGAGGTTTTATGGCTGAAATAAAATTTGATATTTTAGAAACTTTTGGAGTTATTTCTGAAAGTCCAAAAGGCTGGAAAAAAGAGTTAAAACTAGTTAGTTGGAACGATAAGGATGCAAAATATGATATTAGAGAGTGGTCTCCTAATTATGATAGAATGGGCAAAGGTTTAACCTTCACAAAAGAAGAACTGAAAGCCCTTAGAGATGTCTTGAAAAATATTGATTTATAAATTCGCATTTTAATCTTTCAGCATAATTTTTAATAATCTGGAGAAGGAAGATCTTTTTATACATAATTCTTCCAGATTAATAATTTTTTACTAAAACTTATTTCGGTTAGGATAATTTATGGTTAAGTTGCAAAAAAATGTAATTTTGTTGTGTTGTATGTGTGTGGCAAGCTTTATGGTTAGCTTGGACGTTAGCATAGTTAACATCTCATATCCATATTTAAGTAGATTCTTTGGCGTTAGCATAGAAAACATATCAAATTTAGCGATATTCTATCTTTTGTCACTTTGTTCAATGCTTATTATTTTTGGAAAAATTTCCGATTCTATTGGCGCGTCCAAGGTATTTTTATCAGGGTCTATATTGTTCTCTTTTACATCTTTTTTTTGCGCAATTTCTGGCACTTTTCATGTCATCTTGATCGGGAGATTCTTTCAGGGAGTGGCGTCAAGTATGATTTCGGCAACCACGGGCGCATTGATCTTGCAACGTTTGCCCAAAGAGTATATCGGAAGATCTTTTGCGGCAGTTACTGGACTTGGGGGAATTGGGTTTGCATTTGGGCCTCCAATTGGATCTTTTTTGATCGCAAGCTTTGGCTGGCATTCTATTTTTTTGATTAACGTGCCTATAGGCCTTTTGGTTTTTCTCTTTACATTGCTTTCGCTTTCAAAAGTTGATGAAACGAAGCTTAAAAATAAATTTGATCTTATAGGGTACTTTCTGATTTTTACTGTAATATCTCTTCTGATAACTATACTAAACCTACAAAGAACAGTTACTGAAAAGGGTTTGCTTTATTCAATATGGTTTGCTTGGTTTTTGCTTCTTGCTTTTTTTATTTATTATGAAAAAAATAATAAAAATCCAACGATTGATTTTTCAATCTTCAAAAACAAGAATATATCCTTTGCTCTTATATCGAGCTTTTTTATAGTTTTCTTGTTTGATGGGTTTAATTTTATAATACCGTTTTTTGCTATTGGATCTATGCATTTTAGCCAGGAATTAACAGGAATTTTAATTGGGATTTCAAGCCTAATAACAATTTTTACTGTGCCAATAATTGGGATGTTGTCTGATAAGTTTGGATATAGGAAAATGTGCATTTTTTCTTCATTAAATTTATTCATATCTTGTGTCCTATTCTTTTTTATACAGAACTTTAGCTTTATGCTTTATTTCGTAATTGCCATCGTCTTTGCAGGGGTTGGTCTGGTTGGTTTCTTTGTGGCAAGTCCTTCGCTTATCCTGGGTCACGTAAAAAAAACTCAGAGCGGTTTTGTTTCTTCCTTCATTCAAGTAGTCCAAAATCTTGGAGCTTTAATTGGTATATACCTTTTTAGCAATTTTTATGGGAAAATAGATATGTCTTATTCTGTGGATCTTTTAGAAAAAGGCTTTCACAATGCATCTGCCTTTGGAGTTTTTTTGAGCATAATTGTAACAATCTTTTCTTTTCTTGCTTTTGAAAATAAGAAAAAGGAGATTTGAATGGCTTATGTAAAATTAAATAACCTTGAAACTTATTATGAGGTATCAGGAAAGGGAAACCCCTGTCTTATATTGCACGGTGGCACTGAAAATATTAACAGCATGAATCAGTTAGCAAGCAATCTGTCAAATGGTTACAAAATATATTTGCCCGAAAGAAGAGGGCATGGCAGGACTCAGGATACAGATGACCAATTTTCATATGATCAGTTCTCTAAAGATACTTATGAATTTATAAAAATCTTTAAATTAGAAGGCTGTTGCGCAGTTGGATATAGCGATGGTGCAATAATTCTTTTGCTTTTGTCTATTAAATATCCGAAGCTTTTCAAAAAAATAGCTCTCTTAGGAGGTCAGTTTCACCTTGATGGTCTTGAGCCATATTTTGTTAAGGCTTTAAAATCAGATAATGTAGAAAAGTTTTTTGAGAAAGAAAAAATAGAATATGAAAAGATAAAAAAATACAATGTTAGCTTTCAAAAGTTTCTAAATAAGATAATTGTGTTGTGGTTGGCAAGCCCAAATATTGACTATACAGAGCTTAACAAGATAATAACTCCTACTTTGATAGTTAGTGCTGACAGGGATCTTATAAAGTTAGATCATACTATTTCAATGTTCAGGGGAATTAAAAATTCTAATCTTGCAATTATCCCCAATTCTGATCACAGTTTTCCTATTTCTAAGCCAAATTTTACATCAAGCCTTATATTGAATTTCTTTAACATAAAAACATGATAATTAAAATATGTCCTTACCAAATTCTTGTTTTAAACAAAGACAATCAACCCCTAATATCTATAAATTGTTTATATGATAATGGGAAAAATTTAAAGTTATTTGATAAAACCTTTAAGCCAAGTTTTTATATACTTGTCGAAGGAAATATTGAAGAGATAGAAAAAGCTATAAACTTATCTTTAGGCGAAGGGATTGTCGGATTTAATATAGAAGATAAATTTTATTTAGGTCAACTTAAAAAATTTTATAGGGTGTTTTATGCCTTTGATGAGGACAAAGATGCACAAAGCTTGAAGTTTTTCAAGAAATTTAAAGAGTTTGCTGTTTTTCACCACGATTTAAGGCCTACGGTACAATATATTATAGAGAAAAATATAACCTTTTGTGCCTTTAATGAAGTGGAGGCTTATAATTCTTTTGAAGCAGGATATTATATAGATGGTGATTTCTCTTTATATAGTTATGACTATCCAATCAATAGATCTATGTCTTTTTACTTTTTGACTGATAGCAAAGTCTTAAACCCAGATCCTAAATTAAACAAGGTTATTTATATATCTATTTTTTGTAACGAGGGAGAAATAGTTTTTGATGGTGATGAAAGAAGTATTTTTGAAAAATTTTTATCTTATATCAAAAAGTATAAACCAAATATAATATATACCTTTAACACAGGACAGGATGATTTTGATTTTTTGTTTAAGAGAGCGAAAAATTTTGGAATGAGTCTTAAGTTTGGGGATAGTTTGCCCATTAAAGGTTTGTTTGGTTCAGTCCAATTCGATGGTGCAGTTATAATAGATCTTTTCCTATATGCAGAAAGTCTATATGAATTAAAACAAAAGGAATTAAAAAAAGTTTTAGAATTTTTGAACATCTTGTATCAGGAAGAGCTTGTTCTCAGTCAAATTGAATTAGTTAAGGCTATTGAATTGTCGCTTGATGAAAAACTGATAAATCATTGTAGGACTTGTGCAAAATCAATTTTTGATCTTGGAGAATTGACTCACCAGTTATATTTTTCATTATCTCAAATTACTTTTTTGCCTCTTGATATTGTAATATTTGCTCCTACCGGATTTAGGGTAGAGCAGCTATTTATGAAAAAAAGTTTTTTACAAAATATGATTATATTGCCTAAAAAACGTCATGTTAGCAATTCTTATGAAGGCGGTATGGTCCTTAAGACGCTGCCTGGGCTCTATAAAAATGTGGTGGTTCTTGACTTCAAGAGCATGCTTCCATCTATTATGATTAAGTACAATATTTCGTTTGATACTCTTGTAGATACAGGTTTTGATTCAGGATTCTTTGAGTCACCACAAAATTCCTATAGGTTTAGAAAAGAACCTGATGGTTTTTATAAAAGAATTTTACAAGATCTGATTTCTGAGAGAGAAAAAATAAAGAAGAATATGGAAGGTTTTCAAAAATCTTCAAAGGAATATATTTTTCTAAATGCTAAACAGAAAACTTTGAAAATAATAACAAATGCTTGTTATGGCTATGCTGGATGGCAAAGTGCCAGATGGTTCAAAAAAGAGGTTGCAGAAGCTACTTCTGAATGGGGCAGAAAGACACTTACAGACGCGATTGAATTAGCTGCAAGTTTTGGTTTGGAGGTTATATATGGTGATACAGATAGTCTTTTTATAAAGGATAACGAAAATATTGACAAACTCCTAACTGAATTAAAACATAGAGGTGAAGATATCCAAATTGATGAAATTTTTAAATCAATTCTTTTTACTGAGGCGAAAAAGAAATATGCTGGAATCAACGATAAAAATGATTTAGTTTTGGTTGGACTTGAAGGCGTACACGGTGATATTCCAGAAATAGTTAAGATCGTGCAGGAGAGGGTACTGAAGTCTATTTTGAATTTTGAAGATTTTGACCTTGTTATGAATGTTTTGCAAGATGAGGTAAATAAAATAAAAAGTAAGGAATATCCATTGTTGTCATTTGTTATATATAAGTCTGTTAATAAAAAGATAAGTTCTTATGAAATAAAAGCTCCTCATGTAGAAGCTGCAAAAAAGTATATCCAAATGGGATTTAAACTTAAGTCTGACAATGTGTTTGGCTATGCTATAGCGAAAGGACAGGGTCCGATTAATTCAAGGGCTTTACCTTATTTTTCTTTGACAATTGAAGATTTAGACACAGAATATTATCTTAAGAATTTATTAGTTCCATCTATTTCTAGGATTTTTTCTGGAGCGTTTCAGAGGAAGATTTCTTACAAACACAATAAGTTAATTTTAGAAAACGACAAAAACAATCTTCTTTTCGATTAACATTAGTTATATAATAAAAAATATTAGTAGCTTAGCTATAAAATATAGAGGTGAATAATGTTTATTAAGATGCTTAAATCAAAGATTCACAGAGCAACAGTAACCGATACAAACCTTAACTACGAAGGAAGTATTTCTATAGACAAGGATTTGATGGATAAGGCGAAAATTGTGCGCAATCAGGCTGTAAATATTTTTAATATAAATAATGGTGAGCGATTTGAAACCTATGTGATTGAGGGGGAAAAGAATTCTGGCATGATAGGTCTAAATGGAGCCGCAGCCAGGCTTGCAGAACCTGGAGATCTAATTATTATTGCTGCATATTCTTGGGTTGAAGAAAAAGAGGTGGAAAAATTTACTACAAAAATAGTTCATGTAGATAGCAAAAATAGGGTTGTATGAATGAAATAGATCAGCAAGAACTAAAAAAGGTTATACGTAAAAATTCGATTCTGATAGCTATAACTTCTGTATTTTTTACTTTGATTATAGTATTGTCGGATTATCTGAATCAGGGTCCAATGTTTAAGCTGATTATGTTAACCCTTTCTTTATTGGTTATATTATTAATTTTAGCAAGAGCTTTTAATATTAGAAGTAAAAATTTTATTTACGAAAGATTTAATATTGGATCATATAGCGTTTCTGAAGAGCTTGGCAAGGAGTTGGAGACAATTGCATCTGATTCTTTGGTCTACATTCATTACCCAGGCAGATATGGCGATATTTTGTACTTACTTGTTATTCAGGGTAGCGGTATCTTTATTGTAAACGTGTGTTACACTCAGGGCTCTTTTTCTATTAAAAACAATGAAATATTGTTAGATGGTGTCAAGCCTAAAAGAGATCTGCTAACAAGGGCATTAAAGAATAAGGTTTGGTTGGAGAATGAAGTTAGGAATTCTTTTAAAGAAGACCTTAGTGTCTTTTCAGTAATTGTTTTTGTCAATTCTGATATTAATGGTATTTTAGAACTAAATAATGTATATTTAATGAATAGAGGTAGTCTTTCAGATTTCTTAAATATAAAAAGAGATATTAAGATAGACATGAAAGATCTTTCGAAGTTGCTAAGAAAGCTTAGAGAAAAATATAGCCTGGAGGTATAAATAAGATGAACGATAATGAAAATGTTGAACAACGCATAATTGATAAAATTGGAAATCTTGACTCTGGAAGACCAAATCTTGGGCTTTTGATGCCCGTGTTTATGTTTAGATTTTTCTTTTTGTCTATTCAAGAAAAACTTAAAGAAAAATTTGGCCAGCTTGAAACAGATAAAATTTTATATGATGCTGGGTTTTTAGCTGGAAATGAATTCTGTGAAAACTTTGTTTCATATGAAAACGATATTAAAAATTTTTTAGTTTCGTTGCAAACGTCATTTAAAGAACAAAGAATTGGAATTTTACAGTTGGAAAACATGGACTTAAATTCTTTATATTTTGAGGTTAGTATTTCTGAAGATGTTGACTGTTCTGGTGCCCAGCATGAGGGGCGATATGTGTGCAGCATGTGCGAGGGATTTTTATCGGGAATATTTAGCTTTTACTTTAAACGAATTTTTGAGGCAAAAGAACTTGAATCGTGGACTAGCGAAATTCCTAAGTGTATTTTTGAAGCAAAGCCCAAAAAGACGAAAAAGCCTTCTTGATGTTAGATGAAGAGTTTGATAAGGTCAGACGCAGGCTGATAGCCTGTGGTTTTTCGTTGAATGATGTTAAGAAGATTCAGTATGGATTACAATTCAAGGCTATTTTTGGAGAAGAAGAAGGAATCATAAGGATTTTTGAAAATAAAAAAACCGGTATAACAATTGATACCTCTTTAATAAAGGGTACTAATTTAATAATTAAAGTTAAAGCCTGCTTAGAGATAGAGAACAAAAAATTTAATGCTAAGCCATCTCAATTTCAAAATTTAGATAACAAATTTGATTTTTATATTGGATCTGATGAAAGCGGAAAGGGAGATTATTTTGGGCCGCTGGTGGTTGCGGGTGTAATGGTATCTAATGAGAATTTAAGCTATTTAGAGAATTTAGACATTAAAGATAGCAAGTTGCTGAAAGAAGATAAGATTTTTTATCTTGAATCAGAAATAATTAATTCAAAAATTCCTTATAAAAGGATAACTTTATTGCCTGAGAGGTATAATAAGATTTACACAGACTGTTTATTACAAAATACTAATCTAAACGATATTCTTGCTAAAGCTCATTGTGAGGCAGACAGGTCTTTCTTAAATGCCAGCGATAAGTTCAAGATTGTTGTTGATAAGTTCTCTATTAACAGTGGTATGGATAATATGTTTGCAAGTTTTAAAAACGTAACATTTCTTGAAGTAGAGAGATCGGAAAGCAAATTTTTATATGTGGCTGCGGCTTCAATTTTAGCGCGTGCAAAATTCTTGAGAGAGTTGAAAAGGCTTTCTAAAGAAATTGGATTTGTGCTAAAAAGGGGGAGTGTAAACGTTGGTCCTCTTGCGCAGCAAATTGTTGACGCGTATGGTTTTGAGGGATTAAAAAGGGTTGCGAAAATACATTTTAAAATCACAAAGGGTATAAAATTTGAAAAATGTTGATTTAAACATACTTGCAAGCTCGAGTTCTGGCAATTCTACTTTATTAAGAATTGGTGGGCACAATTTTTTGATAGATATAGGGGTTAGCTGTCTGTATCTTAAAAACTCTTTGAACTCTTTAATGATGGATATTGGAGATATAGATGCGGTTTTTATTACTCATGAGCACATTGACCACGTTAAGGGCTTAGACGTCTTTACGAGAAATCATAATATTCCTATTTTCATCAAAGAGAAATGCTTTGATGTTGTTTCGAAAAAAGTTTTAAGAAAAGATTGTTTTCAAATATTGACTGATGATATAAAGTTTAAAGATGTTTGCGTTTCTTTTTTTTCAACCCCTCACGATGCAATAGATCCAGTAGGGTATAGTTTTTCTTACAGGGATTTTTGTTTTTCTTATGTTACCGATCTGGGAGAAGTTACGTCTGATGTGAGATATGTAATTGATAACTCTGATCTACTGGTGCTGGAGTCAAATCATGATGTTGAAATGCTTAAAAATGGTTCCTATCCGTATTATCTTAAAAAAAGAATCCTTTCTGCGAATGGTCACCTTTCAAATAAAGATGCAGCGTTTGCACTTCTAAACTCTAAAACCAGGAAGAGGGATATAATTCTTGCTCACCTGAGTGAAAAGAATAATTGTATTGATTTATTAAAAAAAACATATAAAGAAATTTTGGGAAAGTCGAAATTACCATTTAAGATAAAAATTGCCAAGCCGAGGGAAATAGTTGGTATAAAGCTCAACGTGTAATCTTAGCTGTTTTGGATTTAAATGAACAGGTTACACGTTGAAATATTCTGGTTAACTTATCGGTCTATTTTTTTCATAAGCGCTTAGGTCTAAATAACCGTGTCCTGACAGTAGAAACACAATGGTTCTTTCTCTCTTCTCTTCTTTTGCTATTAGCGCCTCATCTATAGCTTTTTTTATAGCATGAGCAGATTCTGGTGCGGGAATTATCCCTTCAGTCTTAGCGAATATCCTTGCTGCTTCAAATATATCCTTCTGATCGTAACTACACGCTTCAATTACTTTATTTTTATATAAGTTGCTGATTATTGGAGCCATACCGTGATATCGTAATCCGCCTGCATGGATTGGCGGCGGCACAAAGTCGTGCCCCAAAGTATACATAGCAAGTAATGGGGTGAGCCCCATAGTGTCTCCGTAATCATATTCAAATGTGCCCTTTGTAAGGGATGCAGCTACAGATGGCTCTACAGCTACCAACCTTATCTCTTTGCCTTTAACTTTTTTGCTGACAAAAGGGGCTATTAAACCACCAAAATTAGAACCTCCACCAACACAGCCAATTAAAATTTCTGGCTTTTCCTCGGCTAACTTCAATTGTTTTTTTACCTCTAAGCCGATTATGGATTGGTGTAAAATAACATGATTTAACACTGATCCAAGCGCATAGTTTGTGTCAGGTTTTTTTACCGCCTCTTCGACAGCTTCAGATATTGCAATCCCTAAACTGCCGGGAGAATCTGGATCAAGTTCAATAGATTTTCTTCCTGACTCTGTGGTGTTTGATGGGCTTGGTAAAACTTGTGCGTCAAAAATTTCCATCAATATTCTTCTATATGGTTTTTGTTCAAAGCTTGCTCTAACCATAAAAACTTTACAATTTAGATTAAAAAATGAACAAGCCATAGAAAGAGCGCTTCCCCATTGACCTGCTCCAGTTTCTGTGGTAAGAGATTTTATCCCTTCAATTGAATTAAAGTAAGCTTGAGGTATAGCGGTATTTAGCTTGTGGCTCCCTGCTGGTGATGTTCCTTCGTGCTTATAATATATTCTTGCAGGTGTATCGAGGTATTCTTCAAGTGCTAAAGCTCTTATTAAAGGTGTAGGTCGATAGCTAAGATATCTTTTTCTTACTTCCTTAGGAATTTCTATCTCTTTTTCCTGGCTAATTTCTTGTTTAATTAAAGATTCTGGAAAAATTGGTCTTAAATCTTCCATTTTAATTGGCTCTTTAGTTACAGGGTGTAGAGGTGGAAGAAGCGGTTCTGGTAAATCTGCCTGAATATTGTGGTAAAAATCTGGCATTTCTTTCTCATCTAAAATGATCTTTCTCATCTAAACTCTCCTTTTGTGAAATTAATTTTAGTATTATTATGAGATTTATATTATAATAAAATTTACGAAAAATATCAAAAAACTTAAAATATATTTAATATCGAATTCTAATGAGAAGGGGTGTTTGGATGGATTCAGATTTGAAAGTGAAGTGGACCCCTGATTTTGAAACAGGTATAGATATTATTGATACTCAGCACATGAAATTGTTCGAAAATATCAACGATCTTTTGGGCTCTTGTGAGAAGGGCGAGGCCAAAGAAGGCGTAATTAAAATTTTTGACTTCTTGGAACAATATGTAATATTTCACTTTGGGACAGAAGAAGATCTTATGATTAAATATAGATATACTAATTATTATCAGCACAGAATGCTTCATGATAGATTTATTATAGATATGAATGGCCTTAAAAGAGAATTTTTGAAAAATGGTATTAGTGATAGCTTTCTTATGCTAATAAAGCATTTTGTTATTGATTGGTTAAAGTGTCATATAGGTGGAGAAGATAAGAGGTTGGGGGTTTTTCTAATGAGATTTCCAGAGATTGTAAATAGTTAGAGTATGTGATTAATTATGTTGCTGCCATTAAAAGTTCTTTATATTGATTTAACTAAATATTTTCACACCCAAATATTTAATTTGGTAAAAAATAATGTAGAGACTCTTACGGTGTGTATGAAGTCTGAGGAAATATTTTTAAAAATAAGTGAAATTCAACCAGATCTTATAATGTTTAGATCAAAAAATAATTCTGAACTGCCAATTATTCTAAATAAAATTAAAAAAGATTTTCCTGATACATTTATTTTGATGTTGCTTGGCAAGGGTATTAATTTAAAGTCTGGCCATTGTATTAGTTTTTATTATCTGGACGAAAATTTTAATCAGCTCACTTTTTTAGATTTTTTTCTTAACCTTGTTAAGGAGATCAACGACCAAAAAAAGACGGCCTCTGATGTAAATTTTTACAAAGATATTTGCTTAAATGTACAAAATATGTTTTTTGCTTGCCAATATGATGAAATTGTCTTTATAAACAATAGCTTCTTAGGTTATTTTGGGCTTTCTAGCCTTGATGAATTTAACAAGAAAAATCTCGATATTTATGACTTTTTCTATCCAAGCGAAAAAAGCCTATATAAAGGAGAGGCTTTAAAGGAATGGCTTGAAAAAATTAAAGACATAAAGAAGAATGAAAATGTGATTTTTTTAAAAAATAGCGTCTTATCTAAAGAGTTTTCTGTTGAGCCATTCTGGATGGACTATTCGGAAGTAAAAGATCTTGATATAGCTATCATTTCTTTGTTCAGGCTGTCTAATTTAGACAAGTATAAAAATTTTAAAATTATTAAAAGAGTTAGAAATCCAATTACAAATTTGTATGACAAAAAGGTCTTCTTGGAAGAGTTAAAAAAGGAAGCCCAGAGGTCTTTCAGATATAAAAGACCGCTTAGTTTGATTTTCTTATCTAACGATAATTACAACAATATCTATTCAAAATATGGCAAAGAAATAGCTCACAAAGTTTTAAGAGAATTTTGTGATAGAATAAACGATTCTATAAGAAATCTTGATCTCTTTTGCAGTTATTCAAAAAATAAATTTGTTATTTTATGCCCTGAAACAGATATATTTGGCGCTATTTTCGTTGCAAAAAGAATTCGATCTATGATAACAACCCAGACCTATTCTCATGGAGAAAATCTAGATTGTACTTTAGGGGCCACTCAATATCAGCCTCAAGAAGATAATGATGCCTTCGTTCAAAGGTCAATAGAAGCGTGGTCTAAGTCAAGACAAAGCAAAGAAAGAAACGTAGAAGCTATCCTCGTTCCGATTAATTTCTAAGGCGCCACAGAGGCGCCTTAGAAAATTTAATTTAATATGGTTCCGAAAAAAGCTCGAAATAAGCTTGTGGGTGAAGGCAGCTTGGGCAAGCTTGGGGGGATTCATTGCCTTCATGAATATAACCGCAATTTCTACATTTCCATACGGTTTTTTGGGGTTTTTTAAATACCTCATTGGTTTGTAGATTTGTATATAGTTTTCTGTATCTCTTTTCGTGGGCTGATTCTACCTTTGCTATATTTCTAAATAGCGTAGCAATCTCAGGAAAACCCTCTTTCTCTGCAACTTCTGCTGCTTGAGGATATAATACGGTATGTTCTAAGTGCTCTCCTTCTGCTGCAGCTTTTAGATTTTCAAGCGTGCTTCCTACCACACCAGCTGGGTATGATGCAGCAATTTCAACATCTCCGCCCTCAAGAAAGCTAAAAAATCTCTTAGCGTGCTCTTTTTCATTTTCTGCAGTTTCTAAGAACAGTGCACTAATCTGTTCATAACCCTCTTTTTTTGCTTTTGAAGCAAAAAAGGTATATCTAGTCCTCGCTTGGGATTCGCCTGCGAATGAGGCAAGCAAATTTTTCTCTGTCTGGGTACTCTTTACACTCATACAGCTTCCCTCCTAATCTTGTTTTTTGAAATCAGATTTTGAAGCTCCACAGACTGGACACTGCCAATCATCAGGTATTTTCTCAAATGGCGTATTTGGCTCTATTCCACCATCTGGATCGCCAACTGCTGGGTCGTATACATAGCCGCAAACTGTGCAAACGTATTTATCCATAATTAAAACCTCCTATAAGTAATTTCTATTATTATATTATACTTTTTAAAATTTTCTTCTAATTTAACAATTATACATTTTGATAAGTAAAACTTATAATAAAATAAAAATTTAATGTATTTTCAAAAAAGATTTTGACTCTCTTAGCTTTTATCTTATAATCATAATTCATATGAATAAAAAAATTTTGGAATTTGATGTGGTTATTTGTGGCTCAGGTCCTTCTGGGGCTACGGCTGCCGCTTTGTTAGCAAAAAATGGCTTGAATGTAGCATTAATTGATAAAGAGGATTTCCCTAGGGATAAACTTTGCGGGGGACTATTAACTGAAAAGTCTTATAAGCTGATTGAGTCTATATTTGGAAGTGATTTTTTCGAGCCTGACTTGATAGAATTTTCCTCAAGTAAATTTGAAATTTTTTATGGCAAATTAAAGGTTTTATCAGCATTTTCAAAAAAACTATTTATCTATGTTAACAGGAAAAAATTTGATTTTGCTATTTTACATAGGGCTTTGGGCTTTGGAACCTATTTTTTTAGCAAAACAAAAGTAGTTGATATAGACATTAAAAATATGTCGGTCTTTACAAACAATAATATATTTAAGGGAAAATATATTATTGATGCCGAAGGGGTAAACAGTGTTATTAGAGGCTGCTTGATAAAGAAGGGCATTTTAGGCGATGGTGGATACAAAGAAAACTTAACTCTTGCTATGGAATTTTATGATTATAAATTGACAACCGATCGGGCGTCTATCTATTTTGGATTTACAAAATTCGGCTATGGATGGATTTTCCCAAATAAGGAAAGAACTTTGGTTGGTATTGGAGCACTAATAAGCAAAAATAGAGGCTTGATAAAAAAACAGTTTAAAAATTTCTTAAATTTAATTAAGATTGAGGGACCAGTCAACTCTGATGCTCATTTAATTCCTACAGGTTGGATCCCAAATAGGTTAGGCTGTGACAATATATTGTTGGTTGGTGATGCTGGAGGATTCGTAGATCCTATAACAGGTGAGGGGATATACTACGCTATTAAAACTGGCCAAATGGCTGCTGAGGCCATTTTGATGTCAGAGAAAAATAAACTTTTTGCTGAGATTAACTACAGCTTGTCAGCTCAAAATATTGTTTCTAATTTAGACAAACGAAAGACATATA
>JAJXTU010000092.1 GCA_021783475.1 bacterium
CAGCATTTCACCACGAATACTTAGACGGCAGCGGTTACCCATTTGGCTTAACAAGTAATGATCTTACAATCTTACAAAGAATTATGGCCGTTTCAGACGTTTATGCTGCACTTAGACAACAAAGACCTTACAGGAAAGATAGATTAGGACACGATGATGCCATAGAAATATTAGAAAAAATGGCAAAAACGGGAAAGATAGATATGGATGTTATTAAAAGCATTCCCTATAATCTAATTATGCTCTGGGGATATTAAATATACCTGAGACATCTCACTCTATGATTTGATTCTACTTCTATAATCTCAGGAAAACTTTCTCTACACTTATCAAGTTTTAACTTACACCTTTCTAAAAATGGGCACAATTTTAATTTCGCGCTTTCAAGGTTAATTGGTGATTCAAAAGCTTCTAATTTCACATCCTTAGCTCTGTCAGAATACAAAGATGGAGCTGATTCAATCAAAAGTCGTGTATATGGGTGCAGGGGATTGGCGAAAATACTATCAGTTAAGGCCTCTTCCATTATCAAGCCCTTGTAAAGGACTATTGATTTGTTACACAGATATTCGACAATAGAGAGATCGTGAGATATTATCATCATTGTAAGATCGCTTTTAGCATATATCTCTTCAAATAATTTCAATATTTGAGCCTTTACAGAGAGATCCAGCGAAGAAACAGGCTCATCGGCGACTAAGAATTTTGGTTTGAGAATTAAAGACCTGGCTATTGCTATTCTTTGCCTTTGACCACCGCTAAATTGATACGGAAATTTCCCGAGATCATCATTTTTTAAACCCACATTTTCAATTATTTCATCTACCATGTCCTTTCTTTTAACTCTTTCAATGCCCCCAAGAATTAGAGGTTCAAAAAGTATATCTAAAACCTTCATTTTAGGATTAAAGGACGAATAAGGATCTTGAAATATAAAAGAAGTACTCTTTTGAAACTCTCTAAAATCCTTTTTGCTTAATTTAAAAATATTGCTGTTGTTGTGGTAGAGAAAGCCACTAGAAGGTTTCTCTAACCCCACAAAAATTCTTCCAAGGGTGCTCTTGCCCGAACCAGTTTCTCCAACTATTCCTATGATATCTCTATCTTGAATGCCAAATTTAATGTCCTTTAATGCCTCTAAGCCTGCATCCTTTAAACGGAAAAAGTTTCTTTTATAGAAAGTCTTACAAATATTTTCTGCCTGAAATAGCACTATTTAAACGCGCCCTTATTAAAACAAGCTACAAATCTATCTCTATCTACCTGTTCTAATAATAACGGTCGGTTACATTTCTCTGTTGCAAAATCACATCTTGGCAAAAATGGGCATATATGTTCGGGAAAGTCATGCAAAGAAGGGATGCTGCCCCTAATTCCTTTGAGAATTTCTAATTTTTTGCCAGTCTTTCTTGGTATCGAAGACAAAAGCCCAAATGTATAAGGGTGTAGAGGATTTCTTAATACGTCCTCTGTTTTGCCGCTTTCCATTATTCTTCCGCAGTACATCACCACAACCCTATCGGTGTTTTCCCATATTACCCCTAAATCATGAGAAACAAGCATTAAAGAAAAATTCAAATTTTTTTTAAAACCTTTTATTAAAGCTAAAATATCTCTTTGCACTGTTACATCAAGAGCAGTTGTAGGCTCATCAGCTATAACTATCTCTGGACCGCAAGAAATGGAGATAGCAATCATCACCCTCTGTCTAATACCACCGCTAAGCATAAATGGATATTTGTTTAGAACTAATTCTGGCCGATCTATCTTGACATCTCTCAGAAGATTCATTGCAATCTCAACTGCGTCAGACTTTTTTATCAGCCTATGAGCCTGCAAAGTCTCAACTATTTGATCCTTTACGGTAAGGAGAGGATGGAGTGAACTCATCGGGTCCTGAAAAATTATTGCAATATCTTTGCCTCTAACTTTTCTAATTTGATCTTCTGTAAGCTTCAAAATATCCCTATCTTTAAAGAGTATAGATCCTGATACTATCTTCCCTTGTTTTGGAATCAAGTTCAAAATAGAATTTGCAAGGATTGTTTTACCAGAACCAGATTCTCCTACTATACCTAAAAATTCATTTTCATAAAGGCTAAAGTTGACATCATTTAAAACCTTTGACCATTTCTTGTTCTTTTCAGAATAAAACCCTAAGGTTAAATTTTCTACATCCAACAATGCCATTAATAAGCTATTGTTACCACTTATTATTATGAATTATTGAACTATCTAACTCACCATGTGGTTTTTTATTCTCAGCAGGATATCCAAGCGACACAATCGCAAAAGGAATCAAGTTATCAGAAATATTAAATATTTTTCTAAGACCATTCATTCTTTCTTCTACTGGATAGAAGCCGACCCAGCAAGATCCTATGCCCAATGCAGTAGCGGCAATAAGCATGTTCTCAGTAGATGCAGAGCTATTCAAGGGCCATCTGCCAGGATATTTTTCCAGAGAGGGATCGGACACTACAACTATTGCAGCATTTGCCTGTAAGAGCATGTGGGCATATTGATGATATTTAAGAACCTCTTTTAATAAGTCTTTGTCTTTTACTACTATATAATGACAAACGTTACCACCACCTGCAGACGGAGCAGACATTGCAGCTCTTAAAATAGTCTCTATATCTTCCTGAGATATTTCTTTATCAGTATAAGCCCTGATACTTCTCCTGCTAAACAATGCGTTAATTGCATCCATTGTATTGCCTCCTTATATGATAATAATTTATTAACATTTTAAAAGATTTTCAGCAATAATTAAAATATCAACTGGCCAAAATATCTGAGACCTTGGGTAAGTGATTTTTGGCAATCCCTTTATGGACCTACTGGAAAGAACTTTATCCCTAAAATAGATGGGAATATTTCCTATTCCATAAAGCGCGCCAAATAAAGATCCCACTAAAGCACAATTCTTCGAAGTGTCTCCCCCTCTTATTGAAGTTTTTAAAATAGAATCTTCAAAATTATTTGAATGTAGCAACTCATAAAATAAGTTTTGAATGCAAACCAAAACATTTTCAGGTTTTGTATTATGTTTTGGATGAAGTTGATTCTGGGCATCGGAAAGAGTGCTCTTTAGAATGCCTGAGAAACCATTTTCATTTACAAAATTAACAACAAACTTGTACAGATCATCTTTTGTCATTTTCCTTTTCAAAGATAATCTAAGCGAATATAATAGAACTTTTGCACACTCTAAACAAACAGAATTTGGATTGGTTATCTTACAATCAAGCTCCGCAATGCTAAGCGCATCTTGGAGCGAAGAGTTTAAAGTAAATATTGATATCGGTATAGTCCGTAATAAAAATGAATTTGAAACGTCATCAATAGACTCAGAAGAATATCCTTCTGAAATATGCCCCAATGAGTTAAGAGAGCTAAAAGCACTCGATTGTGCAAAGTTCACCTCTAATGGCTCAGAATTATACCAATACAGGTAAGCCTCAACAACTTTTTTATAGTTATATGAACAATACTTAGACAAAACCCTTGACTCTAAGATTACTATTTCAGAATTTACAGGCTCTAACATTTGATTTTCAATAGTAAAGTCAATAATCTTTTCATTGCTGTTAGAATATCCAAAAGAATCGCCAATCACTAAACCCATCATAGCGCCTTGTGCTTTAGATAATAAATCCTTATCTTTAACATATTTGCCAATTTTAGGCGTATTTGTTTGGTTGAGATCAAGAATATTCTCAGGTGGTTGCCTATAAAGTACACTTTTCCAGTTCTTTCCCACAAATTCTTTTATTACCTCGTAGCCTCCACCAAAACATACTTGACCGCAACCACTATAACCTTGCTTTGAATAAACTATCTCCTTGCCCGACTCATCAAAAAGATTTAGCCCATTGCCAATTAAAAGGGCGTGGGCTGCAGCATATGTAAATGTCGTGGGGCTCGAGCAGTCAATTGCAAAAACGCCCTCCCCAACAGCGCTTAATGCCAATCTATAGGAAAAGCATGGCACGCATTTGTACTTAAAAGGATAACAAAGCCTTGAATTTGAAATACTATTTTTATCAGCATCATAAGATGTAAGAACAATATTTGAATTAGACAAATTACAAGTTCTTTGACCATTTCTATATACACAGTCTAAGCCTTTTACCCAATAAAAAACGTCATCAAAATTAAAAGAATTCACTACTCCCAATACCAATTCTCTATTTGATAACAGGGCAATTGAAACAGACGCCCCTCTATAACCTTTTGAATATGGCTCAGATCCAGAAAGAGCTGAAACTATCCAATATGTATTATTGTCGTGAGTTGAGTGTGAGACTATCCCCATAGATTCACAATGAAAACCATAGGAAGGAAATTTTTCACTTAGATGTAAACAGATCTTCTCTTCTATATTTTCAATTTCGCTCAAAGCTAATTTTGGATTTTCGGCAAATAGTCTATCAAAATAATTTCCTGTCTTCTTTGCTATCGATAAAGCTTCATTTAACTCTTCCTGAAATAAATTTTCTTGCACTGTTCACCCCATTTTAAAAGCTATCGTTTTATCTTTGGTTTAACTCCAAACTTATAAAGAATATTAGCCATTATACAAAATCCTGTAAGGGCAAATACTATTAAATTTATCCCCACTAAAAAAGTTAAGATAAACCAGTAAGGACTCCACAAGAGTCCCAGGGCTAAGCTAATTAATATAAATAATCCTGCAATAAGAAATATGATCCTCTCAAGATACCAATTGTCTGTTGGAGCTATATACATATATTATCACCTCTTAAAAATCTTTTTTATGTCGAACTTTATCTTTCCCTCTTTGACCTTGATTTCAGTATCTTTATATATAAAATACAAAATAGGCAATAGCGTCCAAGAGAATAACGTAACGGCTACTTCTCCAGCCATCAACGATATAGCCATTCCTTGAAATATAGGGTCAAAAAGTATCACGCTTGAGCCAACTACTACTGCAGCTGCAGTCAAAAACATCGGCCTAAACCTAACAAGGCAACCCTCGATTATAGATTCTTTTAAAGGAACCCCTTCATTTAATTTCATCTCTATAAAATCAACCAAGATAATTGAATTTCTAACAACTATACCAGCACCTGCAATAAAGCCTATCATTGAAGTGGCAGTAAAAAATGCACTCAAAAGAGCGTGTGCAGGGAGAATACCTATCAAAGATAGCGGTATTGGGGCCATAATAATCAGCGGCGTAATATAGGACTTAAACCACCCGACTATCATTACATAGATGATAATTAAAACTACAGCAAAGGCAATGCCTAAATCTCTAAATACCTCATAGGTAATCTGCCATTCACCGTCCCACTTTACTGAGTAGTTTAGACCCAGTGGAGGCTCATGGGTAAAGTAAAGTTTAAGAGGATTACTACCTGGAACTTTTATGTCAGAAACAGGCTTATTCATATGTAAAATTGCATATATAGGGCTCTCTTCTCTGCCTGCAACATCACCAACAACATAAACAACCCTTCTAAGATTCTTTCGGTAAATAGGCTGATCTTCGTTTGTCTTCTCTAATGTTACCAGCTCAGCAAGACTGACCATATGATTTGTAGAAGAAGGCAATGAGACATTTTGGAGCCCATCAAGGCTTGCTCTATTTTTCAAAGGAGCTTGAACCCAAATCTCCACCGGCTCTCTGCTGTGATCGGTGTGCAAAAGTCCTGCATCACTTCCATGAAGTGCCATTTGAAGGCTTTGTGCGATAGCATAGGTAGAGATGCCATTGTATGCAGCTTTCTCTTTATCAACTTTAAAAATATATTTTGTTTGCTCTTCATTTTGCAACCAATCAACATCCACCACATCGCGCGTCTTTTTAAATATGTCTTCAACCTTTGAGGCAATTTTCAATTGTTCATTAAAGTTAGGACCATAAACCTCAGCCACGAGAGTACTGAGTACTGGCGGACCAGGCGGAACCTCCACAATTTTTATCCTTGCGTTATAAGAACTAGCAATCTGATCAATGGGTCCCCTAATTCTTTTAGCAATATCATGACTTTGTGCACTTCTTTTGCCCTTAGG
>JAJXTU010000020.1 GCA_021783475.1 bacterium
AGACGGTACTATGAAACCACATAGTTCAGGATCGTCAACCACATTTACCAGCTTATTATATTTTTTGGACTCAAAAGATACCATTTTGTTTACATCTCTATTGTCAGTTGCAGCTATAACTATATCAAAATTAAGAGTGTCACCATTTTCAAAACGTTTATTTAAATAGCTAAGATTGCTTTTCTTAATTTCTGCTTCCATCTCAGAACATATTTCAGGCGCCATAATAGTTATATTATTAGTAAACTTCTTAAATAAAAGCACTTTCCTATAAGCAACTCTGCCTGCACCAACTATTAATAGGGCTTTATCAGTTAGATTAACTAAAAAGGGGAAATACAATTATTTACTCTTTTTTCCAATCGTAGACCACCATATTGGATGGGATTTTAAAATAATCATCAGATACCGGGAAACCCCAAACAAGATCGGTAATAGTTATATGAGTTGTTCCCTTAGTAGATGTAAGGTCTGCCTTTCTTACGTAGTGAGTCCACTTGCCAACCCATACAGTTAATTCTTTGCCTTCAACCTTCTTTTGCATTTCATAGCAGGTTTCACCTTCTACATCTTCTTCGCCAATCTTTGTGAAATTATTATCTTTCATAACCTGTTCTCCATGTGTAGGCAATATGAAAAATTCATTCAACTCTTTTGTATATTTGGGAAATCTATCGGCCTCAAACCTTACTGCCCTTTGTTGAACTGGTAACATAAAATAAACTGATCTGTCTTTACTAAGAGCAAGGATTTGAGTCTGTTGACCTAAAAATAGGGGACCATTAAAGCTTATTAAAATCTTCCCCGATTTAAGATAAATATTTGCCGATGTAGCCTTCTTATATTTAAATGAGTCAAAGTTAATCTTAAAGGTCATATCAGGAACGTTTTCTAACTTGCTAAATACATCAGGAGCGCTTTGTTCTACTTTTGGAGCTTCTTCAGTCTTTGAATTGTTTTCTGCATAAGCAAGGTTAGTTGAAAATATCAAACCTATCATTAAAAACAAAATAATAAAGAATCTCATAAATCTATTACCTCCATCATGGACTATTTTAATAAAATTTTATCAGATAGATAGCCACTGTATATAGACCACAGCAAAGCCTTTTCGCTATGAAGTCTATTGTGGGCTTCTTTGAAGACCCTAGATCTTTCACCTTCCATTATATCTTCGCTAACTTCCAAACCTCTGTAGGCCGGTAAACAATGTAAAAATATAGCATCCTCTTTCGCATAAGAAAAAAGTTCTTTATTTATTATATAGTTTTTGAAGTCTAATATTCTTTTTTCTTTTTCTGCCTCTTGACCCATGCTAATCCATGTATCCGTGTATACCACCGATGATCCCTTTACAGCGGCAATTGGATCGTTTGTAAAGGTTATAAAATCAAAATCTTTATACTTTTCTTTAAACTCTGACTCAAGCTCATAGCCCTGTGGAGATGCGATTGATATTGGAAAGCCAATTATACTTGCGGCCTCTACTAAAGATCTTGTAACGTTATTACCATCGCCCACATAAGCCCATTTTACATTCAAAGTTTTAAACTCTTGGTAAACTGTAAGCAAGTCAGCAAGGATCTGCACAGGGTGATTGTAGTCAGTTAATGCGTTTATAATAGGTATAGTTGAATACTTTGCAAGCTCAATCAAGGACTCATGGCTATACAGTCTTGCTACTATACCATGAACATATCCGCTCAACACTCTGGCAGTATCCTTTATGGGTTCGCCTCTCCCAATCTGAGATTCATCCTTGCCAAGAAAAATAACGCTGCCTCCAAGATCTCTAATCGCAACCTCGAATGAAACCCTTGTCCTGGTGGAGTGCTTTAAGAAAATTAAAGCAATAACCTTTTGTTTTAAGACGTCACCAAGCAAAAATCTATTTGTAGAAAGCTTATCTGAAAGTTTAACCATTTCTTTTAAGGAATGGTTGTCAAAAACTGTTAAATCCAAGAAAGATCTCTTATTCATCATTTACACCTCTTTTTGATATTTTGCACAAGCTTTTTGTGATTCCCATACTGCTGCAGAAATTACTCTTATGCCATTGTGATTTTCTAAAAATTTTTCAATTTCTTCAAATACATATTTCGATAAATTCTCTGAAGTTGGGCTAAAAGTAACAACTTCGTTTATAAGTTTGTGATCAAAAACATCCAATATTTCTTTTAATTTCTTCTTTATAACTCTAAAGTCAATTAACATGCCGCAGTCATCAAGCACATCTCCCGATATTTCTACGCTAACCTTAAAGGTATGCCCGTGAAGAGGCTCGTATTCAATATTCCCTTTACAGGTCAGAAAATGAGCCGATGAGAAATTGTCTTCAACAGTAAGAGTATACATACACCTTCTCCATTTCATTGTTAAAATTTAATTCTTAAAACAATATTTGGTTTTAAAAAAGTATACCTTGATAATATAACATATTCTATGGAAGATAGACTCCCATACTTTTCAAAATATCCTTAATCTTAGCTCCATTTACATCTTTTACAGGCAGGTTTGATTTTATTGATTCGGCAGCTAGTAGGCCTCCAGCTTCACCAACGCTCATCATTGTTGACTGAACCCTAAAAGAAGCCATTGCAAGAGGCTGTGCACTAATAGTTCGACCAACTAAAATTATATTATCTACTCCTTGGGGAATCAGTGTTCTTAAGGGTATTTCATAAGGAATAATGGGCAGCTGAAAGCCTCCAGGGCCACCATAAGGATTATGAATATCTACTCCATAAAAACATAGTGCAATCCCATCATAAAAATGCCTTCCTACAAGTATATCTTTTTCCTGCAAAGTATATTCTCCCAGAAAATGCCGAGATTCTCTAACACCAATTTGAGGTCCTGATGACAAAATTCTATAATCATAATTTTTTTGGATTTTGGAAAAATCATCCCACATCTGTTCTCTGCCAATCATTTCTGCGTTAGAGAAATTATCGATATTCAAAGGGTTTGCGTATACCCTAGTCTCGTTTACCAAAACCTTACCGCTTGAAAGCACCCACACTCCTTTTTCCCTTTTAGGACCCGTTGGATACATCGTAAACATAGTTGTTAATGGCATAATCTTGTGATCCCAAGTCCTACCAAATACATATTTGGCACCCGCTTTGGCAGCAATATCGCCATCGCCAGTAGCATCTATTATCCTTTTCCCCAAAATAGCTGCGCTGTCCCATGGCCTTTTGATTACCACTCCCAAAACCTTATTTGACTCCATTACAGGCATTAACGCAAAAGAATCACAATAAACAGTAATATTTTTTTCACTGTGAACCATATTTTGATATATTGATTTTGCAACCTCAGTATCAAAAAGCCTACCAATATTTGGCAAATTTTCTGATCCGTAAAGCCTTGTCCTCAACTGCTTAAATATCACTCCGAGCGACCCAGGTTCAAAATAGCTGACTCCCCCTGCAGTCCCCATTCCACCAAAAAATGGATATTGCTCTATGAGAGCTACCTTCATACCTCTCCTGGCAGCCATTACCGATGCAGCAAATCCGCTAGGACCTCCGCCAACCACTACAACATCATATCTGCCTAAAACTGGAATTTCTTCTTCGCCCACATGAAAAGAGTCTTCAGGGTTATTAGATTCGGAACTTTGTAATGAAGTTAGAATGTCCTTTACATCATCATCTGGAGTATATGGATTGTCGGGCAATAAAAACTCGCCATTTTGAATTTCTTTAAACTTGTTGTTAGATCTTTTTAAAACTAGACTTATCGGCGATACTCCGGGAACAAATGAATGATTTGAAAGGATATAGTTTGCATACATATTCCTAAGATACTCTTCAGCAGCAAGGTATTCGCTAGAATTGTCTATTGGCTTTGTTACACTAAAAGATAAAACCTTTTGGCTATTGAATGAAGTATTAGTATTCTTATAATTAGGATTTATTACTGAAAAATTTAATACTGCCCTTTTAAAATCTAAAGCAGAAGGATTAGCAGTACCTAACAGAAGAGAGTTGTTTGAAGCGTCAATGACAACTTTAGAGCGGACTATCTGGTGCCCACCTTTCGAAATAAATAGAGTATATTTGTAACCATCCTTACTAAATACGTTTAATGGATATGAGTGGAATAAGACAGATATTTTGTTTTCTCTTGCAAATTTATCAAGAGCAAATTTTAATATTTCTGTATCCACATACTTATCGTTTGCAATATTTTTATAATATGTGTCTTGAACATGTCTTACAAAGTTCCCAAAATTGGTAGAAAGCTCAGAAAAAGGTAGCGGTGAAAATCCCTGGGTAAATTTTCCACCGAGAAATGGAGCACTATCAATTATCATTACACTTTTGCCTGATTCTTTAAGCTGCTTCGCAACAGTAAGAGCGCTGATAGAGCCTCCGAATATTAAAACATCTACCTTGTCAGCACATTTTAGATCCTCAGAAGGAATGACTACTTTGTTCCCATCCAATTTTGCAGATGAGACCTTATTTTGAGTATAAGCTATTATTTTTTTATCTGCAGGCAGCGTTCCGTCATCTGCAAAAGCATATACCTTTCCATCGTCAGATCCAGCAATAATCATATTGTTTATTGGCACAACATTTGATCTGATGGGTCCACCTGCATACACTCTCCAAATTAATTTACCATCTGTCGCATTTACAGCATAAATCCCTCCCTCATAAGTACCAAACAACACACTATCTTTGGCAGTAGTAACAGACGAGGATGGATAGCTATTTGTTTTGAATTTCCACAATAAATTTCCTGATGGATCTAATGCATATACAAAACCGTCAAAAGAGGGCAGATAGATATCTCCATTGGGGCTAACAGAAGCAGAATTTGCAATTGCATCGCCAGTCTTGTAAGTCCACAAAATTTTTCCGTTTTGAAGATTGATACAATAAAAATTGCCCGAAAAATCGCCAATATAAATTTTATTATCAAAAATAGTAGGATCTGCCCTGATAATATTTGATAATTTTAATTTCCATAAAATCTCGCCATTTTTTTCAGATAAACAGTATAAAATTTTATTTTCACTGCCGACAACTACTCTGCCCTTTGAAACAGCAGGAGAAGCCATCTCGTGTTCCCCTAAAAATCTTGACCAGATCTTTTTTCCTGTAGTTGAATTATATGAATAGATGTTCCCATCTAAAGAAGTTATAAAAACCATATTGCCATCTAAAACAGGGCTAGATCGTATCCCTCTCCACAAAGGACTGGAAAAATAAACATATCCGTTTTGCGGGTCAATTGATGAAAGTCCATATTTACCAACCATACCTGCATAAACTCTATCTTTATATATGGCTACCGATCCAAACCCACCCTCGCCCATAGACCATGCCAAGTTGCCATCGTTTAAGTTTAATTTGAGAAGTTCTCCGCCCAAAACATTAACATAAGCAAATCCATTGTCTATTGCAGGACAACCAATGATCCACCCTTTAGCGTTATATGACCATTTTATTTTAGGATGAAGAGGAATGCTTACATTAGAGTATCGGGTACCCTCTTGATTATATCCCGATTGCAACCATCTCCCAGAGTATACAACGTTATTGTTTTTGTTCAAAAAAAGGTTTAAGGAAAATATTAAAATTATCGTAATACATAGGGATAAAAATATTAAGAAATTGTTTTTGAAATTTGTCATAAAATCTTGTAACTCCCCCCACGCTCTACAATTTTGTTTTTCAATGTAAGCTCTGTCAAAACCAATAGCAGATCTTGTACCGCTATGTCTTCAATCTTAGCTGAAATTAACTCAAAGGGTATAAATTCAGAAGAACTCAAAAAAGACAAAATCCTTTCTTCCTGGGATGTAAGAATATCGAGTTGATCGGTTATATATTTTTCTTTTTCAATTTTATAACCAAATTCTTCTAATATGTCTTCAAAAGTTCTCACTAAAATAGCGCCATTTCTTATTAATGTATTTGTACCAAAACTTTTTGGAGAGCTTACTGGACCAGGAAGCGAAAACACATCCTTTCCAAGATCTGCACAAAGATTGGCAGTTAGAAGGGCGCCGCTCTTCTTTTCAGCCTCAATTACCAGTGTGCCTCTTGAAAGAGCTGCTATTATCCTGTTTCTTTGTGGAAAAGAATATACAGTAGGACTCTCTTGGAATGGGTATTCACTGAGCAAAAGACCATTCTCAGATATCTCTATTTGGAGCTCTCTATTTTCTTGAGGATAAAAAACATCCAACCCGTTACCAAGAACTGCAATAGTCTTGCCTCCTACCTCCAAACACGATCTGTGAGCGAACTCATCTATGCCTCTGGCTAAACCAGAAAGAATTATAAACCCAAAGCTTGTAAGCTGCTTGGAAAACTCTGATGCCTGAGATTTTCCGTATGAAGTAGCTCTTCTAGAACCCACAATGGATATAATCTTTTCACTTCTTAATAAGCTTGTGTCTCCTTTAGAATAAAGTAAGATTGGTGGATCGCTTAAATGCCTTAGGTTTTCGGGATAGTCTTTAGAAGTATATGTAATTAATTTAATATTATTTTTTTCAGCAAAAGAAAAAGTTTTTCTAATTTTTTCAACTAAATTTGTTTTATTTTTATTCAGAAGTTCATTAGCAAAAAAATTTAGGAAACTTTTATCATCAATTTTATCTTTAATTTTTTTAAAAGAGACCTTGCAAAGAGAGAGTATTAGCCATAAATCAATATCAGTCATAAGGGTCCCATTTTATATTCCTTAATGAAATAGCTTCTGCAATATGTTGAGAAGAAACTATTTCTTCTTCGCTTAAATCAGCTATAGTTCTGGAAAGTTTCAAAATTTTATCATACGCCCTGGCAGAGAAATGATGATTATCAATTGCCGCAGCCAAAATCTTTTTTGCTTTATCATCTAAAACTATATATTTTCTAATTTCTTTCGGGCTTAATTCAGAATTATTCTTTGTAAATCCACTTGTTCTAACTGATTGAAACTTTTTAGCTCTCACAACTTCATTTCTCATCTCTTCCGATGTCTTACCAGGCTTCATGCCCAACAGCTCTTCGTTTGAAAGTCTAGGAACCTCCATCATAATGTCAAATCTATCGCGAATAGGCCCTGAAAGCTTGCTCCTATATTTCTTGATGTCGTTGATAGCACAAGTGCAAGGATTGAACCTGTCCTTGAAATATCCGCACTTACACGGGTTAGAACAGGCCGCTAAAAGAAATTGAGCAGGAAATGTTAAGGAAGATGACGCCCTACTTATCGTAATCTCTCCATCTTCCAGGGGCTGCCTTAGAGATTCAATCAAATCTTTCCTAAATTCAAGTATTTCATCAAGAAATAATATTCCTCGATGAGAAAGGCTCATCTCTCCAGGTCTAGGAGGCGATCCTCCACCTGCAAGGCCAGCAGGTGAAATTGAATGATGAGGACTTCTAAATGGTCTCTTTCTTATAAGGTTCTTTCTATTCTTCATCGCGCCTATCAGGCTATAAATCTGAGTTACAATTATACTTTCTTCATCGCTTAATTCAGAAATAATAGTAGGGAATCTCTTCATTAACATTGATTTCCCTGAACCAGGAGGACCCATTAAAAGTATGTTGTGTCCACCGGCAGCAGATATCACCATTGCCCTTTTTGCTCTTTCCTGACCCTTTACGTCAGAATAATCAACCTCATAAACAATTTCATCTTCTACTTCGGCATCGTTTTTTGCAAGAAAGTTTTCAATAGGGATATCCCCTCGAAAGACCTCAAGGACTTGATTGAGGTTTGAAAAACTATATGTCTTTATCTCAGGAACTATTGCGCCTTCGTGTGCATTTTCTTCAGATAGAACAAGCGATTCAATACCCAGATTTTTAGCCCCAAGAGCCAAAGAAATTGCTCCAGATACCCCACGAATCTGACCATCAAGACCCAATTCCCCGATGAATGCCATATTTTCTGGAACCTTTTTAATAATCCCTGCTGCCTCCAGGATACCCATTGCAACAGGTAAATCCAGATAAGATCCCTCTTTCCTAAGGTCTGCAGGAGCGAGGTTTACCGTAATCTTCTTTACGGGTATCTCACTATATACATGCTTAAGTGCAGTTTTTATCCTCTCTCTGGATTCCTGAATAACTGCGTCAGGCAGACCCACGATAGTAAAACCAGGATACCCGGTAGTAAAACTAACCTCAATATCTACAAGGTATGCATCCAAACCATTTAAAGTAACGCTCTTAATTTTAGATATCACAAGATCCAGTCATCTCCTATAATATGTACACACTCACTGTTCGGTTTAAAATAAATCAAATCTACCCTTACCACGTCATGCTCTGGCAATACTCCTTGAGAAAGCAATATATTATAAGTTCTCTTAATTTTCAATAGCTTACCCTTTGTTATGGACTCTAATGGATGTCCGAATTGATCTGAGCTCTTTCCCTTAACCTCAACCAATACCAATATTTCATCTTTTTTTGCCAATATGTCTATCTCCCCGACATTCGTAGATAGATTTCTATCACAAATGGCATAGCCGATGCCCAAAAGATAATTGCAAGCAATGCTCTCAAATATATTGCCTTTGTCGCGGCTACTCAAAGCACAGCCTTTGTTTGTCTAAAAATTTACAAAATGTTTTTCTGTGAATATTTGACAAACCATTTTTTTCAAGGATATCAATATGAGCTTTGGTACCATAACCCTTGTGCTTGTCAAATAAATAATCAGGGTAAAATTTTGAAATCTTAATCATATAATCATCCCTTGCAACTTTTGCAATGATAGACGCAGCAGAAACGGATGGCACAATATTGTCAGCTTTTGGAAATACAATATGCCTAAGAGGAAAAGTTCTTAATTTCAAACTACCATCGAAAAAGGTCTTTTCAGGAAAAAAGTCCAGTTTTAATATAGCTCTTTTACATGCAAGTACAAGAGCGCTATATATATTTAATCTATCTATCTCCCAATGATATGCCCAACCTATAGAGCAAAAGGCAGCTTTGTCTCTTATAATCTCACAAAGCTCTCTTCTCTGGGCATCCTTTAAAAGCTTCGAATCCTTTAATCCGTCAATACAATAATTTTTGTCAAAGTAGACAGCTCCAACCACTAATGGGCCAGCTAGAGCACCCCGCCCCACCTCATCAATCCCTAATGATGGGAAAAAATCGATTATTTTGGAATTATCCCTATCCTTCCAGGTGGCCAAATAATAAACCAAGCCTTTCCAATAATATTCTGCTTTGGCACGAAGCCCCAAAACCTTGAATCATCAGAGTTACCCCTGTTATCTCCCAATACAAAATAATAATTTTCGGGAACTTTTGTAGCTGGATAGCTAAAATTATCCTTATACATAGGATGATTTTCAACTAACTTTTGCCCATTTACATATATAACACCATCTTTTTCTTGAACTGTATCGCCTGGCAATCCAATTACTCTTTTTATAAAGTCTTTAGAAGGGTCTACCGGATACCTAAAAACTATCACATCAAATCTTTGGATTGGAACAAAGTGATAATCAATTTTTGAAACTAAAACTCTATCTCCAGGCATCAAGGTAGGTTCCATAGAACCGCTTGGAATATAAAATATCTGAAACAGAAAAGTTCTAACAAAAAAAGCCAAAACAAGAGCAATTACAAGAGATTCAAGCGTTTCTCTCCAAAAAGGTTTTTTCTTCAATTTTCTACCTTAAAACTTTTCTTTCACATGAGATGCAAGCTTTCCAATCTTATCTCTAAGAAAATAAAGTTTTGCCTTTTTTGCTTTACCTTTTCTAATTACTTCAATCTTCTCGACATTAGACGAGTGAAGCATAAAGTTTTTCTCAACACCTACACCATAAGACATCTTTCTTACAATAAATGTCTCTTGTAAGCCACCATTTTTCTTTGCGATTACGATTCCCTCGAAAACCTGAGTTCTTTCCTTTTCACCCTCTATAACCTTGACGTACACCTTGACCGTATCGCCAACGTTGAATGCAGGTACGGTTTCCTTAAGAAATTTCGCTTCAACTTTTTTAATCAATTCCTGTGACATTTCTAACCTCCAGAATACAATTCTTTTAATATTTCTGCCTTTGCTTGGCCAAAAGCAGCCTTTTCATGCTTATCCAAGTTCTTACCCAGAATCAAATAAGGTTTCGATTCTACTGCCTTCTTAAAAGATTCTTTTAACTGCCAAAATCTAATATTTTCATGATGTCCGCTTAATAAAACATCAGGTACTGCTTCACCAAATATTTCTCTTGGTTTTGTGTAATTTGGAGATTCCAATAAACAATTTGAAATTGAATCTTCCATTATACATTCTTCATTACCAATAAAACCAGGAATCAACCTTAATAAACCGTCCAACAAGACCATTGTCGCAACTTCACCAGAATTCAAAACATAATCGCCAATTGAGATTTCTTCAATCTTTTTTAATTTAAATATTCTCTCATCGACACCTTTATAGTGTCCACATAGAAAACATATTTTATCAAATTTCTCAGAAATTTCAAAAAGTTTCTTTTGTTTTAGAACGCTCCCTCTCGGAGACGGATAGAAAAAAACAACTCCAGGACAAAGCTTCTCAACGAAATTCATAGCGTCAATTAATGGTTGGGTCTGCAAGACCAAACCCGAAGAGCCTCCAAACGGATAATCGTCTACTTTTTTAAACTTACTCTTGGTAAAATCCCTGATATTTATAATTTTTACATCGAAAAGCTGCTTATCTAATCCCTTTTCTGCAAGGCTAGTTGAAAAATAATTATTAAATATTTCAGGAAATAGAGTTAAGATATAAAAAGATCTCAATTTATGCTTCTCAGGTTTGAGTTGATTGTTCTTTAATCTCTAAGAAATAATTTATACCCTTTTGCTTTCCCAATGCCTTTAATATTTGTCTAATAGAGCTAATTATATGTCCATGTTTTCCGATTACTCTTCCTACATCCTCAGTTTTTACAAAAACTTCATAAAATACGTCATTGCCATCCACAGACTCATTAATTACTACATCAGCAGGATTGCTTACTAGATTTTTAATAAGGACTTCGAGAAAGTCTGTCAAATTACCCTGCAGAGTTTACATATTTTGAAAAAAGTTTTCCTACTGTTTCTGATGGCTTGGCTCCCTTTGCAATATAACTATTGTATTTTTCTACATCAATTTTTACTATTGCCTTTTCTGGTAATGGATTATAAAAGCCTAACACCTCCTGGGTCTTACCATTTAATGGATCCTTTGCCTCTGCAACCACTATTCGATATGATGGTTGGTTCTTTGCACCTACACGTTGAAGACGAATTCTAACCACTAATAATCCTCCTAAAATTATATATTTTAAATTCTTCCTACTGGAAAGTTTGGTAATTTCATTCCCTTTTTCAAATTTTTCGATTTAAACATCTTTTTAAACATTTCATATTGTTTCAAAAGCTGATTTACCTCTTGAATTGTCGTACCGGACCCTTTTGAGATCCTCCTTTTTCTGCTAGCATCTATTATTTCAGGCTTCTTTCTTTCTTTTGCAGTCATAGAGAGCATCACCGCTTCGATCCTTTTCATCTGTTTTTCATCTGGTACCATATCTTTCATCTGTTTAATATTTGAAAAACCAGGAATCATTGATAAAAGATCTTCCAAAGGACCCATTTTTCTAACTTGACGTAAACTATCTAAAAATGTATCGAAGTTCCACTTTTCGATTTCCTGAGGCGGTTTTTTGTTTATATCAATTTTAATGTCTGACACTTTTTCCATAAGACCTTCGATGTCGCCCATACCAATAATTCGATTTACTACCCTGGTAGGATCAAATTTCTCTAAGTTCTGGATTTTCTCACCTACGCCCAAGAAAACCAAGGGCACGCCAGTAACTTCTCTTAGAGAAAATGCGGCTCCGCCTCTTGCATCACCATCAAACTTTGTCAGAATAGCACCCGTCAAAGGTATGGTCTCAAAAAAAGATTTTGCAACCTTTGTAGCTTCTTGACCCATCATTGAGTCTATTACTAAGATATTGTTCTTTGGCTGAAATCTATCGTTTAATAATTTTAGCTCATTGAGAAGCTCCTCATCAACATGGGTACGACCAGCGGTATCGATTATTACCAAATCGTTTCCGTTGGCCTTTGCAAGTTTCAATGCACCCTCAAAAGCCAAAAAAGGATCTTTGTCAGTAAAAAATGGCACCTTAATAGACTGTGCAAGTTTTTCTAATTGTAGCTGCGCAGCAGGTCTTCTAACGTCAGCCCCTACAAGTATCGGCTTTTTGTTCTCTTTTGTAGCAAAGTAATTCGCAATCTTAGCAGAAGTGGTAGTTTTTCCGCTTCCCTGGATGCCCACCATCATTATGACGGATGGCTTATCAGAAAAGTCAATGTTACCAGGTTTTCCAAGTAAATTGACCAATTCTTCTCTAACCACGTTTGAAACCAATGTGCCAGGTGAGGTTTCAGTAGTAAATTCTAAACCGTTTAAACGGGTCTTTATCTCTTCAACTATTTTTTTTGCGGCAGATAAGGCAATGTCAGATTCAAGGAATACGAGTCTTATATCACGGCATATTTCGTTAATTTCTTTATCAGTTAGTTTGCCATAACCTCTAAATTTTCTAAAAAGCCCTTGAATCTTTTCACTGAAGTCAGAAAGCATTTTACGGAATCAACCCTTCAGCATATTGAGTCTTGTCAAAAGGCACTAGGTCTTCAATGCCCTCTCCTACGCCTATAAATTTAACAGGAATATTAAATTTTTTTGAAATATTCAATACATAACCACCTTTTGCAGAACTATCTAATTTTGTAAGTATAATACCAGTTACCTTCAAAGATTGTCCGAATACCTCAGCCTGTTTTACAGCATTATATCCTGTAGAAGCATCCAAAACCAAAAGAACTTCGGAGGGCTCACCTTCAATCTCTTTTCCTATTACCCTTTCAATCTTTTTAAGCTCTTCCATTAAATTATCTTTAGTATGAAGTCTGCCAGCAGTATCTATAATAATAGGGCTCTTTTTCCTACCCTTACTAGCCTTTAGACCATCAAATACTACTGCTGCGGGGTCTGAGTTTTCTTTTTGGGAAATTACATCTAAGTTCAATCTCTCGCCCCAAATTTTCAACTGGTCAATTGCGGCAGCCCTGAAAGTATCGGCAGCCACAAGTATAGGACTTGCTTTAAATTCTTCAATAGAGTATTTTGCAAGTTTAGCACAAGTAGTAGTTTTCCCACTACCATTTACACCTATTAGAAGCCATACACATGGACGCTCTTCTGTAAAAAAGAGCTGCGGCTTCCCCTCTGGGAGAAAATCTTCTATAGCATCTCTCAAAGCAATCTCAATAGGAGCAGCATTGAGCCATCTTTTCTTAGCATCTTTAACAATCTCTGTTGCCACATCAGAGCCAACATCTACAAGTAGGAATTTTTCCAATATTTCATCCCAATCAATGTTTTCCATGCCAACAACAGAGCTAAAAACTCTTCTCGTTCTAGTAAGTGCTTCTTTAACCTTGTCAAATAGGAACAACTATTAACTTTCCTCCTTTTGAATAAAAAAGATTAAGAAATTTTTGACTCATAGTGGCTAATTTTAACATAAAAATTAGTATTTTGTTTGAAATTTATTTTAAAATATTTAATCATGATTTAACTATATTAATAATAGAAAATATGAACGAATTGTTCAAGTGTCTTTATTTTTCTAAACCATTTTTTAACCAACAGCTATTAGGTCAATATAAAAAATACAAATTATAAAACTTCTCATAATAAATTTCTCTTTAAAACAGAAACTAAGATTCGTTTATCTTTTCTTTGACTGCTCCATTGGGGCACACAATTGCACAAACTCCACAACCCTGACATTTATCTGGATCTATAACCGAAAATTCCACATCCTTTTCGCTTATAACAATAGCGCCTGTTGGGCAAATAAGAACACATGCACCACATGCCTCACATAACTCTGGATCTATTGCAAAAACTACAGCTATCCCTTTAGCCAAATTTTCCTCCTTTAGCTTTAATCCTTAAATTCTATGGCGCCCATTGGACAGATCAACTCACAAACTTTGCATTTGACACATTTATTGTAATCAAAAAAAACCTTAAAATTTAATAATTTAATAGCATTAACAGGACACAACAAAACACAGGCTTCACAACCAACACAAATATATGCTTTAAAATCAAACTTAATACTCAAATATATACCTCATTTATATGTTATCATTATATTTCATTATATCAAAACATATAATTTTCGGAGGAAAAAGATTTATCTTCAGAATTTAAAAATATTTGGTTTCAAAAGCTTTTACAGAGAATTTATATTTGAATTTGACAAAAACCTAAATATTATAGTTGGACCAAATGGTTCTGGAAAAAGTAATATAGGTGAGAGCATAAAATGGGCTCTTGGTGGAAAGATTTCTTCTATAAGGGCGGATTCTTCGATAGAGTTGTTATTTTCTGGATTCAAAAATATTAAACCAGTAAACTATTGTGAAGTTGAGATTGGCTTCATCAATGATATCGAAACGACAAATTCTGAAACTATCGTTAAAAGGTCTATGTCTAGAGGCGGAAATAATACATACTTCATAAATGGAAAAGAAGTCCAAAGAAAGAATATGATAAACGCCCTAAGACCATTTGGACTAGGTGCAACTTTGTTTCTAATTATAGATCAAGGAACAGTAGATAAAATTTTGGATTTAGATCCAAACCAGCTTTGTCAAATATTCTTAGAGTCTTTAGGCTATGGGAACTATAAAGCAGAAAAAGTCGATCTTGAATCCAAGATTTTAGAAAAAGAAGAACAAATAGAAAGATTTCAAACAGAATTAAGAAAAAATAGATCCAGATTGGAGGTCCTATACAACGATTTAAAAATATATGACATATACTCCGAAATTTCTAATAAGATCGATATCATTTCTAAAGAGATAGTAATCAGACAGTTTAACAATTTAACTAAGGAAAGATTAATTGTAGAAAAAGAGCAATTCGATATTGAAAAAGAGCTAAAACAGATCGCGGAGCACAAAAAAGCTCGTGAAAGTAAATATATTGAAATAAAAGATAAGATTAATGCTCTTGAAGAAGAGCTAACTACAAAAAATATTATTTTAGAAAAAGTAAACAATGAGATTCATGAGCATGAAATATCCCTTGAAAGGTTAGAAGGCCAATTTACACTTTATGAATCGAAATTAAAAACAAATAAAAGTGCATTAAATTCCAAAAAGGATGAGATTGAACTTACAAACTTAGAAAATCAGAATAATACAAAAAAATTAGATAATTTAAAGAGCTCACTACCAGATTCTCTTAGAGAAAGGGATCCAAAAGAGCTTTTAAGTTTGCTCAACTATTATGAAAAAAATATTGTTGAAAATGAAAAAAATAATCTTTTATTAAAAGAGCTTGAGTCAAAGGAAAAGTCTTTAAATTATTTTAACTCAGAGCTTAATTTAAATAAAAACTCTTTAGCTGATATTTCATTTAAATTAAACGAGAGTCAAAAAGAGCTTAAAAATATGGAAGAAAAATTCAATAATAATATTTTGAAAATCCAAAATATAAGTAAAACATTTGAAAAAGATCAAATATTAAATGAGAAAAGAAAAAATGAAAACAAAGAACTTCTTGGCTACTTAACCACAAAAGTAGATGGGATTTTAGGTTATATAGAAGATCTATATGATACCGATGAAAGATATAAGACAGCGGTAAGCGTATCGCTCGGAAGTTATCAAAGATCCTTAGTTTTACAAAACAAAAAAGATCTCAGTAGCCTAAAACATTTCTTAAAAAAGATAAACAAGACAATTAATGTTTTCGTATTAGATCTGTTGCCAACTTTCAAGCACCAAGTTCTTACAGAAGATATTTTACAGAAAAACCGCTCTCAATACTTGATAAGTCTTATTACTTTCGACAAAAAACTTTCAATTCTTTTTAACAACCTTCTTGGCAATACCCTTTTGTTGAATTCGTTTGATGATGCGATTAAGTTAAGGGAAAATGAATCGTTATGGAAATACAGACTGGTAACCCTTGAAGGTGAAATCTTCTCATCAAATGGACAGATACAAATCGGCGACAAAACAGCAAAGAATTCAATTAGCACAAGCGAATACAATGATTTAAAGGCTATCACAGAAGGATTACATAATAAGATTCAAGAGCAAAAAGAGGTTACCCATAGTCTAATCCTTGAACAAAATTCACTTAATGCCCAGATTAAGATTATTTTACGTGAGAGAGAAAGAATTGAAAATGAACTTGTATCTATAAAATCTAACTTATCAAAAACAAAGAATTTTTCCGATGATACACCTTACCAATCTGGGGAAGTTTCTGATAATTTAAGAGAAAATGTTCAACTTATCTTTGAAATAAACACCATAAATGAGAGCATTTTGAACTACCAGAACAGAGTTATTAAACTAAATAAAGATCTGGAAGTCCTGGAATCTGAAGTAATAGAAGTTAATGATAAAATAGATAAAATCAAAATAGATCTAAAGGTAATTAAGGATAATATACGATCGTCTTTAAACAGAAAAAGCATCCTAGAAACAGAAATAAAAAAATTAAAAGAAGATCTGCAAAGGTACAAAGAAGCAAGCATTTTATTAGACTCAAATAAATCGACCGAAAAAGAATCGGAAGTTTTAAAGATATCTTATGAAATAAGAAATAAAAAGGATTTATTAGAAAGAAATTTATCAGAATTAATAAGTAATAATGATTTTCTAAATAGTTTTGTTGATAAAAAATTAGTAATCGAAGGAAACAAGACTTATAGAAATTATTCAATTCAAGAGCTTCAGAGCAACCTTAACGATCTTTTGAAACAAAAAAACGACTTAGGACCGATTAATTTTAAAGCTAAGGAAAGCTATAATCAGTTAAAGGATGAAATTATCGAACAAGAATCAAAGATAAAAAGCATACAAGAAATCCTAAAGGAATCAAATTTAGCGCTCAAATCGCTAGACTTTCACGTAAATAGTGAAGTTATAAACTCTGTACAGAAAATAAACGAAAAGTTGGGCACATATTTCAATGAAATTTTTAATGGGAGCGCTTCACTAATACCGACTAAAAGTCCCATTATAAATGGAATAACCTTAGAAGTGAAACTGCCAGGAAGAAGATTTTTAAACTTAGGCATGCTTTCTGGTGGAGAGCGAGCTATGATATCGATTTTGCTATATGTGGCACTGATGGAGAACAACCAGACACCATTTTGTTATTTTGATGAAGTAGATGCTTCATTAGATGAAGCAAACCTTGTAAGATTTATAAATTTGCTCCACATTTTGAAAAAGAGTAAACAACTGATCGTAGTTACACATCAGCGTCTTACGATGGAAGCAGCAGACAATTTGATTGGCATTTCCAAAAACCAGGAAGGAGAAATAAACTGTATAACAACAAAGAGATAGAAAAAGTTTATCAAAAACAAATAGGTTATGTAGAAAATGTTTTAAACTCTTTTATTTACAATTTAGATAACATATCGGAGCAAGCAAAAGAATTCATAATGTACAGCATTGCAAGTGGCGGAAAGAGAATAAGACCTATTTTTCTAATTAATGTTTTGTCAAATTACAATTATGAAGCCTTAACTGGTCTTAGTGAGGCTGTTTTATCATTGGAGTTAATGCACTGTGCTTCTCTGATACACGATGATCTGCCTGCCATTGACAACGATGATTTTAGACGTGGCAAGTTAACTTTACATAAAAAATATGGCGAGGGTCAAGCAATCTTGACTGGAGATGCGTTACAAATAATGTCATTTGATATATTATCTAATATATCAAATAAAGAAATTGCTATAGAGTTGATTAAAATACTGTCATCGAAATCTGGTATTAGAGGAATGATTGGCGGACAAATTTTAGATATATCAAAAATTGAAAATTTTGAACAAATGTACAATATAATGATCTTTAAAACAGCAGCCTTATTTGAAGCTAGCCTTATGATGGGTGGCATCATTGGAAAACTTTCAGATAATCAGATAAAAGGTTTAGAAAATTTTGGAAGAGATGTGGGCTTGCTTTTCCAGATATTAGATGACGAAAAAGACTTAGAAAGCGATCAGGGCGCAAACATATTTAAATATGCCACCAGAAATGATATAGAAAATTTAAAAATAAAGCTTATTGAATCTATAATATTATGTATGAATGAAAATTTTGATGATAGTTTCTTTGATAGATTCAAATGGTTGTTTGTAAATAAATTAGGTTTTAGTGGAGATATATTTGGATGAATTTTTATCAAACAAATTAATATGGATACCATTTACAGCTAGCCTTTTAGCTCAAGTTCTTAAGATGTTTTATTATTGGAAAAAGAATCACAAAGTAAACCTTAGACATCTTACAGAGGCTGGAGGGATGCCGTCTTCTCACAGCGCACTTGTAAGCTCTTTGGCTACTGTAATAGGCATAAAAGAAGGCTTAAATAGTTCATTGTTTGCAATAAGTATTATTTTTGCTTTCATAGTAATGTATGATGCTGCAGGAGTAAGGCAGGCAGCAGGAAAACAGGCAAAGGTTTTAAACAAAATAATAAACGAGCTCAGTCACAAATATTATTTTAGAGAAGAACATCTTAGAGAACTTATAGGCCATACCCCAGTTGAAGTTATCGCTGGTTGTTTCTTGGGAATACTTGTTAGCCTGATATTAATGAAATATTGATTAAGTTTTACGCAAGGTTCGAAAGGAGTTTACTTTGGATATTGAGATTTTAAATAAATTAGAAAATCCGAAACAAATTGCAAGCCTAAGTATAGATGAAAAGAAAAAATTAGCCAAAGAAATTAGAAAAATAATTATCAAAACTATCAGCAAAAATGGCGGTCATCTATCTTCAAATCTTGGAGTAGTGGAGCTAACTATCGCACTGCTTTCAAAATTAGATCTGACACAGGACTTTATTGTTTTTGATGTTGGGCATCAAATATATCCTTATAAATTAATGACCAATAGATTCGAAAGATTTTCAACCCTAAGACAATATAATGGAATAAGCGGTTTCCCAAAAAGAGAAGAGAGTCCTTATGATTTCTTTGGAACAGGACATGCTGGAACTTCTATATCAGCTGGCTTAGGCGCATGTATCGGCAAAGAGATATTAAATAAAGAAGGAAAAGTAGTGGCAGTAATTGGCGATGGAGCGATGACTTGCGGGATGGCACTTGAGGCATTCAATTATCTAGGACACACAAAATCAGATCTAACAGTGATATTAAATCATAATGAAATGTCAATTTCACCAAATGTAGGCGCACTATCCAAAACCTTATTAGAGCTTAGAACCCACACCTTATATAAAAATTTCAAGTCAACCATAGAAACTCTTAGCAATAGATTACCAAACGGAAAAACCTTTTTAGATTTCGCTCTCAGATTTAGAGACGCTTTTAAAGAAGTGCTTATAGGAAAATGCTTTTTCGAAGAGCTCGGAATAAACTATTACGGCCCTATTGATGGACATAACATAAATCTTTTAGAGTTTACAATTGAGAGGACTTTGAATCATCCAGGACCAAAGGTATTACATGTAGTTACTAAAAAGGGTTATGGATACAAAATGTCAGAAGAAAATCCAACCTTTTTTCACAGTGCTCCAAAATTCGAAATTTCTACTGGAAAACCATTTGAAAAAAAGATATCTTTTACAAAAATATTTTCTGACACAATAGTCGAAATAGCGAAAAAAGACAAAACTGTAGTTGCGATCACTGCAGCAATGCCAGATGGCACTGGTTTAACAAAATTTGCAAATGAATTCCCAGAGAGATTTTTCGATGTTGGCATTGCAGAGCAATTTGCAGTTACCTTTGCAGCGGGTTTGTCTACTCAAGGATTGAAACCAGTTGTGGCAATTTATTCTACCTTTTTACAAAGAGCCTATGATCAGCTTATCCATGATGTGGCACTTCAAAATCTACCGATAACATTTGTTTTAGATAGAGCTGGCCTGTGTGGCCCTGACGGACCCACTCATCATGGAGCATTTGATATATCGTTTTTATTGCCAATACCAAACTTACACATACTTGTGCCATCTGATGAAATTGATTTACAAAATATGCTCAATTATTCGATTAAGTTAAATGCACCTACAGTTATCAGGTATCCAAAGGGAGAGATTGTAGGCAAGAGGCAAAGTGCTCCATCGAATTTCGATGAGCCAGAATTTATAAATAGAGGAAGCAAAATAGCAATTTTAGCAATTGGACCTATTGTATGGAAATGCCTCAAAATCATTGAAGAAAACAATTTGATAAGTGAAGTTAGCATAGTTGCTTTCAAAAAAATAAAACCATGGACTGAAAAAACATTTGAGACATTCGAAGAAATATTAAAATCACACACAAAAATATTCACCGTAGAAGAGAATTCAGCTATTGGAGGTTTTGGATCGTATTGTCTACTTATGGCCTCACGATCGGGGCAAGCTGAAAAACTTTCAGATATTTTGGGATTTCCAGATTACTTTATGCCGCATGGAGATAATAACTCTATAATGAAACAAATTAAAATGAGCGATGATGACATTCTAAAAACTATTAATCGTCTCTTAGCTGATCGGACTTAATTTTGAAAATTATATTATGCAAACAAATCTTTTATAAGGTGATAAAAAATGGTAGATCATATTTTTTTGATTAAAGTAAACCCAAAAAAGCAATATAACTTGGATTTTCTTTATCGTTTAAGTAAAAAATATACATTTTTTTCTATTGACAAAGAAACACATGATATTACAAATTTTCCAATTAGAGAAAGCGGAGATGCAATAATAACTTTTGGCGGCGATGGTACATTGCTAAGATTGATCCATGATATAAATTTAGAAAAAAATATTCCAATATTCGTACTGGATCTTGGCAGGCTTGGGTTTTTATCTACTGGTTCTGTAGACGAATTAGAAGAATTTTTAATAAAATTCCCTGATGTATATTCAGAAAAAATCAACCTTCTTGAGATAATGACTTTAGATAAAATAAAATATGCGCTAAACGAAATAATATTTTCAAGATCAGACCCCTTGATGGTTCCCTGGATATTGAAAATCGACGGCACAACATTTAAAGTATTTTCTGATGGAATTATTGTTTCATCATCTATCGGCTCCACAGCATATTCATATTCTGCTGGAGGTCCAATAGTTGAACATTTTTTTGATTGTATGGTAGTCACCCCAATTTCTTCCAGGGATCCCCGATGCAAACCAATGGTAATTAAAAGAAAAGCGATTGAAATAGAATTCGATCTTAAGTACAAAACGCTTTATTACAGCGTAGACGGACAATGTATAACTCCATTGAAAGGTGTTGAAAAATCAATAATTACACCTTCTGCAAAGTCAATAACCCTTTTGTTTAGTAAAAAAACCTCTTTTTTTAAAAAACTTAAGGAAAAGATGTCGTGGGGAACATGAAAATTTTATTTAGTTATAGAAGCAAAACTGACCTTAAGGGCAATAAGAAATATGTCAAATGACATATCAGAATTATATTTTGATTCAGGAATAATTAAAAAAATCACAATTGATAATACTCTAATAATCGATAATATTACTATCGAATTTACAAAAAAAATAAATGCCTTAACCGGAGAGACTGGCGCAGGTAAATCGCTTATAACAGGAGCTATTGCATCATTCTTAGGAGAAAAAGTTATCTTTGTACCAAAAAATCCAGATAAACCCTCAATTATAACTATTGAGATAAATGGACTTCACAAAGAAGGCTCAAAAGATATAAAAATAAAAAAGGTTACAAATCAGAGTGGCAAAAGCTCAACCTATATTGACGACAAGATATCAAACCAAAAAGCCATAAAATCTATTCTTAAATTTATAGAACTTACAGGCCAACATGCCAATCAATCACTCCTTAAGAAGTCATATCAAAATGAAGTTTTCGATTCCTTCTCAAAAAATATCGACCTGAAAAAGTCATATCAAAAGGCCTTTGAGCGATATAGGGGATGCATACAAAAATTATCTGAGTTAAATACAAATATAAAAGACATAAAGAATAGAAAAGAGATTTTACAAGATCTTTTGAAGATCATAGACAATGAAAATTTTTATAAAGGCGAGATTGCAAAACTATTAGAAGAAAGAGATGTACTAAAGCAGAGCGAATTAGTCAACGAAAAATTGCAAAAAATATCTGGCATTATTTCATATCCATCAAGCTTATATGATTACATATCATCTCTTTCTGTTGAGATAAAAGGTCTATCAAAATATGAACAAATTAATGACCTATTTGATTCTTTTATGAATCTAAAATCCTCTTATGAAACTTTTTGCGAACAAGTAGAGGCCAAAATTCTTAAAATGCCAGATTTTGCTGAAAGGTTTTTATATATACAAGATAGATTGGCAGCCGCTGAAAAAATAAGGAGGATCTTAAAGCTTCAGGAAATTTCACAAATAGAAACAGCAAGAGATGATATAGAGTCAGAGATAAACAAAATTTTTGATTTAGAACAGGAAAAAGAGTTATTAGAATTAAATTTAGAAAATTATAAAAATGAAGTTATAAAATTGTCAGATGAGCTCAGCAAGAAAAGATCTGATAATATTGATATTTTCTCGCAAAGCGTAGAGAATGAACTTAAAGAGCTTGATATTCCAAATGCAAAGTTTAAGGTAATCTTCAATGAACCATCTGGCGACATTGTAATAAACGGCAAATCATTTTCAAGATACGGTGCCGAAGAAATTGAATTTTACTTTAGCGCAAATCCTGAAATACCTCTTGAAACTCTTGAAAAAGTAGCATCAGGAGGAGAGCTTTCAAGAATTATGTTGGCCTTAGAACTATTGAACAATGACGAAAATAAAAATTCCAAAACATTTATATTCGACGAGATAGATTCTGGTATCGGAGGTTTCGCAGCAGTAAAATTAAGAGAGAAGTTGTTAGAGCTGTCAAATTTCAACCAAATTTTTATAATTACTCATCAAGCCAATCTTGCAGCTTGTGCAGATCTTCATTACAAAATCATAAAAGAGCAGAAAGATGATGTAACACATGTAATGGTTAAAGCGCTATATGAAAATGAAAGGTTAGAAGAACTTTCTCGAATGTTATCGGGTAATATTAGCGAATATGGACTAAAACACGCAAAGGAGCTTTTAAAATGAGTGAACAATTACCCTATCCCTTTATTTTTAAATCTCAATCACTAATACAGGATGAAAGATTTTTACGACTAGGCATAAAGCATGGTTTTTCTACGAGACTTGCTGGTGTAAGCAAAAAACCATATGACAGCCTAAACCTATCTTTTCAAACAGATGACATTCGCGAAAACGTTGTTGAAAACCGCAAAATACTTTGTGCAGAAACGCAAGTCGGACCAGAGTGGTGCGAAGCAGAACAAATTCATTCATTTTATACAAAACAAGTTTGTGCTCCTGGTATTGTAAGAAAAACTGACGGTCTCATAACTTCAAAAAATAATTTGCCTTTATTCATAAAAACTGCAGATTGTTATCCTGTATTGATAACAGAAAAGAAAAAGAGCTTCATAGCAGTTCTTCACATTGGATGGAGAGGCCTTTATAAGGGTATAATAGAGTCATTTTTTGACATAATAAAATTCGGCAGAACTAAACCTCAAAATCTTATTGTATCTGTGGGACCAGGCATATCATGGCAACACCTTGAAGTGGAGAAAGACATAGCAGAGTCCTTCGAAGCTCACGAAGACCTATCCTTTCACATAAAAAAAAGTCAGAATAAATACTATATCGATATTGCAGGCGGTATAGAACACATATTTAGAAAATATGACGTTTTTGATATTTGTATATTGAAACTGTGCACTTATGAAAGAGATGATTTGTTCTATTCATACCGTAGGGACAATGTTACCGGCAGACAGGGAACAATAATTTCTTTTTAGACGCTTTAATCTTGATAAACTCTCAATGTAAGAGCTACTTTTTTCACGCTGTCTATTGAGTTTAGCTTCTCAATAGCTGTATAAAAATTTTGTTCATTGCACTGGTGAAGGATAAAAACTAATTCAGCAAAACCTTCTTCACTAGTTTTTTGAACCATACTTTTTATGCTTACACTATGATCAGCCAAAACTTTAGCAATTTTTGCGAGAACGCCTGGATTATCGTTAACAATAGCTCTTAAATAAAATCTTGAAAACAACTCATCTAGTTTTAATATTACCGCTTTCGATTTAATGTTTCCAGAAAGTCTATGGGTGTGAGAATTTCTTATATGCCAGCTTATATCCATTATATCGCTCGCTACTGCTGATGCTGTAGGACTTCCTCCTGCTCCCTGACCATAAAACATTACCGAACCCACATAGTCTCCCTTTACTAGTATGGAGTTCATATTATTATTTACCGAAGCCAATGGATGAGAATAAGGGAGTAACATTGGATACACTCTTATATCATATTTATCATCTTTTACACAGGCTCTTGCAATTAGCTTTATCTTGTATCCAAGGTCTTTGGCATAAAGAACATCTTTAAGGCTAACATTATTTATTCCCTCAAATGAAAGCTCTTTTAGATCGATCAATTTTCCAAAAGATACCGAAGACAAAATAGCTATCTTATATAGCGCATCCATTCCAGACAGATCAGAATCTGGATTTGCTTCAGCATATCCCTTTTGCTGAGCCTCCTTTAAAGCATCTTCAAATTCTTTTCCGTTATCAAGCTTGGTTAATATATAATTTGTAGTACCGTTCAAAATTCCTATAATTTCTTCAATTCTATTCGCTGCCAAGCAAACCTTTAAAGGTCTCACTATAGGGATGCCGCCTCCGACAGCAGCTTCAAAGTATATTGGGACTCTCTTTCTATCTGCAAGAGAGAATATTTCTTCTGGATGTCTTGCCAAAACTTCTTTGTTCGCTGTTACAACAGGAATGCCGTTTTCTATTGATTTAGTAATGTATTCGAGTGCAGGATGCACAGATCCAATTAACTCTATAATTATATCTGGCTTTAAAGATAAGATCTCTTCAAACGAAGAGGCTAAATATATATTTTTATCTGAATGTTTTGATTTGTCTCTGACAAGTGCCCCTACCAAATCAAATTTTTCTCCAATTTTCTGAAAAATTACATCTTGATTATTTCTTATTATGCTTAGAACGCTGCTGCCAACATTCCCAAGACCTAAAATAGCAATTTTTATCATTGAAAAACCTCCTTGTTTTTTATAGATCCTCCAACTTTGGTTTCATTGTAATGGTGGAGTTTGTG
>JAJXTU010000021.1 GCA_021783475.1 bacterium
AAAATGTTTAGCGCAAAACTTATCGATTTGGAGCCTATATTAATAAGAGAGACAAACCTTGAGGATGTCTTCCTCGCTATGACTGGAAACGGAGGTGAACAATCTTGCAACTCTTTAGAGAAGTGTTTCCCATAGTATTGAGAGATTTGATAGTTTTAAAAAGAAGGCTCATAATTCTTATTGGCTCCAATCTTATGGGACCAATCTTATACCTTACAGCTTTTGGCTGGGGCTTAGGCTCACAAATTCATACATCAGAGGGCTCGTATCTAAACTTCGTTCTCCCGGGTATCCTCTCTCTCACAGCAATGACGTCAGCATTTAATGGTTCTGGCCCATCTATAACAATCTCAAGGATATATACCAAAACCTTTGAAGAGCTGTTGATAGCTCCTATAAGAACTTCAAGTATCGCCATTGCAAAGATAACTACAGGCTTGATTAGAGGAGTACTAGCTTGCACCTCGCTCATATTTGTTTCTTTCTTCTACGGTGCAAACCCATTTTTGTGGAACATCGTATTTATAGTTCACTTAATATTTTGTCTGCTTATCTTTTCATCTCTTGGAGTTGTAGCAGGACTTATAGCCACCTCCCATGAAACAATGAATCGACTTAATTCATTTTTTATTACGCCAATGGCATTTTTGGGAGGCACATTTTTCAATACCAGCCTCTTGCCTTATCCTATAAGCCAGATCATAAATCTTCTCCCCATCACTCCCTGTTCGAACGGCCTAAGAGCTGCTTCCTTAGGAAGACCACAAATGCCAGAATACTTCATTGCAGAAGTTATCTGGCTCACCTTTCTAACCTTTTCCATAATCTGGATATTAAAAAATAAAGAGTTAACTACTCCATATTCTTAAAATTAAACTTAAATTGACTATTTTGAAGAATATTTTCCCATACTAGCATATTTTTTCCATTTAGCAATCTTTCTTTCCTCTTCGCTTAGATTAGTTAAATTTTTAATATTTCTCTGTATGCACTCTTTTACTTTTAGGATAGTAAGCTCCTTATCTCTGTGAGCCCCACCAAGCGGTTCCTCGATAATCTCATCAATTATATCAAGGCCCAACAGATCATAGGATGTCATCTTAAGTGCACACGCAGCTTCGTTTGCAAATTTTGCATCTCTAAACAATATAGACGCACACCCCTCAGGAGAAATTACAGAGTAGACAGAGTTCTCAAACATTGCAATCCTATCAGCTACAGAAATAGCAAGAGCGCCACCAGAACCTCCTTCTCCAATAACAATTGCCAACGAAGGAACCGATAGCGAGCTCATTAGACATATAGACTCAGCAATCGCATTGGACTGTCCTCTCTCTTCTGCCTCAATACCGGGATATGCACCTGGCGTATCTATAAAGGTAATCAATGGCAAGTTAAATTTCTGTGCATGTCTCATTAACCTCATAGCTTTTCTATATCCCTCTGGGTAAGGCATACCAAAATTCCTGTATACATTGCTCTTTGTATCGTTACCCTTCTGATGTCCTAACACGACAACACTGATACCTGAAAGCTTAGCTATTCCACCTATGATTGCAGGATCATCTCTATAAAGTCTGTCACCCCTCATCTCAAACCAATCTTCAAAAACCCCTGATATCAAATCCATAGTAGTGGGTCTCTTTGGATGTCTCGCTATCTGAAGCCTTTGATAGGGCGTAAGATCCTTCATTGTAACCCTATATAGATTTTCAACCCTTTGCTGAAGAGCCTCTATCTCCCCATTCATATCCTCTCCCGTTTCGGCTGAAGCTCTTTTAAGTTCTTCAATCTTATTATAAAGTTCTACTATTGGTTTTTCAAAATCAATATATTGTTCATTTTTATCAATAGCCATGCCAAGTCACCAACTTTTTTAACGTTTCTTTAAGCGTCTTTCTTTCAACCACAGAATCGATCATCCCGTGCTCCAATAAATATTCTGATCTTTGAAACCCTTGAGGCAGCTTTTGTCTTATTGTCTGCTCTATAACACGCGGACCAGCAAACCCTATCAAAGCTCCAGGTTCAGCAACAATTATGTCGCCAAGTGTTGCGAAGCTTGCAGAAACGCCTCCTGTGGTAGGGTGAAGCAATACAGAGATATACAATCCGCCCATCTCCTTATACTTTCCCACAACCATTGAGGTCTTTGCCATCTGCATAAGCGAAAGCATGCCCTCTTGCATTCTTGCACCGCCAGATGAGCTAAACAAAACAAGCGGAAATTTGTTTTCTCTGGCGTAATTGGTAATTCTAAATATCTTCTCTCCAACCACCGAACCCATACTGCCACCTACAAAGTCAAAATCTATTATTCCAGCAGCAATCTGTTTATCAGCTATAGTCCCAATTCCTACTAAAATAGCCTCTTCCTTGCCTGTCTTGGAACTTGCCTCCTTAAGCCTATCAGAATAAGGCATTGTGTCAACAAAGTTAAGGCTGTCAACGGGCAAAATTCCAGAAAACATTTCGTTAAAACTGTCAAATGTAATATCTATTCTCTCTTGCACTGTCAATCTAAAATGATAGTTACAATGATGACAAACCTTAAGGTTATCGTTTAATTCACGCGTATATATTGCATTATTACAACTTGGACACTTTGTCCAAAGACCTCCAGGTATATCTCTTTTCTTCACATTAAAAAATTTTTCTAACAATGTATCACCTCAACCCTTCAAAAACAATTAATAAATATATCAAAAGAATCAAAAACTCCAAAGGAGTTTTGCTCTTGAACCATCCCGTTAAAGGAAATGAAAAGCTTCTCTTGCTAAAAGGATAGAAAAGCTTGACACCTTTATTACCTATCATATCAAAAAGTATATGAAGAGCATAACATAAAGTAAAAAAAATTATAAAGCTTACAAAAAAATTAAAATCTATATTCATAAGAAATCTTAACAAAAAAGTTATCAATAAGTCCACAATTATTATTGCAGATAAAGAATGCCAAAAGCCCCTATGGGAGAAAAAAATTCCAAAAACAGGGTTTTTTACCAAACTTGATATCTTTGAAGTTGTTATATCAATATCTGGCAATAGCGAACCCAGAGAGCTGCCGCAAAAAACCCCAATTTCATTATAGCTCTTTACCCATTCAGGGTGATTGACATATATAGCTATTACAGTACCGATTCCGCCTACCAGATGCGTAAATCCCGTCAAGACCTATCAAACCAATCTTTTAAATATTGACCGGTAAAGGAATCCTTTGCCTTCATTATTTCTTCAGGAGATCCAAAAGCGACGATTTGACCTCCTTTGTCTCCTCCGTCAGGACCCAGATCAATAACCATATCAGAGGCGTACACCACATCAAGATTATGCTCGACTACAATGACAGAATCTCCTCTGTCTACCAATCTTTGCAAGACGTTAACCAATTTCTTTATGTCATCGAAGTGAAGACCTGTGGTAGGCTCATCAAGTAAATATAAAGTATTGCCCCTGAATTTTTTTGTAAGTTCATACGCAAGTTTCAACCTTTGGGACTCACCGCCAGAAAGAGTTGTTGCGCTCTGACCAAGTCTTATATATCCCAGACCAATATCGCTCAAAACCGACAACTTTCTCGATATTGAAGGTTGAGCAGAAAAGAAATCCCTTGCCTCTTCCACGCTCATATTCAACACGTCAGATATGTTTTTTCCTTTAAACTCGACTCTGAGCGTATCTTTTTGAAATCTTGTGCCATTACAAACATCACATGGTACATATACATCAGGCAAAAATAGCATTTGAATTTTCTTGAAACCTTCTCCCCTACAAGATTCACACCTTCCGCCCTTTACATTGAAGCTAAAGTGCCCGGGCTTGAAACCCAATCTTTTTGACTCGGGCAAGGCAGCGAACAAGTCTCTTATATCATCCAACACACCAGTATAGGTAGCAGGATTAGACCTTGGAGTTCTTCCAATAGGCGATTGATCCATTAAGAGAACTCTATCAATTTTGTCAGCGCCATCGATTGATTTATACTGCCCTGGCAGCTCTCTAAAGCCTTTTTCTTTTCTTATGCCCTTATATAATATTTCGTACAGCAATGTGCTTTTCCCTGATCCAGATACGCCAGTTATGGTACAAAATACCTTCAAGGGCAAATCTATATCGATATTCTTCAAATTAAATTGATTTGCGCCAGATATTTTCAGGAAACTGTCTGATTTTCTCCTAATAGTGTCTTCAATGATCTTTAACTTTCCAGAAAGATATTTGCCAGTTAAAGTGTCTGATTTATAGAGACCGCTTAGATCTCCAGAATACACTACCTCTCCACCTTTTTCTCCTGCAGCAGGTCCCATGTCTACTATAAAATCTGCAGCCTCAATTGTTTCTCTGTCGTGTTCTACAACCACCACGGTATTCCCTATAATAGCAAGATTCTTTAGACTGTCCACCAACCTTGATATATCCCTAGGATGCAAGCCGATGCTTGGCTCATCAAGCACATAGAGCACCCCTACCAAGCCAGAACCTATCTGAGTAGCAAGTCTCAACCTTTGGACCTCACCGCCAGACAGAGTCATTGTAGCCCTATCCAGTGTCAGATAGTCAAGCCCAAGATCCAGAAGATATTGAAGTCTTTTTTTTATTTCTTTAAAAATAGGTTTCGAGATCTCTTCTTTTTCGTTTGCATGTGTTTCATATTTATAAATATTACTTTCATAATCCTCGACAAATTTTAGAATTTTTTTTGGGACAAGAGACAATAAATCTGCAATATTCATTTCATTTATATATACGCTAAGCGCTTCTTTTCTCAATCTTTTACCATTACATGCACTACACGTTCTCATAACCAGAAAATCTTTAAATTCATCCCATGACTCATTAGAAGACTCTGAGCGCTTTCTTTCAATATATTTATTTATCCCCTCAAATGAGGGCTCGGCATCCGACTCTGCCCTATCACCATACAAAAGCATATCTATCTCTTCGGGACTAAGTTTCTTAACGGGCTTATCAATACTTATCCCTCTTGATCTGGCGAAGTTTAGTAAGCTATATATATAGTACTGGTTATATCTACCTCTATATATCCTTGCTGCGCCATTTCTCAAAGAAAGCTCCATATCGAAAATCTTTTCAGGATCTAACTCCTCGACAAACCCTAATCCATGGCACACCGGGCACGCACCATATGGGCTATTAAAAGAAAAAAGTCTTGGGCTAAGTTCTACAAGACTAAAACCGCACTTTGGACAGGAGAGTTTTTCGCTATAAAGATCAAACTGTCCATTCTTTCTCTGAACTCTGATTACACCGTTGCCCGCTTCAAGAGCCAATCTTACAGCTTCGCTCAATCTTTTAACTTTGTCGCTGCTAAGAGTAATTTCATCCACAACCAAAATTATTGTATGTTTTTTATTTTTTTCCAAAATTATATCTTCTTCTGAAATGTCATAAGTCTTTGAATCTATAATCATCTTCAAAAAACCCTGTTTTCTATATCTATTTATTAAATCCCTAAATTCGCCCTTCCTTCCCTCAATCAGCACTGCTGTTATCATTATTAACTCATTTGGGTATTTTCTATATAGATCGCTGACTATTTCATCCAGAGAGGTAGCTTTTATTGGGATTTTGCACTTTGGACAATACGCTACTCCAATTCTTGCATAAAGCAGTCTAAAGTAGTCGTATATCTCAGTAAGGGTACCAACAGTAGAACGAGGATTGTGAGACATCCCTCTTTGATCTATAGAGACTGCAGGAGAAAGTCCCTCGATAGATTCGACCTGTGGCTTCTTCAATTGACCTAAAAACTGTCTTGCATAGACCGACAATGACTCTGCATATCTTCTCTGACCCTCAGCATAAAGCGTATCAAAAGCCAGAGATGATTTGCCAGAACCAGATACACCTGTAAAAATAATAAATTTATTTCTTGGGATGTCAATATTTACATCCTTTAAGTTGTTTTCCTTTGCCCCTCTAATTTTTATATAATCCACAATAACCTCAATTTATGACATTATATTTTTGTTATTTATATAAATTGAACCTACTAATATATTCAATAGTAGAAGGCTCAAGAAGTTCAGATAAATCATCATTATATAAAATCTTTCTTCTAATAAGATTCGATGAAATATCAGGTATATCAACTTTAAAAAATTCTATATTCTTAAGGATTTCTCCTGGCAATGACTCAATTGAATCGCCTACATCAGTATTTCTTTCAAATACTGCGAATTTACATATTCCCAAAATGTCATTGACCCTATACCAATTCGGTAAGGAAAGTGCAGTATCTAAGCCCATAACAAAATATAAGGTTGAATCAGGATACTTATCTTTTATTCTTTTTAAAGTTAAATAGGTATAAGAAGGGTCTCCCCCAGCAATTTCCAAATCACTTAAAGTAAATCTTTTCTCATCCTTTGTGCACTCATAGAGCATACACCATCTATGATAGTCACTTGCATAGAGATTATTTTTTAAAGGCGATCTCTTTGCAGGGATCCAAAGATAAAGATCTGGATCAAGTAAATTAAGCGAAGCTTGAGCTAATTTTAAATGACCAATATGAACAGGGTCAAATGTTCCTCCAAGAATAGCTATTTTATGTTCGAATTTGACCATTCCCAAAAATTATATATTTCATAGTAGTCAAAGCATCCAGTCCCATAGGCCCTCTTACATGAAGCTTTTGTGTACTTATACCCACTTCTGCTCCAAAACCAAACTCGCCGCCATCTGTAAACCTTGTCGATGCGTTAGCATACACAGCACTGGCATCTACATCCCTAAGAAACCTTTTTACGCTCGAATAGTTTTCTGAAACTATAGCTTCAGAATGTTTTGAACCATATTTATTAATATGACTGACTGCATCTCTTAGATCCTTTACTACTTTGATTGCGACAATTAGATCATGATATTCTTTGTACCAATCTTCCTCAGTCGCAGGAATAGCATCTTTAACATACTTCAGAGTCTGTTGACAACCTCTTATCTGTACATCCTTTTTTCTAAATTCCATAACAAGAGGAACAATTATATTTGAAGCGATATTTTTATGAACTAATACCTTTTCAATTGAGTTGCACACTGATGGCCTTTGGGTTTTCGCATTTATTGCTATCTTTAAAGCCATATCAATGTTTGCTGACTCATCGATATATAGATGACAGTTGCCTATTCCAGTTTCAATCACTGGCACAAAAGAATTCTCTACGACATGCTTTATTAATCCCTCTGAACCCCTTGGGATAACGACATCTATCAATCCTCTTTGTTTCAACAGAACATCAACAGCACTTCTATCAGGGGTATCTATAAATTGAACTGCAGCTTCATCTATTTGCACCTCATTTAAAGATTCTTTGATCAAACCTACAAGAACTTTGTTTGTGTTAATTACCTCACTGCCGCCTTTGAGAATTACAGCATTGCCAGACTTAATTGCAAGAGTCGTAATCTCTATGGTCACATTTGGTCTGGATTCGTATATAACCCCAATACATCCAAGGGGTACTCTTTTACAATAAATTTCAAGCCCATTAGGCCTTTTGGTCCCAAAGGAAACGCTTCCAATTGGATCTGGGAGACTGGACACTTTTTTACATCCCTCAGACATCTGGACAATTCTTTTGTGATCCAAAAGCATTCTGTCAATCAAACTTGAAGAAATGCCATTTTGGCGGGCAGCTTCTATGTCTGAGACGTTGGCAGCAAGGATATTTTTTTCATAATCGATCAATTTTTTTGACAAAAGATTAATAAAGTTATTTTTAACATTAGTATCTAAAGACGCAATATTATAAGTCGACTCCTTTGCGTCCTTACATAATTTTTCAACATATTCTTTAATTTCCATAGAACCTCCACTCAAGGTTTAGATAATAATTAGGTAATCTTTGTGAACTATTTCATCGCCAAACTTATATCCCAATATATTGTAAATATTTTTAGTATTAGAACCCTTTAGTCTTAAAATTTCATTAGAGGGATAATTCGTTAACCCTTTCGCTACAATATTACCAGATTGATCAGAAATTTCAACAACATCGGCTCTTTTGAAATTGCCCGACACATCTACAATGCCAGATGGCAGAAGACTTTTATTTTTCAAAAGTGCATCCCTTGCACCCTGATCGATTATAATCTTACCCTTAGTTCGCGTATTATGCTTTATCCAGGACATTTTCTGTGAGCTCTTTTGACAGGGCTCGAAACAAGTGCCCATATTGATTTCGCCATCGATAACCTGAAAAAATTCTTTAATTTTCTTGTTTGAGATGATATAAACAGGAATGCCAGCATCGGTAGCTATCTGAGCAGCCTTAAGCTTGGTATACATACCGCCTGTTCCCAATTTTGAATTAGGTTGACCTGCAATCTTAAAGAGATCGCTGTCTATTTTCTTAATACTTTTTAGAATCGTTTCTGGATTATTTTTATCCAGGTAAAAACCCTCGACATCTGTAAAAAGTGTTAGGACATCAGCTCTTACTAACAAAGATACCACCGCTGAAAGAGTATCGTTATCGCCAATTTTTATCTCTTCTACGGCCACAGTATCGTTTTCATTTATAATCGGAACAATATTGGACTTCAAAAGAACCTTAAAGGTATTTTGAATATTTAGAAATCTCTCTCGATCGGACAAATCAGCAGCCGTAAACAAAAGCTGTGCACACTGAATATTATTTTTGTCAAAGGCTCTCTTATAGGCATTCATCAAATAAACCTGTCCAACAGAAGCAGCAGCCTGCTTTTCAGGAATTGATTTTGGATTTCTAATATTGGTATAAAATTTTCCAAGTCCTATTGCCCCTGATGAAACCAATACAAATTTTAAACCCTTATTCATCTTTTCAGCAATTCCATCAGCAATTAAATTTACAAATTCTTCATTAACAGAATTTGATTTAATCAGCGAAGAAGTGCCTATTTTTAAAACAACTTTTCTATTCATCGCATAAGAAACTTATCTTTGACAGCATCGCTCTCACACCTTATAAAAGTTTTATGTTTTAATTATATACAAATAATGGTAATTTTATTTTTAACTTTATAGATAAGTTAAATAGAAATTTTAGGTTCAGCAAAAGTTTTTAGGATAATATTCCTAAATTTTTCAATACTTTCAGCATCATTTGTGCTCATAGAAAAAACTCTTTCGTTCAATCCTTTGAAATGTTCTATAAGACTATTTTCTGTCTCTTTATCAATGAGATCACATTTGTTTAGCAAAACCATCCTATTCCTTTTCAATAATTCTTCATTATATTGGAAAAGCTCTTTCAAAATAATATGATAATCTGATATAGGATCCTGGCTAGAATCAAGAACAATTATCAAATAATTTGAACGGTCAATATGCCTTAGAAAAATGTTCCCCAAACCCTTACCAAGGCTTGCGCCCTCTATAATTCCAGGAATATCAGCCAAAACAACCGATTGTTCATCATTAGTCAGAACTCCAAGTACTGGCTTAATCGTAGTAAAAGAATAATCGCCTACTATAGCATTAGCATTTGTAAGAGCGTTTAAAAGCGAAGACTTACCCGCATTGGGTAGCCCCACAAGGCCAATGTCTGCAAGAATTTTCATCTCTAACAATACTTCTCTTTCTTCACCTGGTTCGCCTTCTTGAGCGTAATGAGGGACTCTATTAGTTGAGGTTGCGAAATTTGAATTACCCAAACCACCTCTTCCGCCCTTAGCTATCAGAAAAACTCTTCCTTCATAATCAAGGTCGCATATAGTTTCATTTGTGTTCAGATCGGTAACTATTGTTCCAACGGGCACTCTGATAAACAGATCATCTGCATCACAACCATGCATTTTCTTAGAAGTTCCAGGCTCACCGTTTTTCGCCTTGAATTCCTGATTGGGCTTGAAAAAAGCCAGATCACTAAGCTCCCTAGTAGCTACCAAATATATATCGGCGCCCTTTCCGCCATCTCCACCATCAGGACCACCTTTTGGAACGTACTTTTCTTTTCTAAAGCTCACACATCCTCTTCCGCCATGCCCCCCCAAAAACTTTACCCTTGCTGTATCAGGAAAAATATATGATTTAAACCCCATTATAAACTAATTAGGGAGAACTTCTGCTACTACCCTGCCAGCCTTTTTAGTAAAACTAACCTTACCATCAATCTTTGCATAGATTGTATAGTCTCTTCCAAGCCCTACATTGCTGCCAGGTCGTATCTTCGTGCCATGCTGCCTCAAGATAATACCTCCAGCATTTATAGCCTCACCACCATATACTTTTACGCCCAGATATTGAGGATTACTATCCCTTCCGTTCCTTGAACTGCCGCCACCTTTTTTAGATGCCATCTAAATCACCTCTCTTTGAATACTTTTTATATTTTATGCCTCAGAAACTCTCAAAAGTGTAAATTGCTGTCTGTGACCTTTTTTATTCCTATAGCCCTTCTTTGGCCTATATTTGAAGGTTATGACGGTCTTCTCTTTGCCGCTGCCTTCAACAGTAGTTTCGACACTTGAAGTTTTGATTTCAGATTCTTCGCCAAAAACCAATGCGTTTTCAACTATGAACTTATCTCCACTATTAGCGCCATCCATAAAAGGAACTTTTATCTTATCGCCTGGAGCAACCAAAAACTCCTTGCCCTTAATGTTCAAAACATAAACCACGATTTATTCCTCCTTAAAAAATATGGCGGAGAGAGAGGGATTCGAACCCTCGAAGCAGTTTTAGCCGCTTACTCCCTTAGCAGGGGAGCGCCTTCGACCTCTCGGCCATCTCTCCATCAGCAAAAAAATTATAACAGAAATTTGAATTTTTGCAAACAATACGTTTATTATTAAATATATCTTTTAGTATTATGTCAAATATTTATAATTACTCAGTTTATTATATTTGATTAATTAGAAAAAAGCGCGCAACCATCCTAAAATAGTTGCGCGAAATTAATATGATTAAAGCTCAGTTACAGTAACAGCACCAGTTGGACAAACTGATACGCATGTCATGCAACCAACACAATCGTCTGCCCTTGTTGGTTGAGACTTGCCATTTACCATGTCGAAAACCTGATTTGGGCAATTATCTGCGCATGCAGCATCGCCATTGCAAGTGTCCTGATCTACTTTTACAACATAAACCATTAATATTACCTCCTCCAAATATATTCAACAGATTATATTTTATCAAATTTAAATAAATAAATAAATACCTCCCTCAAAGCACGAGGGAGGTATTTAAATTAGACTTTAATTAGCTAGGAGTATAGTGCCAATCTGGGTTATTGTGATATTCTTCTTTTAGAACTACAAATGAAGTGGTAACGTAGATATACTCTACAACCCCTTCATTAGCAAGTTCTGCAATAGCCCCATCAACTGCTTTTTTGTCTTCACCAATCTTTTCAGCGATTTGCCTATTTTTAGCCTGTTTTACAGATTTCAAATAATCGCAAACTTTTACCTTGATTGCTGGATCAGCAGCCATGTTATTTCACCGCCTTTATTATAAACACCGATTTTATTACCACTTAAACGTTGCTGTAGAACGGAAGGTTGGAACAGAGAAGATATAGTCATCAATATGCTTATCGGTAAATGGTAAGCCTGTAACCTTGAAGAACCTTTCCCAACCAATTCTGTTGATCCATTCTCCATAACGCTCGCCTTGTTTTGCGTCCTTTGCGTAAACATCAATAAGCATCCTTACTGTTTTTACAACGGTTGGCCACTTTGGTGGTTCGTTTGGAATATATGGAACAGCTAACTTTGAAAACATTGCAGGGTGTCTGGCATCAGAAACCTTACCACCAACGAAGATTGCAGCTCCGTCGTTCTTTGGATCAAATATAGGTATTGCTGGGCACATAGTGTAGCAGTTTCCGCAATACATACACTTCTCATCATTTATAACAACCGACTTCTTCGCTGGTTCTGGTCTGATTGCCCTTGTAGGACATGCAGCTACCACGTTTGGTATCTCACACATCTTGGCAACCTTTTCATCCAAAACCTTTGGCGGAACCCTGTGTATTCCTACAATTGCGACGTCTGAACAGTGCACTGCACCGCACATATTTAAGCAGCATGCCAGAGAAAGCCTGAGTCTGGCTGGAAGCTTTGCTTCGGTATAATAGTCAAAAACCTCATCCATAACAGCCTTTACTATGCCAGATGCGTCAATTGCTGGGGTATGGCAGTGAATCCAACCCTGGGTGTGAAGCATATTTGAAATAGTATTGCCTACGCCGCCAGGAGAGTATCCCATTGCGTGTAAGTCTGCCTTTAAAGGTTCAATATTTGATTCGTCCTCGAGCAAGAACTCGATAGAGTGCCTACTGGTGAACCTGAAAAATCCATTGCAATACTTATCAGCAAGATCGCAAAATACTCTTAAAGTGTCAATGTGTATAAGTCTTGGTGTTGCTGATCTTACTGTATAGAGTTTTTCGCCATTTTCAGCTACGTGAACTAACGTTCCCGTATCTAAGACTTCGTGATATTTCCATTTTCCATAGTTTCTCTTACAAAGGTCGGACATCATGTCCAGATATTTTGGTGGTCCGAAATCTGTCTTAACCATTATTGGTTCACCTCCTCTTTATCCCAGAAGAAGAATGGATTGGTACGTGGATGTAAGACCATCTGAGGAACAGCAGGAAGCCCTGTCGCCTTCAAGAAGCTTCTCATACCCAACCTATAAATAAGTTCTCCAGTTCTTTCTCTCATCTTTCCATTCTCATCCCACCATTCCCAAATCTTCTCAAGAAGATCAGAAATTTCAGTGTATGGAGGCTTCATTTCCATAAATGGAACTACCACCCAGGACATGAATGCTGACTGCAAGATTGGAGCATGGCCACCGATTAATATAGTAGCGCCATTGATCTTACCCTGTCTGAGAGCTTTTGGCATCTTATTTATGCAGTTATGACATCTCACACAGTTGTTGTCATCAATCGAAAGAGACTTGGTTACTGGGTTGTAAGAAATGCACTTTGTTGGACATTTATCGACTACCTGTCCAATGATGTCAAATCCACCATTCACATAATTTACTACTTCTGTTCTGTTAACCTGAATATTGTCTTTCCAGGTACCGATAATTGAACAGTCAGCTCTGGCTTTTGCTGCAACGCCGTCATTTGCGCAGCCAGAAATCTTGATCTTGAACTTGTATGGCCACATAGGCCTGTGGAGCTCATTCTGATATCTTCTTGTAAGAGTGTCCACGATGTCGAGCGTGTCAATACATGCCCACTCACATCTGCCTGGTCCAACACATGCACTTGGAGTTCTGAGGTCTGATCCAGAACCTCCAAGGTCCCAACCCTCATGAGCAAGATCATCAGCTACGTTTTGCAGCTCATCGGTATGAGTACCGAGCAAAATGATGTCACCTGTTGCGCCGTGGAAGTTTGTTAAGCCACTGCCACGCTTCTCCCATATATCAAGGAGCTTTCTTAGCCTATCGGTCTTGTAAAACCATCCGGCAGGCTGGTTGACTCTCATAGTGTGAAATTCGGTCAATCCTGGAAATTGCTCAGGAACATCAGAATAACGACCGATTACTCCGCCACCATACCCTGTAACACCGACAATTCCGCCGTGTTTCCAGTGAGTAATTTTTTCTTCGTACGAGAGCTCTAATTGACCAAGGAGGTCATTACAAGCTTCGTTCTTCTCAGCGCCTTTTTTGATCTCCTTTACAAAACTTGGAAAAGGACCATCTAGAAGCTGGTCTAACATTGGAGTTTTCCTTAATTCTGGCATCTAATCAGTACACCCCCTTAAGGTGAAATAAATTTTGTTTAAACAAATGGGTAAGCTACTATCACCTCCCCTAAATTAAACACATCCTGTCGGTTTTGGTAATCCTGCAATTTTGCAAGCGCCCTTTGCAGGTCCAGTTGGAAAAAGCTCATAAACCTTTTTTAGATCCATTCCATTGTCCTTACAGAGCTTTCTGACCATTGGAGCAATTTGATACTTTTTGAAATAGTCGTGTAGATAATTTACCATCTTCCAGTGCTCTTCTGTTAACTCTTCTACTTGCTCGGTCTTTGCCAAGTACTTAGCTACATCTTCATTCCATTTTTCAGGATCTTGAAGAAAACCATCTTCATCAACTTCTAATTGTTCACCATTAACATCGATAAATGGCATAGATTAACACCTCCAAAATTTATTTTAAAGTAAGATACAGCAAATTAAGATTTCGCATACTTCCCTGCTGGGAATGGAAAGTCTACAATAGCATCGCCCACCAGATCAACTAAACCCTTAATCTTTACGTGATCGAGCTCTTTTTTATATCCCTCGTGAACTATAAAGCTATTGTGCGCCTTACCAATAGAGCATATTACCACAGCTATGTCAGGATCTACCGACATATACTGCTCAGCCTTATTTTTCGACAGTTTAACTCTTAAATTAATACTCTCTGGATCATCCCAAAGTATTCCGCTTCCACCTCCACAGCACCAGTTCATCTCTCTGTTTGGCGTCATCTCAGTAAATACACCATCTGGCAATATCTTCGAAAGCACATATCTGGGCTCTTCGATAATGCCCGCACCCCTGGAATTGTTACAAGAGTCATGAAGTGTTACCTTCATACCTTCATACCTCGATGGATCTACCTTAATAATTCCGCTATCTATTAGCTCTATTAATTTGTGAACAAGGTGTACATAGTGGAATTTTTTATCAACCCATTCACCGTTTATAGTCTTGGTCATCATCTTCCAGGTTCTCCACCCATGAGCGCACTCACCCAGAACAACTTCCTTACAATTCTTCATTTTAAAAGTCTGATCTATAAGACGCTTGTTCAGCATTCTCATTGTATTTTCGTGTAGAAACAGTCCAAAGTTGCCTGTTTCTATAATATCGCTTGAAATTGTCCATTTTATGCCAGCAGCGTGCATTACTTTTGCCACACCAATCATTGTATCAGGATAAGCGAAAAAGTCAGCGGAGGAAGGATTATAAAGCAGATCGGCGTCCCATTCGTCAATCGGGATCTTGATATCCACTCCTGTTTCTTCTTTAAGCTCTTCTTCAAGGAACTCAACCGTATCCATAAGACCAGGCTTTGTAATAACCATATGGTTACCAGTCTTCCACATAGAGGTTAAAACACTCCAGTGAAACTGCGATACAAAACCGCACTGAATAAGTATTTCTCTGCCATATCTGGTAATTTCTGCAGTATCAATACCCATAGGGCAGTAATACGAGCATCTTCTGCACTGCGAACACTGATAAAAGTAGTAATACATTTCTTTAAGGCCCTCAAGGGTAACCTTTTCTGCGCCTACAATAGGTCCAAGAATCGCACCCTGAGTAGTGAAATATTTCTTATAATATCTTCTCAAGAGATCTGCTCTCATAACGGGAATATTTCTAAGCTCACCCGTTCCCTGATAAGTGTGGCAAGCATTCATACATGCTCCGCACTTTACACAGCTCTCCATATAAACCTTCAATTGTCTATGCTCAGCTAAAATACGAGCAAATGCACTTACAAAGCGTGATTCTAATTCTGTTTCATCAAAGGGCTTATCCATTGGTTCAAGAGGATAGATCTTTGGGGCAAAAAAGGGAACAAGATGCTTGTCGCCCTTATCCATAGTTTGAACAGTTTTTAATCTCTCATCCTCCCACCATCTCTGAGGAAATCTTCCTTGTTCTTCGTTTCTGTCAAAGTTCATATTCTATTTACCTCCAGTCCATTCACAAACCTTGCTTCTCCAGTCAAAGACCATGACCTTCTTAGGATCATAGTTAGTTATCATCCAACGAGCAAAAAATATGCCACAGGAGTGCATAAGTTTACTGAAAGGAAAGTAGATGAGTAAGATTTCCACCAAGAACAAGTGCCAGGTGAAGATAGGGTTATCGGGTAGGGCTACAGGATGCAATGTGAAAAGGCCCATTATCCATCTCTGTGCTACATCATACTCTACTTCATAAGTAGGGTTTAGTCTCATAAAGTTGCCCATGCAGGAGATTCCTAAAATTAATAAAACGATTAAATAGTCGATACCGTCTGACATAACTCTGACAATGGGATTAAAAAATCTCCTGAGCAAGAGATAGATCAAGCTCAAACTAAGAAATATACCAGAGACCGTACCCAACAACTCAGACATATGCAAGCTTGTTTCAGGGCTAACGCCTAAAATTGTGAATTGATGTCCAAGCGTTCCTATGCCAACAATGTGCCCAATGATGATTAATGCCAAAGAAACGTGGAAAACCCAACCCCCAATCCATAAATCTGTCCCTTTACCAGAATAAACGGTCGAGTTGTAAATTTTCAATAGAATCGGTCGAAACAAAAAAGAATCAAGAAGAACCTTTATAAAAGCTCCCTCAGCAGTCTTTGGTGCTGGAAAATCCGTCAAAGGATACACAACAGGAGCCTTCATCCACCTGTAAACCTGAAGTGGAACCCCCACAAAAAACACAACAATTGCTAAATAAGACAAAACATTACTAACCAAAAATGAGAACCAATCCAATAGACATTCACCCCTTCAACTAAAGTATTCACCCCATGGGCCAAGCATTACTTTATTAAACTATAACAAAATTTATGCGAATTAACAAGTAATTCTTATTAAACCTTCAATAAAATAACATTATAGTCACATAAAAAATACTTATTAAATAATAAATAATTTATATATTAAGCTTCAATCTCCATCTCTTTTTCCAAAAGCAATCTTGCCCAGGATGCCATATGCTGATGCATTACCCCCCAATTATCATACCCCTGATAAAGCCAATTTTTAATCTTTATCCTTTCACTGTCCTTGCTATATGGGCACTCTGATTCTATTGGGTTTATCCCTTGAATTTTCTTAGATAAAGTTTTTATATGTTCCTCTTCCACCAAAAGAAGTGGCCTGATTAAGTAAATGTCCCTTCTTGACAAATATTTAATTGGCACAAGTACATTTGGTCTTCCATTCATAGCTATAGTCATAATCGCGCCCTCTAAGAGATCGTCAAGATGATGCCCAAGAGCTAAGTGAGTAGCTCCCATAATCTTTGCACCGTCTACAAGCGCCCCCCTTCTAAGGTGAGAGCAAATAGCGCAAGGAGACTCTGCCTCAGACAGCGAACTATATATATGGGATTTCTTCTCGATATAAGGTATATCGTTTACAAACAAATACTCTTTAATTTTATCGTAGCTAAAGCCTGGAAACCCCTGATCGACCAGGACAGCGCAAAGCTTATATTTATCCTTTCTATGTCTCAAGACTTCGTTCAATGCCCAAAGAGTTATAAGACTGTCCTTACCTCCAGACAATCCGACAGCAAGGGTCCCGCCATTTGGAAGAATTGAATATTTATAATCAAGTTCTAATATCTTGTTTAGTGTCCTCTTAATCAGTCCCAATAATAATTCCACCACCTAATAATTCTTTATTATCTGTAGCATAAAAAGAGGCAATCTGCCCTGGCGTAGGTGCAAAAACTTTTTCGTGAAAACTCGCATACACTTTTTCTGCTTCGAACTTTATATCGCACATAACAGGTTTCGCCTGATATCTTATCTGTACCAAACATCTATCCGGCAATTCGTTTAAAAGATTGATATACCCTATAACTACCGAGTTCTTATAGCAAAATTCTTTTGTATTTAGATAAACTATATTTGCAAGATGGTCCTGACTTTGGACATAAAGCTTCACGGGTTCTTTGTGGCCCAGACCTCTACTTTCACCTATTGTATAAAGATATGAGCCTGAATGATTTGCAACTACCTTATCCTTATATATAAATTTACCTGACTTTATTCCGCACCTTTCTTTGATTAAATCCTTATATCCTTTCTTCACAAAACAAAGGTCCTGACTTGAATGAATGTCTTTCCAAAACGAATATTTTTCTTGCATAGCTTCTGTTACATGTTTTTTTGTGATATCTCCGAGAGGGAAGATATCCCTCTCAAGATATTCAACTGGAACCAAAGAAAGAAAGTAACTTTGATCTTTTTTCCCATCCAATCCTCTAAATACCCTAGTCCTTTCTATGTGAGAGATTCTCACATAGTGACCCGTAGAAATAAAATCACATTTAAAATCCAACCTGAATTTATCCAATATTTTAAATTTTACCTTCATGTTACAAATAGAACACGGATTTGGCGTAAATCCTTTAAAAATCATTTCTATAGATTTATCGATTACATTTTTTTTAAAGAGCTCTTGGGCGTCATAAGATTCAAATTGTACGCCCAACAAATCGCTCAATTTGCTCGCTCTTGACAAGGCTTCTTGATTTTCGAAAAGCTTGATATATAGACATATCACATCGAATCCCTGCTGCTTAAGTGAAAAGGCGGTATAGAAACTGTCTATACCGCCACTAAATCCTACAACTACTCTATTGCTCAATAGTAAAAATTAGGTTAAGCTAAAAATGGAGAAACTTCTTTTGCGATCTTCTCTTTCGCTACTGCACCGACAATCCTCTTTTGCTCTTCTCCATCCTTATAAAGAATCAAAGTAGGAATGCTTACAATCCTTAAGCTTTGTGCAAGAGCTCTATCGTTATCTACATTGACCTTGCAGATCTTTAACTTGCCAGCATATTCTTTATCAAGCTCTTCCAATATAGGAGCCACCATTCTGCATGGACCGCACCATGGGGCCCAAAAGTCAATGAGAGTAACACCAGTCGATATCTCTTCCTTAAAACTTAACTCGCTTAATTCCTTCATATATATCACTCCCTCTAAAAAATTAATATCTTTAAAAACTTTATTATATATTAAACCAAAATTATATTTTAGACAATTATTAATAAAGATGCTAATATTTATCAAATGTTTTGGAAGGAGTGAGGTATTTGTTAAAATCTAGTGTTGTAGGCTATCCAAGAATTGGTGAGAAAAGAGAGCTAAAAGTTCTTCTTGAAAACTTTTGGCAAGGCAAAATCGATGAGAGTGAATTCTTGTCAAAATACCATGAGCTTGAACTCTCAAGGTGTAAACTGCAATCAGAATTTGGCATAGATCTAATACCAGTTGGAGATATGTCTATGTACGACCACGTGCTCGACACAGCTTATATGTTCGGAGCTATACCAAAGAGATTTGGTAGAGTAAATGGTCTTGATCTATCAGTTTATTTTTCTATGGCAAGAGGATCAAAAGACGCTACAGCAATGGAGATGACAAAGTGGTTTGACACAAACTACCATTATCTTGTTCCAGAGATAGATGACGAACAAACTTTTCATCTAAATTATCCTTTTGTACTGGAATCCTTTAAAAGGGCCAAGGAAATAGGGCTTAATACGAAACCTGTAATTTTAGGCGGTTTTACATTTCTAAAGCTGTCAAAATCCTATTCTCCAAAAAGGTTTAAAGACCTTTTGCTAAAGCTTGCCCCTTTGTATGTAGAGCTTATACAGAAACTTGAAAAAGAAGGCGCTGAATACGTCCAAATTGATGAACCATATCTAGTACACGGGCTCTCGTCAGATGAAATAAAAATATTTAGAGAATTTTATTTTAGTATCTTGCCTTATCTAAACTGCAAAACTATATTACAAACATATTTCGAAGGTGTACCTGAAATAGAGATGCTGTACGAATTGCCATTTAAGGGCTTCGGGCTAGATTTTTGTAAGTCAGAAGAAAACCTAAACAAGATTTTAGAAACAAATTTTCCAGAAAATAAGTTCTTAGTAGCAGGCATACTAAATGGAAGAAGTATATGGAAATCAGATCTTACTAAGGCTGTCAAACTTGTCGAAAAAATTTCTAAAAAGATTCCTTTGGACAACATCATACTTTCTACCAGTTGCTCCTTGATGCACATTCCTTCCTCTGACAAAAATTCTGAAAACTTCCCTGAAGAGCTAACCAAAAGGCTTTCTTTTGCAAAAGATAGGCTTGAAGAATTGTACATATTAAAAGAATTTTTAAATAAAAACAGTGATTTTGAGGATAAGATAAATCAATCACATTCAATATGGGAAAAAACTCCAGAATCTTTTTTTATACAAGATGTTCACAATAAAGTAAAAAACCTAAAAAAAGAAGACTTCATAAGGAAAGAGCCGTTTGAAGAAAGATATAAGGCTCAAATGGAAATGCTCGCACTTGAAACGTTCCCAACTACCACAATAGGCAGCTTCCCACAAACAAAAGAATTAAGAGCTCAGAGAGCAGCCTTTAAATCTGGTGCAATTTCTAAAGAAGAGTACACTTCATACATTAAGAGCCTTATAGAAGATCTAATTAAGAAACAAGAGGAACTCGGTCTTGACGTATTCGTTCACGGTGAATTCGAAAGAACAGATATGGTAGAGTTTTTTGGAGAAAAGCTTCAGGGCTTTACCACGTCAAAGTTTGCCTGGGTCCAATCTTATGGCTCAAGGTGTGTAAGACCGCCGATCATTTATGGAGACATAAAGAGAAATGCGCCTATGACATTAGACGAGGTAATATATGCTCAATCTCTTACCAAAAAACCAGTAAAAGGTATGCTCACAGGCCCAGTTACAATACTTAACTGGTCTTTTGTTAGAGAGGATATCCCAAGAGAAGAAGTAGCCTATCAGATAGCACTTGCACTTGCAGAAGAAATTTTAGATCTCGAAAAGAATGGCATAAAAATTATACAGATTGATGAACCAGCATACAGAGAAGGGCTACCTCTAAGAGATGCAAACAAAAAACACTACATTGAGTGGGCTATAAAATCATTTAGGTTGACAAACAGCAACGTTAAAAAGGATACTCAAATACACACTCATATGTGCTATTCTGAGTTCAACGAAATGATCGAAGCCATTTACGCTATGGACTCAGATGTCATATCCATAGAGGCATCCAGAAGTAAAGGTGACATTCTGGAAGTATTCGAGAAGTTCAAATACGATCATGGAATTGGGCTGGGTACTTATGATATTCACAGCCCAAGGGTGCCATCAGTTTCTGAAATATTAGAAATTCTGGAAAGATCGATCAAGGTCATTGACAAAAAACTTATCTGGGTTAATCCAGACTGCGGTTTAAAAACAAGGGGTTGGGAAGAGACCATACCTTCGCTGAAAAATATGGTTGAAGCTGCAAAACTTATTAGAGAAAGAAATAAGTAAAAAGCTGCTGCCCAGGGAGCCAATAAAACTCCCTGGGGTCTTTTTATCTTGCGATAGAAACTTCCAGATAGTTGTCTTGCTCTTTTAAAAAAGGCGAGATAGTATTCTTTGCAAAATATCCCTTGTTTTTCTTTGAATGTCTTGGGAAAGTAAATATAAGTCTTTGTTTCGCCCGCGTAATTGCCACGTAGAATAGCCTTCTCTCTTCTTCTATTTCATCAGTTGATTGAGCCCTAAAGTGTGGATACACGCTCTCAATGACAGACAATAAAAATACCACATCGAATTCCAACCCCTTTGCAGAATGTACAGTGCTCAATATCACATCACTATTGCCAAATTCAGTCTTGTCAACAGGATCAAGGGTGAAGGCTTCAAGATACTCTACTAAATTATCATAATTTGAACTCATATCCATAAATTTAATCAGGTCTATCTCTCTATCCTCGTAATTTTCAGGATAAAGTCTGATCATTATATCTTTATAAAAATCAAATACCACTTCAAGGACATTATGCCAATCAGTAATTTCTGCAAGTTTATCGAAAAAAATATTCAAGTCTGCCAGATTTTTCTCTTTGGCCAATAAGTCCTTTAAATTACCACCTGAAATTACAGCATCCTTAATCTTCTCTGCCTTTTTCTCACCAACGCCAGGAAACATTCTTAAAACTCTAATTAGTGCAATTTCATCCTTTACGTTCATAAAAACTCTTAAGAATGACATAAAGTCTTTCGCATGGGCACTCTCAGTAAGCTTCTGTCCGCCATAAAATGAATATCCTATACCCATCGAGTTAAGCTGGCTCTCAAGATTTCTGCCAATATATGCAGCCCTGTATAGAGCGGCTACTCTTAATCCCTCTTCCTTATATTTTTGCATCTGCCTAGCTACATACCTTGCCTCTTCCCAATCATCGGCTACAATTACCAACTGAGGCTTAACGTTCTTTTTTAGCGCCACATTAGCAATCAATTCTTTTTTAATAGAGTTATAAGAAGACTGTATTACAGAATTTGCAATGTTTAAGATTGACTGAGTTGACCTATAGTTAGATGAAAGAATTATCTTTTCTGCGTCAAGCCTTCTGATAAAATTTGACATATTTTCATAATAAGCACCTCTAAAAGAGTATATGCTCTGAGCGTCATCGCCTACCGCGCTAACCCTTGATCCCAGATCATAAAAGTGATACAGCATCTCAGCTTGAATTTGGTTTGTATCCTGAAATTCATCCACCAAAACCTCATCAAATGGACTTTTATCAAGGGTCTTGATCGCAAGTAACCCATACATTAGAAGATCGTCAAAGTCCAGATAATTTCTCTCTTTTTTATTTAATTCATACATACTTATAATCTTTTTAATGTCCTCAAAATTTACATATTTATACCTCCTCTGAATATTTTCGATAAAATCTTGATTGTTGTTGCGCGAATAAGAATATACTGACAAGATATCCTTCGGCTTAAATATAAGAGAATCAAGTGCTTCTTTGCTATATATTTTAGAAAATGTCTTTTTCATCAAATCCATAGCGTCTGATTCATCAATAATTACGAAATCGCTCGATAAATCCACCTTTGAAGCCCTTCTTCTAATTATATTTGAACAAAAAGAATGAAATGTGCCCGAGTAAAGCCTATTTTTAGTATCCTCTTCTATCAATTCCCTAACTCTCGTAGTCATTTCCATTGCTGCCTTTTTGGTAAAAGTTAAAAGAAGATATCTCTCTTCAGGATTTTCTTTTAAAAGTCTGGCAGCCCTCGTTGTTAGCACCCTGGTCTTGCCCGTTCCAGCGCCAGCTACTATCAAAAGTGCCCTGCTATCAGAATAGACCGCCCTTTTCTGTTCCTCGTTTAAGTTTGAATCCAAGATACACACCTCTAAGCTCCTAATTATTTGGAAACTTTATTATATATTAGAATCGAAATAGATGTTAACAAATAACTTCTAAAATTATAGCTAATACCTAGTCAGCAAAAATATCATACTTCAAATGGAATCCAGGATTACAAGTTTTTTTTATCTAAATAATTAATGTATAATGACAAAAACATATGGGGGTAAAAATAAATGAAAACAATATTAACGATTGTATTGCTTTTGTGTTTAACACTGCTATTTACACAGGTTGTGAGTGCAAATGAAGACTCTGAGAGCGGCGACATCACCATACTCTTTATTGGAAGCTTTATCGAAGATCTTTTCCCTTTTGAAAACAATGGTTTAAAGAACAATGATGCTAAATCAGCACTTTTAGCGAATATGATAGAGGTCGCCAGATCTGAAAATCCAAATAATACTATTCTAATATCCACTGGAGATATTTTTAATAGATCCTTTTTAACAAGATATTTTAGAGAAAAGCCTGTTATTGAGTTTATGAATTATCTTAAATTTGACGCAATGGCTCTAGGGTTTTCCGAAGTGATGTCAAATACATTCGAAATCTCAAGCTTTCTAAAACAGCTAAACTTTCCTGTCATCTCCATAAACAACGAGCGATTGAAAAATATGCTTGGGTTATCAGCTTACACTTTCATTGAGAGGGGTGGGCTAAAAATTGCAATAATAGGCATATCAAATCCAGAAAAAGTTACTGAATTAATACCAGGCAGTTTCATTCAACCATATATTGATGATGCCAGAAAAGGTGGCGCAGACTTGGTCATCCTTCTGAGCTCTATACCTGTAAACTTGGAAGAAATTTCAGGCGCTGACATGGCTATTATGAATGGATACAAAGACTTCCCTGAGGGATATAAAGTGGTAAACAAAATCATTTCAGCAAAAAGCGGAGGTTTTTTAGGTGAGTTGAAGATAATCGTCAAAAAAGAAGACAATAGCTTCAAAGTTGACAGGGTCTTAGATTACTCACAATCGCTATCTTTTGTAGATAACCCTCAATACGATAGATACATATTAAATATGCTTAAAAACTATCAATCTACACTTGAGAACGATATGTCAAAAGCCGTTGGTGAGACCTCAACAGATATTGTCAACGAAGGGAGACAATACGGCGAATCAAATGCAGGAGATATGATTTGTGATGCGATGAAAGAATACACTAATTCTCAAATTGCCCTATTTGATACCCGATCAATAGGCTCTTTTACCATTCCTAAGGGGCAAATTACTCTAAGACAAATATACAATGACATTTTGCCTTTTGGTAGGATTGTAATTGTAAAAAATTTAACTGGCAAACAAATATTAGATATCATAAGGCATTCAAAGGCGTTGCAAGTTTCTGGAATTAAAGTAATTTACAATTCAAAGAGCTCTCAGGAACCGAGCGTTGAAGGTGTATACATAGGAGATAAACCTATTGAAAAAGATTTTGTGTATAGAGTGACAATTAACGATTTCATAGCTTATACAAATGATTTATATTCTGTAATGGATGAAGAAGATGGTGTAGATGGAGAAAGCGCAAGAGAAGTTTTAGCAAGATATATTAGAAAACACTCACCCATTAGCCCAAGAATTGAAGGTAGAATAATTTTACTATAAATTTATAGCTTATCTTTTCCTTCCATAGTTTTTTTATCCTGTTGACTGATTATCGGTGAACTCACATTCCATTTCACAGCACGTGAATTTTCTCCTTTTAAAGATAAGGATTAAACAATAGCCCCATTATCTATTAATGTTAATTTTTTTCTTCAATCGTAATACTCTTATATACAAATCCTCTTCAAAATAATGTAATATTATGGTATATTGCCTTAAACTAATCAATGGGGGTAATATGGTTTGGCTGATTTCTTAGAGGATGCAAAGGGCGTTAGGGATGCACACGATAAGTTCTTTAAGATGACATTTTC
>JAJXTU010000022.1 GCA_021783475.1 bacterium
AGAACGAGCAGCCGATATATGAAATTTCTTGGATTTGAAAATCCGAGTGTAGGACTTTTCAATGTAGGTGAAGAGAAGGGCAAGGGAGATAGACTCAGACAGGAGTCTTATGAACTGCTCTCCAAAAGCGATCTTAATTTTACTGGAAATATGGAAGGCAAGGATGCTTTTTTTGGAAAATGTAGCGTGCTTGTCTGTGATGGTTTTATCGGAAACATATTTTTGAAAACTACTGAAGGCGTTTCGGATTATGTAAGATACGAAATGAGAGATGCCATAAGGCAGAGTTTTATGACAAGGTTAGGCGGGATGCTCCTGTATCCTGCTCTTGCCAGGCTTATAAAGCGAGTTGATTACTCAAATTATGGAGCTGCTCCTCTTCTAGGCGTTAAAAAAGTATTTTTAATCGGACACGGGAGAAGTGGGCGCGTGGCTGCTAAGAATGCTATATTGCAGACGGTAAAACTTTGTTCTACAAATCTTATAGAAAAGGTAAAAATTATAGGTGAAAGTTAAGGATGTAGGAATAACAGGTTGGGGTTCCTGCGTGCCTGAAGGCGTCGTCACGAATCTTGAATTGGAAGGTATGGTTTTAACCTCTGATGACTGGATTAGAGATAGGACTGGCATTATTAAGAGGCATGTAGCCTGTAGAGGTGAAAAAACATCTAATTTATCTATTTCAGCTTTGCAAAACGCAATGTCATTGGCCAAGGTTGAGCCTGATGAAATTGATTTGATAATAGTGGCTACATCGTCTCCCGATATGCTTTTTCCTGCCACATCCTGTATAGTGCAGGATGCAGTTGGAGCAAAGAATGCAGCTGCCTTTGACCTATCTTTAGCTTGTTCTGGTTTTGTATATGCTCTTTGTGTGGGAGCACAGTTCATCCAAAGCAAAGCCTACAAGTGTGTGGCAGTCATCGGAGCAGATATCCTTACACGCTTTATCGACTGGTCGGATAGAAAAACTGCAATATTGTTTGGAGATGGAGCAGGTGCGTGTATTTTAAAAAATATGCCAGGAAATGAATGGTGGTTTTTTTTGGGAAGCGATGGGAGTGGGGCAGAACACCTGAAGATAACAGGTAGCGGATCAGCAGACCCAGGTCATCGCAGCGCTAATCAAAAAAAGTTATCCATTATAGAGATGAATGGGCAAGAGGTTTTCAAGTTTGCAGTCAGATCAATGGTCCAGTCTGTAAAAAATGTTCTTGAGGAGTCAAATCTAAGCTATGATGATATATCGAAGATTGTTCCTCATCAAGCAAATAAGAGAATAATAGAATCTGTGAGAAAACACCTCAAGCTAGAAAATGATAAGTTTTATATTAACGTAGAGCGTTTTGGCAATACATCTGCAGCGTCTATACCGATTGCCATTGATGAGGCATATAGATCAGGAGTTCTCAAAACAGGCGATAAGGTAGTTCTTGCTGCCTTTGGAGCAGGGTTTGCTTTCGGATCGGGACTTATATCATTATGAGCAGGAAAACAGTGCTACTTTTCCCAGGACAGGGTTCACAATATATAAATATGCACTTAAAAGTAAGTGAAAAGTCACAGAAATTCATAAAAGGAATATTAGATGAGTTAAATCTGTCTTATGTTATAGACTTAATGTCTACCTCCGAAGAATCTCTTGTGCCTACTAATGTTTCTCAGGTAGCTATTATCTCTACAAGTCTGGGTTTTTTGAAGGATATTGCCGACAAAGACCTTAAATTTGGCGCTTCTGCAGGCCACAGTCTTGGAGAATATGGTGCTCTGGTTGCCGCAGGAGTTCTTTCTTTTAAGGATGCAGTGAGGACAGTATCTGTTAGAGGACGTCTTATGGGAGATTGTGCTGCAAGACGAGGCGGAAGTATGGTAGCTCTTCTGGGATTCGATAAAGAAATGGTTGAGGCCCTTTGTAATGAGGCTTCGCGATTTGGTATATGTGTGATTGCCAATGAAAACTCTAATCAGCAAATAGTAATTTCTGGTGAGAACAAGGCTATTGATTGGGTTCTTGAAAATTATAAAAATTTTAAGATAAAGAAAGCTATAAGATTGAAGGTAGAGGGTGCATTTCATTCACCTCTTATGGAAGATGCTTCTAAAGAATTCAAAACCTTTTTGGACAGTTTGGAATTTGGAGATTTTGGTCTGCCTGTGTATAAAAATGTTGATGGCTGTCCATATATAGATACAAAAACAATACCTGATGTACTGTCAAGGCAGATAATTAGCCCCGTAAAATGGGTAACCACCATTGAAAATATTGTTAACGATGGTTTTGAGAGCTGTGTCGAGGTTGGCCCAAAGAATGTTCTATCAACAATGTTAAAGCGTTGGACAAAGTTAGAATGCAGCGCTTTAGATGGAGAGTGAATATGATATTAGATGGCAAAGTAGCTCTTGTCACTGGTTCGAGCAGAGGTATAGGCAGAGCAATTGCGAAAGCCTTTGCTGCAAATGGTGCAAAAGTCCTGATTAACTATGCATCAAATGATGAAGCTGCAAACAATTTTAAAGATGAATTGCTCAATATGGGTTGCAGCGTGGAAACTTTTAGGGCAGCAGTGGACAAGGAAAGCGAAGTAAAAGCGCTTTTCGAAAAATTGGATGCCTTTGCTGGCAGGATTGACATATTGGTGAACAATGCTGGCATAACCAGGGATGCCTTAATATTGAGAATGACAGAGACTCAGTGGGATGATGTGATGGATGTAAATCTTAAAGCTGCTTTTATGTGTTCGAAAGAAGCAGCAAAGAGAATGCTAAAACAAAAGAGTGGAAGAATCATAAATATTTCATCGGTCGTTGGTCAGATTGGTAATCCGGGACAGGCAAACTATTCTGCATCAAAATCAGGCTTGTTTGGATTGACAAAGTCTCTTGCAAAAGAGCTCGGCTCAAGAGGGATACTTGTCAATTCTATCGCACCTGGTTATATTGTTACAGATATGACCTCTGGGTTATCTGATGATATAAAAAATAAGTTGCTCTCATCAATAGCATTGGGAAGACTTGGTTCGCCTGAAGATGTGGCTGATGCTGCATTGTGGTTGGCTGGATCGGCAGCTTATGTTACTGGACAGATTATTTCTGTAAATGGTGGTATGTTTTGAAATTGAAAGGAGGTGAAGTTAATGAGTGAAAATGAAATCTTTGATAGAGTAAAAAAAATTATTTCAAATCAGCTTGGAATAGAAGAGGACACTATAGAGATGGGTTCTTCCTTTGTAGATGATTTGGGAGCTGACTCTTTAGACACAGTTGAGATGGTGATGGCTTTTGAGGAAGAATTTGGAGCTGAAATTCCAGATAAAGATGTCGAGAAGATCAAGACAGTTGGAGATGCTGTGAAATTCCTATATGAGAAGGTAGGAGAATAAGACTTCTTAGGATTCAGTAAAGAAGTAGACACTACCGCATGCTTGCGGGAAAGTACGCTTGTGAGATATATATGCGTATACCCAGAAGCAGTAACCAATGCGAAAGCTATGCCGATTGGAAGAGCGAGTAGCGTTATATGGTTTTCACATGGGATCCTCTTGCTTTAGCGAGAGGAGGAGGTCAAAAATACTACTTTGGGAGTAAGTGAAATTTGGAGAGCAGTATTCTTAAACCATTAAATATAGGGAAAATAACTATCCCCCTGCCAATTTTGCAGGGGGGGATGGCTATTAGAGTTTCTACTGCACCCCTGGCAGGTGCTGTTGCAAGAGAGGGCGCAGGTGGCATTATTGCTGCGACTGGAATGGATGATGAAGAGCTAAAAAGCCAAATAAAATTAGCAAGAAAGATTTCAGAAGGCAATGGTGCTATCGGCATAAACGTAATGTATGCCTACAGTGAATTTGAGAGAGTAGTAAAAACGGCGATTGCTGAGGGAATAGATTTTGTAGCTACTGGTGCTGGGTTTTCAAGAGACATCTATAAATGGGCTAAAGACTCTAATACTCCAATTCTGCCAATTGTTTCTTCTGCAAAACTGGCAAGACTTGCTGAGAAATTGGGTGCAAGTGCGATAATTCTTGAGGGCACAGAGGCAGGAGGCCATCTGGGTACTGACAGATCTACCTGGGATATCATGCCTGAGATTCTCGAAGTCATATCTGTCCCTTTGATAGTAGCAGGCGGCATATATTCTGGCAAAGAAATGGCCAAAGCTCTAAAGATGGGAGCTAAGGGAGTTCAGGTAGCGACCAGGTTCGCACTTTCAGAAGAGTGTGACGTTAGTCCAGTTTTCAAAAAAGTTTTATTGGAAGCAAAAGCTGAGGATATTGTGAAGATAATGAGCTCGGTGGGATTCCCTGGAAGGGCTATTCTGACTCCATTATCAAGGAAGATCATTGAAGGCAGAGCCCCAAAGCCTGAGACCTGTGAGGGTTGCATAAAGAAGTGTACTAGAACATTTTGTATAAGATTAGCTCTGGAATCGGCAAGACTTGGCGACTATGAAAATGGGCTTTTCTTCAGCGGATCAAATGTTTTTAGATATTCCGACATACTTCCCGTGAAGACAATTATAGAAAATTTTGTGCATGAGGCCGAGGAGGAGCTATCATGAAAAAAAGAGTAGTAATTACTGGAATGGGGTGCGTAACCCCGCTTGGTAACGAGGTAGATATCTTTTGGGACAATATAAAAAATAGCAAGAGCGGCATAATTAGAATTGATGATTTTGAGCAGGAATTTCCATCTATGGTTGCTGGAAGAGTAAAAGATTTTGTCCCGGAAGATTATCTGGATAGAAGAGATGTTCGTCGCACATCAAAATTTGTCCAATACGCAGTTGCTGCTGCTCACAAAGCTATGGAGGATTCAGACCTTTTAGACTTTGATGATAAATTGAATATCGGAGTATGCATCGGGTCTGGCATCGGTGGAATAGACATTATGGAGGAGCAGGCCATAGTTTTATATAAGAAAGGCCCTATGAAGGGTTCGCCATTTATGGTTCCTATGATGATAGTAAATATGGCGTCTGGCTATGTGGCTATTAAATTTGGGCTGAAAGGACCAAATTTTTCGCCGGTATCTGCTTGTGCATCGAGTAACCATGCGATAGGAGAGGCTTTTAGAAGTATTACCTATGGAGATGCTGATATTATGCTGTGTGGCGGTGCTGAGGCGGCAGTAACACCTTTGGCTATAAACGGCTTTTGTGTAATGAGGGCGCTATCTACTTGTAGGAACGATACACCAGAGTTGGCAAGCAGACCATTTGATAAGTCGAGAGACGGCTTTGTAATGGGAGAGGGCTCTGGTATAATCGTACTGGAAGAGTTGGAACACGCCTTGAAAAGAGGAGCCAAGATATACGCTGAGCTTGTGGGCTATGGCGCTTCCTGCGACGCATATCACATGGCAGCTCCAGATCCTTCGGGCGATGGTGCTTATATATGTATAAATAGGGCTTTGAAGGATGCAGCCATTTCATATAATGAGATAGACCTGGTTAACGCTCATGCGACTAGCACTCCTGCTGGTGATGAAGGCGAGTTAAAGGCTGTAAAGAGAGTCTTCAAAGAGCATGCTAAGGATGTGTTTATTACATCAAATAAATCTATGATAGGCCATTTGCTTGGCGCAGCGGGAGCAGTGGAGATGGTTGCTACTGTTATGTCATTGAGAGAAAATATTGCCCCGCCTACAATTAATCTTGATGATCCGTGCGATGAAGCTGAAGGCTTAAACCTTGTGCCAAACGTTAGTCAAGAGATGAAGAGATGTGAATATGCAATATCTAATTCTTTTGGATTTGGCGGACACAACGCTTGTTTGATAATTAAGAAGTTTAGAGGTTAAATTGCCAAAAAAAGAATTGGTTTTAGAAACTTTTTCTAAAATATCAGATGTTTACGATCATATGAACGATATTATGACATTGGGTATGCATAGAGATTGGAAGAATTTGCTAATCAAAGAAACTTTTAAATTTTATAAAGATTCAGGCGTTCTTGATATAGGCAGTGGTACTGGCGATCTGGTTTTTCTGATTAATAAGAAATATCCAGAAGTAAAAAAAATAGTAGCTCTTGACATAAACGATAATATGCTTAAAAAATTGGAACACAAGATAATAAAAAATAATATAAAAAATATAGAAATCATAAAATCATTTGCTGAAGATCTGCCCTTTGAAGACGAGTCTTTTGGAGCAGTTGTGTCTTCATATACCGTAAGAAATCTTGAGGATATAGAGAGCTCTTTTAAGGAGATCTATAGAGTAATAAAAGGCCCTGGTGTATTTGGATTTCTTGAACTTTCTGAACCAAATATTTTTAAGGGTCCATTTTGGTTCTATATGGATAAAGTTTTGCCATTTTTTGGGAAAAAAATAGGCTGCAAAGAACAATATGAATATCTCGGGAAATCTCTTAGAGCTTTTTTGACTCCTGAGAAGATTGCCCTTTTGTTAAAGAGTGTAGGTTTTAAAAAAGTATATATAGCTAAAGTTTGTGCGGGGGTTAGTACCATATATATCGCAGTAAAGTAGGGTATTACTTGTAGACATTTATCTATAGAGACGCAATGTTTTGCGTCTCTATATTTTTTTATATCGTTGGTATATTGCACCGTGAAATACCACTGAAAATGTTGCGAATTGTCTGAATTTAATAACATACAATATATTAAAAAAATAGTTGTAAAATGCTATTAGGAGGTGATTATAAATGATTGATAAAAATATTATAACTGAACTCGAAAATATTGTTGGTAAATCGAATGTATTGACTGATCCGAGCGATCTGATGCTTTATTCTTATGATGCTACCCAATTTTATAGAGTTCCAGACTTAGTCGTAGTAGTCCACAATTCTGATGAGATATCTAAGATAGTAAAGTTAACAAGAAAAAATAATGTAAACCTATATCCGCGGGGATCAGGGACAAATCTGAGTGGAGGCTCTATCCCAGCAGATGGCGGTATCGTAATGGAATTGAACAGACTAAACAAGATTTTAGATATAGACGTTCAGAATAGAATAGCTGTTTTAGAGCCAGGCGTGGTTGCTGCCACGCTTGACGCTGAGGTTTCTAAAAAGGGGCTCTTTTATCCGCCTGATCCAGGAAGCATCGCAGTTGCAACTATTGGAGGGTGTGTGGCTGAAGGTGCAGGAGGTCTTAGAGCACTGAAATATGGTACTACAAAGGATTATATTATAGGTTTGGAGGTAGTTCTTCCAAATGGAGATATTTTGCAGACAGGAAGTCTTTCTACACTGAAAGGATCTCCAGGATTTGATCTGACTCATCTTTTTGTGGGCTCAGAAGGAACTCTTGGGATTATAACCAAAATTGCTGTAAAACTTATATATCCTGCTAAGGCAAGAAAAACCTTTTTAGTAATGTATGACAGTGTAGGCTTGGCAGGAACAGCAGTTGCGAAAATAATAGAGAACAAGATTATTCCTTCAACAATGGAATTTTTAGATAAGATAACCATAAATGCAGTAGAAGACTTTAAGAAAATCGGACTCCCCAGGGACATTGAGGCTCTCCTTCTCATAGAGATAGATGGAGAGACTGAAGATGTAGAAGTTTCAGCGAAAATTCTGGAGGACGTATGTATGAAGGTGGGAGCAAGGTCTATTTCTGTAGCTAAGAATGATGCCCAAAGACTGGATCTTATGGAGGCAAGGAGATCTGCCCTGCCAGTTTTGGCAAGGCTCAAACCCACTACCATATTAGAGGATGCTACCGTGCCAAGGAGCAAGGTTCCCGAAATGCTTGAGAAGATTCACGATATTCAAGGTAAATATGATCTGATGATAGGGAGCTTTGGCCATGCAGGAGACGGCAACCTTCATCCAACTATTTTGGTTGACAGAAGAAACAAGGAAGAGATGAAGAAGGTAGATATGGCTATCAAGGAGATATTTGATTACTGTATCGATTTAGGCGGTACTTTGACCGGTGAACACGGAATAGGCATTGTAAAGGCTCCTTTTATGGAAAAAGAATTTAAGAAAGAAGGACTTAGTCTTTTCAGGGATATAAAGAAAGCACTCGATCCTGATAACAAATTAAATCCAAACAAGGTTGTAGGTGCTAAGGAGGTTCATCTTGACTACATCTAATGATAATACTTTGCCACTAATAGAAGAATATTATGAAGAGCAGATAATTCAATGTATGAAATGCGGAATGTGTCAGAGCACTTGTCCTGTGTATTATGAAGATTCACTGGAAACTGGTTGTGCCAGGGGCAAGCTCGCTCTTTCAGAGGCTCTTTTGCACGGCAAACTTGAGCCAAATCACAAAATTGAGATGATATTTAACAAGTGTCTACTTTGTCACGCTTGCGCCCAAGCTTGCCCGGTGGGCCTCTCCCCTGACAAAGTTTTTGCAGCGGCGCGCGCTGAAATGGTAAAGAGATACGATATGCCCTGGATTAAGTCGGTGATATATAGAAAACTTTTAGGTCAGGGCAAGCTGTCTTCATTGACTGGCGCTATTTCCCTGGCGAATAGATTAAAGCTTTTTAGCCTTGCAAGGTCTTTATCTATACCCAAGATGCTTGGCAAGAGCGTGGAAAGACTTTCTTTTATAGACTTGCCAGATATTCCATCCAAACCATTTATGGACAGATTCCCTGAGGTTCTTGAGCCAAAGGTTAAGCCAATAGGTACGGTAGGATATTTTGTGGGCTGTGCACAAAACAGCGTTTTCCAGGATGTTGCTGAGGCCTCGGTGAACGTGCTCCTTTCTTTGGGCTATAGGGTTATTATTCCAAAGGGTCAGGGATGCTGTGGTTTTCCGCATTATGGAGCAGGAGATTTTGAAACCTTGAAGCAAAAAATAGCTCAAAATTCAAGCGCTTTTAAAAAGCATAAATTGGATGCAATTATAATTTCTTGTGCCACTGGCGGATCAGGTCTAAAAGACGTCTATCCTGAGATTACAAAAAATGATGATATTACTACTCTGGGCGCAAAGGTTTACGATATATCGGAATTTTTGGCTCAAAAACATCTAAAAGACTTAAAGAAAATTATGCCGAAAAACACAAAGGAAAAGATTAAGGTGACCTATCATGATGCCTGTCACCTCAATAGGCTTCAGGGCGTGGCAAGTCAACCAAGGGACCTCTTAAACATAATGCCATCTTATGAATTTGTTGAGATGGAAAACTCTACAAAGTGCTGCGGAGAGGGAGGTGGATTTACCGTTTATTATCAGGAGATATCTACCAACGTAGCAAACAGGAAGAGAGAAACCATAAAGAATACGGGTGCAAAGATAGTAGCACTTGGATGCCCAGGATGTAGGGCACAGATATCGGGCGCTCTTAAGCAAGATGGGCTAAACATAGATACAAGGCATACCGTTTGTCTTTTGTGGGACGAGATTAAAAAGGCAAACGGCAAATAATTTTAATACTTTGACAAGATTTACAAGAGAGAGGAGTGAAAATACTTGCTTAAGTCTGAAAAGATAGAGAAAAACTTGTGTGATAAGAATATACCCTTTAAGGATGAAGTGCCTTATTCAATAATCTATCCCGAAAGCAACAAAGATGTCCTGGAAGCTCTGCTTTGGGCAGACAAGGAAAAGATCCCTGTTGTGCCACGTGGATCAATGAGCAGTTTGTCAGGCGGAAGCGTTGCGGCAAAAGATTCATTGGTTGTTGATTTTTCTAAGATGAACAAGATAGTGGAGATGGACACTCACGACCTTGTGCTTACTGTGGAACCTGGAGCAAAGTTAAAGGATATTTATTCTGAGGTTGAAGGCTCTGGTCTTTACTTTCCTATCGATTCATTTTCATCTTACAATGGTACTGCTGGTGGGGCAGCAGGTGAAAATTATCAGGGTATGAGATTCGCAAAATATGGGGATACTAGATTAAATACAATGCAGATTGAATTCGTTACTCCTGTACACGGCATTGTAACCTTAGGCGGCAAAACGGTTAAAAATGTTTCTGGATATGATGCAAAGATAGCATGGATTGGCAGCGAGGGAGCCTTGGGCATATTTACCAGATTAATGTATAAGCTGATGCCTCTCCCTGAAAAAAGATTGGCAATGATTTTACCATTTGACTCAATTAATGACTTTTTCAACTTTAAAAAGGAATTTGATTCCTTGAAGATATTTCTTAGCGCTCTTGATCTGATGAGCAACAAAGTTGCTGGCTATCTTTCTGAGTGCAGCTCAAAATATGCAGCCTTTATTCTAATCGAGGGCAGAGAGCTTGAGGTGGAAAGGCTAAAACAGACGATATTGAAGTTTGGGAAATCATCTAAGATAAAGACTTTTGAAGGGAATGATTTCGATACTATATATAAGGGCAGACTTAGTATGGGAGATGTGGCCTTAGAGAATAAGTTATTAGCAGATGACGTGACGCTATCTCTCAGATCCTGTCCTGATTTTTTGAATTTCATAGTTGAGAAAAATTATGACTTTTTATTTCATGCCCAGGATGGAGGGGCGCTTGTTTTTAGAACCAATCTGCCAGACGAAAATGATGAAATTTACAAGAGGGTTCTGGAACAAAATGGTTCTTTGATTGCAGAAAGGCAGTTGGGCGTTCAAATGAAGAGAAAATTGTTTCTGGAAAAGGCTGGCAGTGTTTATATGGATTTGATGAATTCTTTAAAGAAGTCAGTAGATCCAAATTTCATTCTGGCTCCTGATAGGTATGTTTATTAATCCAGAATGTAATTTTTTTGGATTGAAAATAGTTCAAAGTTTTATAAATTTATGGAGGCGATGTGTATAAAATGGACAAAATGGATATGTTTTTTAAACCAAAGTCTATTGCCATAATTGGCGCATCAAGTGAAGAAAAGAAGTTAGGTTATGCTGTGTTAAAAAACGTAATAGATGGCGGATATGATGGCAATATCTATCCTATTAACCCAAAGTCAGATTCTATATTGGGTTACAAGTGTTACAAAAGCGTTCTGGATATCCCTGAGGATATAGAGCTTGCGGTATTTGTGATACCTTCGAAATTCGTAAATCCTGTTATGAAGGAGTGCGCACAGAAAAATGTTAAGGGTGCAATTGTTATCACTGCAGGATTTAAAGAGACAGGCGTAGAGGGCGCAAAGCTCGAAAGAGAGCTAAAAGATATAATTAAATCAAATAATATTAGGCTTGTAGGTCCAAATGTCCTGGGCTTAATAGACACACACAACAATATAAACGCATCTTTTGCGTCGTTTATGCCGAAAAAGGGAAATATTGGTTTTATATCTCAGTCTGGGGCTTTTGCAACTGCAATTATGGATTGGGCTGCCGCTAACGATATAGGCTTTTCGAAATTTATCAGTATTGGAAACAAAGCTGATGTAAACGAAGTTGACCTTTTAGACGTGCTAAAAGATGATAAAGACACCGATGTTATCTTGATGTACCTTGAAAGCATTGACAATGGCAGTCTTTTTATGGACATTGCATATAAAACCTCCAAAGTAAAACCTGTCATAGTTCTAAAGTCTGGCACGACTGCCGCTGGTGCAAAGGCTGCGACAAGCCATACTGGTTCGCTTGCTGGCTCCGATCAGGCATACACCTCTGCCTTTAAACAGTGTGGCGTTATTAGGGCGTCTACCGTAGAAGATCTATTTGATCTTGCTATTGGTTTTGCCTATCAGCCGCTATTGAATGGAAGTAACATCGCTATTGTTACCAATGCAGGCGGTCCTGGTATTATGGCTTCTGATGCAATAGAGAACTCTGGACTTAGCATTGCAACCCTTTCAAGCGATATTGTAGAAAAATTGAGAGCAAATCTGCCCTCTGCTGCTGCAGTCTACAATCCTGTAGATGTCTTGGGGGATGCGCTTGCTGATAGGTATGAATTTGCGCTTGACAATGTTTTAAAGGATAAGGGTGTGGACGGTGTTATGGTTATTCTCACACCTCAGGTCTACACTCAGGCCATGGAGACTGCTGAGAGCATTGTAAAGGTGAAGGATCCAAGCAAGCCAGTCTTTTCTATATTTATGGGCGGCAAGACTATTACTCCTGCTGCATCATATTTGATGGGAAAGAGCGTTCCAAACTATTCATTTCCTGAAAGAGCGGGATTCGTCTTCAAGTCTATGTACGAAAGAAAAATTTGGTTAAATAAGCCTGAGCCTGTTTACAAAAAATTTGATTCAAATTTTGACGTAGCTGCAAAATCTCTAAGGTCTCTGGATAGAAATAAAAGGCCAAGTTTGGGCGATTGGGAGGTAAGAGAGGTTTTCGAAGGATATGGGTTTAATCTTCCCAAAACTCTTCTTGCTACTACCAGTCTGGAAGCGAGTGATTTTTCTGCCGAATTAGGGTTTCCTGTAGTTATGAAGATAGCATCTCCTGATATTTTGCACAAAACTGATGTGGGCGGTGTAAAAGTAGGGCTTAAAAATAAAGATGAAGTAATCAGGGCTTTTGACGACATTATGATATCTGCCAGAAGGTATTTTCCCGATGCTGAGATCTGGGGAGTATCAGTCCAGCAGATGCTTCCTGCTGGTAAAGACGTCATAATCGGCTCGGTTAAAGATCCGCAATTTGGACATATGATTATGTTTGGTCTTGGTGGCATTTACGTCGAGGTCTTGAAGGACGTTTCTTTTAGGATCGCTCCTATTTCTGAGATTGATGCAAGAAATATGATAAGAGAAATTAAATCTTTTAAAATGCTAGCAGGTGCAAGGGGAGAAAAAGGCGTTGATCAAAATGCGATTGTTGATGCTATACTAAGGGTATCAAATTTGGTTACCGATTTCCCAGAAATTGTGGAATTGGATATCAATCCACTTAGGGTGTTTGAAGAGGGTGCGGTAGCAATTGATATGAGATTAACCGTAGGAGGTGGGACAGAATGAAAGGGCTATACTTTGTATCACCAGAATCGTTTGTTGGAAAGAGCACGGTGCTTTTGGGGATAGCAAGAAATCTCCAGGCACAAGGTAAGAAGGTTTCATATTTTAAGCCTCTTGGCAATCTCCCAACAAGAGAAGAGGGTTTATTGACAGATGAAGATGCTGTTTCTGCACGTAAAGCGTTGGGATTGAGTGACCCGCTTGACGAAATGGTACCTGTTGTTATGACGCCTGATTTAGCTGTCCTGTTTCTAAAATCTCAGGTGACAGACATTACAAAACAGGTAAAAGAAAGCTTCGAAAAACTCTCTAGTAAGAATGATATCATTCTTGTAGAGGGAGTGGGTAACTTTACTGAAGGCAAAATGTACAGTCTTGCACCAAAAGATGTCGCTGAACTTCTCGACCTTAAAGTGGTAATAGTCGCAAAGTGTGAAACAGACATTCTTGCAGACCACATTCTTGAGGCAAGGGAAGTATTTAAAGACAGGCTTTTGGGATTCGTGGTAACTGGTGGAACTCAGGCTTGTAGGGAGTATCATCACAGACTTTTGATACCTTATCTTACAGGTAAGGGTATTAATTTCCTTGGAGCAATTCCTCAGGATGAGACTCTGAAGTCTATCAGTATTCGTGAACTAGTAGAAGTATTAAATGGCGAGATACTCTGTCAAGAAGACAAGCTCGATGAGCTGGTTGAGAGATTCCTTGTCGGCGCTATGAGTGTAGACAATGCTCTCAGATACTTTAGGAGAGTAATAAACAAAGCTGTGATAACTGGTGGAGATAGATCAGATATCCAGATGGCAGCTCTGGAGACCCCCACTAAAGTTCTAATATTAACTGGAAACTTTTATCCAAGCAACGTAGTTCTTGCAAAGGCTGAAGATGCAGGTGTGCCTATCGTTCTCGTAAAGCAGGACACTCTTACTGTGGTTGAGCTTGTTGAGAGGGTATTTGGTAGGGCTCGCATTAGAGAAGAAAAGAAAATTCAAAGGGCAACTACTATGGTAGAGGAATTCGTAGACTTAAAGGCTATTAACAAAGCCCTTGATTTATAATTAAAATCTTCATTTTACCCCGCAATGTAAAAATTGCGGGGTTTTTTAATTTTTTAATTTTTTGGTTCGAGATTAAATTCTACACCTATTGAACTTCCCAGGTCTTTTAAACCCTTCACTACATTTTCTCCTAATGGGGCGCCTTCTTTTTCGTTGTCTACTTCTCTGATATATTCTATTTCTCCTGGCATAAATATTTCTTTTGTGCCCTCTGCTTTGGGGGATTCTTTGATTGTTTTAATAAATTCAGTTATTCTCTGGCTGAATTCATTCTTGTCTATAAATGATTCCAATTTAACAGCCATCATAAAAAATCCGAGATTTTGCGGCTTTGTTGGTTCACTGTAAAGTTCTCCTGTCTGGAGTAGAAAGCCAGCTCCGCTCAATACCGAGCTTAATATATCGCCAATGACGGCCAGTCCATATCCCTTGTGTGCTCCAAATGGCAACAGAGCTCCTTTGAGGGCTTCGTTTGGATCATCTGTGGGAATTCCTCTTTCGTCTACAGCCCATGAGAGAGGTATTTTTTCGTTGTTTAGCTGGGCTATCTTGATTCTTCCCCTTGAAGTAACTGAAGAGGCCATATCAAGAATTATTGGGTGATATTCGCCTCCTGGAAAACCAAAGGCTATGGGATTGGTTCCAAGAACAGCTTTCTTGCCACCAAATGGCGCAAGGAGGGGGGATGTGTTTGTAGTGGCTATGCCAAACATATTATTATTTATTGCCATTTCAAGGTAGTGTGCTACTATCCCAAAGTGATTTCCATTCCTGACTGATGAAATACCTACTGAGGTGCTCTTTGCCTTTTCAATAGCTTTTGACATAGCAAACTTGCCTGCGACCTGACCCATTGCGCTGTCTGCGTCAATGAGGGTGGTAGCTGGAGTTTCTTTCAGTATCTTGAAATCTGGTTTCGGGTTGATGCCACCTTTTTGTATTCTCTCAACATAGATTGGCAGTCTGGCTAGGCCGTGTGTCTCTATTCCCCTAAGATCGGCTTTTACAAGAATTGTAGCTGTGGTTTTTGCGTCTTCCTCTGGCATAGATGCCTTTTTTAGCACATCTGTAGCCCACATTACAAGCTTTTCCTGATCGAATCTGATTTTCAAATTTTTCCTCCTCCTGTTTTTGTTATCGATAATTTGTATACGCCACAACATTATATTATAATAGCCGTGTTGAACAAAACTAAAAAATTGGAGACATCTTGAATAGAAGAAATTTTTTAGCATTTTTAGCTTTGTCTGGCACTGCGCTCTTGTCTGGCTGCGGCATTCCAAACCTACCAAAGGATAGTCTGGTCATCTCTTTAGGCAGCGACCCTGTAACCCTTAACCCCATACTTGCTTCTGATTCTGCATCATTTTCTGTCATCGATTTTATTTTTAATGGGATTATAAGATTAGATGAAAATCAAAAAATTCAACCAGATCTGGCTGAGAGCATAGACATTTTACACAGTGGCTTAGTATACAGAGTAAATCTGAGGAAAGACGTATATTTTCACGATGGTGTAAGACTGACTGCTGATGATGTAGTTTTTACCTACGAGAAAATTCTCGATCCAAAGACAAACACAGTAAGAAGGTCTGACCTAATAGTCGACAATGTGCCTATAAAAATAGTAAAAATTGATGATTTTACAGTAGACTTCGTTCTTCCGGGAATATTTTCTCCATTTATGACGAATCTCGGCACTGGCATATTGCCAAAGCATATACTGCAAAATCAGGATATAAATACGTCTGACTTTAACAGGTTTCCAATAGGGACAGGACCATTTATTCTGAAAAAGTGGCAGGTTGCTGACAAGATTTTTCTGGGAACAAATGAGAGATACTATCAGGGCAAACCGCTTTTAGAGTCTTTGATCATAAAAATAATACCTGACAGCAATTCACAGGTTTTCGCATACGAAGCTGGCGAGATAGATATGGTGGACCTCAGGCCGAAAGATGTGGCATGGATAAAAGAGGATCCAAAAAGCACACTGGTTTCATACCCTACGAAAACTTATACCTATCTGGGATTTAATTTGAAAAACCAATTATTTGAAGACAGAAGTGTTCGGGAGGCAATCACAATATCGATCGACAAAAACGCTCTTGTAAAGGCTGTACTGATGGGCTATGGTGAGGCGCTAAACTACCCAACCTGTCCGCTTGATTGGTCTTATCCTGAAGGGCTTCCTTATCCAGAATACAATCCCGAAAGGGCTGATGAGCTTCTTGATATGGCTGGCTGGAAAAAAGGATCTGATGGCTTAAGGCATAAAAACAACCTACCATTTAGATTTACATGTCTAATAAGGCAGGGTAGCAAGGATAGAGAGATGGCTGGTGTGATTATTCAGCAGTATCTTGAACAAAGGGGAATAAAGATAGACCTGGTTAGCCTGGAGTGGAGCAGTCTTTTACAGAGGTTAACTTCAGAAAAAAAGGATTTTGAGACTACTATTATGGGCTGGGGTTTAGGGATGGATCCTGACCCTTATGGGATCTGGTATTCAAAAGAATATCCTAATGGATTCAATTTAGTTGGATATGACAATCCAGAAGTGGACAAGCTGATAATATTGGGCAGGCAAACTATCGATCAAGAAGTTAGGAAGAAGATTTACAGAAAGGTTTATGAGATTATAGTATGCGATCAGCCATATATATTTCTTTGGTATCCGAAGAGCATTGTCGCTTATAGAAATTGGGTAAGGGGTCTGTCTAAACCAGGGCCATCAGGACTGATGGTGTATCCAGAGAGAATATATGTCGAGAGAATTGAGAGTTAGGATTATGAAGATATATCGTGTTAAATTTTCAGCATATCTGAAGCTGCCAGTTAATGTGGGAACATGTCCGAAATTCTTTAATATTTTTCAAATTGTTTTCTAATAATTTTGTTATGGAAATTTTAGTATGATAGAATTTATTTAAGAAAATAAAGTTTGCGGGAGGATAGATGAAATTTCTAAGACTTTTTATATTTTTGTGTGCGCTCTTTGTGTCTACTTTTGTATTTACATCTTATGATTTTGTTTTGAATACCAATGTCCCAGCCAGAGCAGAAAGCGACCAGTTTGTTTTCTACAAACTTTATAGAGTTTGGTTTTCTGATGGCACATTTGCCAAGATAGAGGCTAGAAAAGCCTGGATGATAGACTGGGATCTAAGCGTTTCTGGAGTAAAGATAGGTACTATTGAAGGCGACATAACAAAAGAAAAGGTCGCTGATTTCGCAAAGACTTATTTTGGAAAAGATGTCACCAAGATAACTGGTGGATAATCACCAGTTATCTATTTCATCAATTCATCAACTATTCTTTTGGTAACCAAGACGACGTTTTTGATTGCCAGGTGAGTTTCGTGAGGGTTGATAGTCTTCCACGCTTCCTCATCAGTCTTGCCAGGTTCAGGGACGTCTATGTCTGACACGCTTCTAATGGAAAGGTAGTGATTTTCTAAGCCAAATTTGGATAGCGCTGCTACGTCTCCAATGTCTTCCATTGCCGTGTCTGTGTAGTTTGCTGCCTTGTTGCTGTATAGAGCAGTGATTTTTTTTGCTATAGCTTCGTTTTCAACCCCTATCCAATAGTCGTCGCCAGCAACAACCGCTCCTATCTTTATCGTGGGCATCGTGGATAGTCCAAATTCTTTGTCCAGTTGTACAGCCTTGGATGAGTTCTCAAGCTGTAAATTTTTTGTGGATTCTTTAGCGATGTTTAATAGACGATCGTCTATCTTATAAGCCAGGTTTTCATATAGGTTTTGTGTGTATTCGTTGCAGTGACCTGGCAGGGCATAGTTGGAACAACCAGGCTGTATCCAATCAAGCTTCTTTTGGTCATTTAAATAGTGGTGACCAAACGACCAGGAAATTACCCAGCTATTTATGTAAACGCTCCCGTAAGAGCTGGACGGATCGTCTACTCCGCCAGATATCCCGCTTCTTATAAAGATAGTCTTACTTATGTTTAGACTTTTGTCTTTTATTATGCTTGTGACAGATATAGCTGCGTTCATTTCACCTTCTCCAGTCATAACTATACACACGTTTCTCTTATCGCAGCTTAGGGGCTTTATGAGTCCAGAAACCTCTATGATTTTGTTAAAATTTTCATCTTGCCATGCGTTGTATTCAGGCAAAAATGCTGTTAAAATTATAATTTTTGGACTAAATTGTTGTAGGTTGTCATTTTGTGCAAGGGCTAAGCTTGAAAATGTTGTAGAAAACAGTATGGTCAATAAGATGATTGTTCCCCAGATTGATCTCTTGTTCAAGATAGCCTCCCTATGATTAAAATATATTATGTAAATAAAAACTTATTGATTATTTCTCTGTCCAATTGAAGGACATTGAAGCTCTGGCTATTGTCAGAAAGAACTATTTCAATTTCTTTCCCCTTTTCATCGTTGAATGATGCAGTAATCCTAGCATAGAAAATGCTTTCTTCTTCACTTGCTGCCTCTTTCAACGGTATGAGATAGCTCCCTTTGTCATTTTTTGGCATAAAATATGCGATCCCAAGCTCATCAGCGAAATCTTGGATCATTTGATTTTCGCTCTCACACCTTCCGGTAATTAAAATGTTGTTGTATTTTTCTACGAAAAGAGTTCTGGATCTTTTTATTAGCTTGCACAGATCTGAGGTTAGCATATCCAGGTCAATTAATTTCTTAATCTTATTTCCAAATTGTTTTTCTGAAAGGACGCAGCCGCCAGCGGGTGCTGGAAATTTTTTTATATTCAGGAGCTTTGCGAGTTCTTTTTGTCTCTTTCGCGATCTACCCGAGATACCCTCAAGAAGATCTCTATCTACAACTTCAGATCTTTCTAAAGCTGTCTCTCTCAAAAGCTTGGCAGAAAGAGGCCTTAACACAATGTTTTCGTATTGCTCTGCTACTGTCTTTAGACTATTTTTGTTCTGTGACATAGGCCTTTCTCCTAAAACTTCTCCCGTAACCACAAAGGATGCATCGAAGTCGCCCATCAGATTTACACACTCTTCAATCATCAGCTTGTGGCAATCTATACAGGGGTTGGCAGCTTTTCCGAATCCGTATTTTGGACTTTTTAGTATATTGAAAAATTGTTTTGTAATGTCAACGAATATCGGCTCTTTCAGGCCCGCTTCTCTTGCATATATCTTAGCATTTTCATCTGGCCCAAAAAATGGGGTTATAAACTTTATGGGTATGACCTCAATATTTTGATCCTGAATTATCCTGCCTGCAAGCAGTGAATCTAGACCTCCTGAGAAGAGAAGGAGCGCTCTATGCATTGAAGAGGTTTTCCACCGAGAGATATCTTTCTCCTGTATCAGGGAGTATGGCTACTATTGGCTTTTCCATAGAGAGCTTTAGAGATGCAGCGACACATGCTCCAGATGAGATTCCCACGAAAAGTCCTTCCCTTTTCGCTAAATATCTGGTCATCTCGTATGCTTCTTCATCTGAGACGCATATAATATCGTCTACAACTTTTGGGTTGTATATGCCTGGAACGAATCCTGGCGCAATGCCTTGAATCTTGTGAGGGGCGCTAATATTGCTCTTGATTGTAGGGCTTGAGCTGGGCTCAACGCCGATTATCTTTATGTTTTTATCAATTAATTTTATGAAATTCCCAATGCCAGTTATGGTTCCAGAGCTTCCTATAGTGCACACGATAGCCCCTATTTCGCCCTTCATATCTCTGTATATCTCAGGTGCAGTGCCAATGTAGTGTGCCATAGCATTGGCAGGATTGTTAAATTGATCTATGTAGTAGGCATTGTTTGTTTTTGCAAAATCTTTTGCAGCTGCTACTGATGCTGATATTCCGCCGCTCTTTGGGGTAAGAACTAGCTGGGTTCCAAAGGCTTTTAATATCTTCTTTCTTTCCTCGCTCATGTGCTCTGGGAGATAAATTCTTAGGTTTATGCCCTTGACTGCGCACACAAATGCAAGGCCGATTCCAGTGTTTCCAGATGTGGCCTCTACTACGGTGGTGTCTGGATTTATCTTCCCATCTCTTATAGCTGTTTCTATCATATTTAGAGCTGCTCTGTCTTTTATAGAACCACAAGGATTTTTTGCTTCCCATTTGCCAAATATATTTTTATCCTTAAAGCTATTTAGCTTTAATAAAGGGGTATTACCTACGTTATTCAATATGCTCAATCTTAACACCTTCTTCTAAAATTATAGTTGGGATATTTTTGTTAACCATTATAGCAGCGTTTATTATAGTAGATCTTCCAATATTTACAATGGGTTTGATTGAGTGATGAGAGTGACCGTGAATAGCAAGTGGTATATCAAGTTCTAATATTAGCTTCTCAAGTTTATCACTCCCTAAGAGTTCTAAACTTTCACTCTTCTCGCCCTCTAAAGTTTTGTATGTGGGCGCATAGTGGCTTACATAGACTATATTGTCTGTTTGTTCCTTTAGCTTTTCCAGTAGGGAGCGTATTTCAGTCAATTTCTTTTCATAGACTTTTTCTGCGTCTGGTATGTGCTTTCTTTGCCATGTGGTTGGCTGATTTAAAATTCCCCTTGTAAAAACGAACGTCCATTCGGGCTTTCCTACTTTAATAAAATCCATATCTATATAAATAGGATATTGAAGTTTTTTTAATTTTGGTTCTGTGTTGAAGTATTCTTCGTTTCCAAAACAGGTAAAGAAGGGCACAAATTTATTAAATTTTTGGACTAACGCTTGATTTAAACTATTTATCGCTAAACTTGCGCCTTTGTATATCAGGTCTCCTGCTCCGATTATGAGGTCTATGTCGTTGTCGCAAAATTCTAATTTTCTTTTTAGCATCCATAAATATTGTGGCGTGTGAACATCGCTAATTGTGATAATTTTCATTAATTTTGATCGTCCTCTAAAGATTTAGAGTTTTTTGAGAGCAAGGCATTCATTGCTGCTTATTGAAAAAATAATGATATGCAAACATTATGGCAACTGAAATCAGCACTATTTTTAACAGTATTGGGATAATTATACTTATGGCAAATAGTATAACTATAGCTGCAATGAAGTTATTTTTAGAGATTCTTGGCAGCATTTTCAATAACTTCTAATGTAGTATCAAAGTCCTCATCTGAGTGCGCAGTTGAGACAAACCACGCTTCAAATTGCGATGCAGGCGGATATACGCCGTTCTTTAAGAGCTCTTGAAAGAATTTTGAATAGGTTTGTGTGTTTGATTTTGCTGCTGAATCAAGGTCTGTGACGGTTTCATTGCAGAAGAAGGGAGTGAACATTGAACCACATTGAGATATATACGATTCTATTGAATATTTTTGGAATATATTTCTCATCTCTTGTGTAAGGTATTTTGTCTTTTTTTCAAGCTTATCGTATGGAGGATCTTCCATTAACATCTCTAAAGTGGCTATCCCTGCTGTGCAAGCTATTGGATTCCCAGATAGGGTGCCTGCCTGATACACAGGTCCATCAGGGGAAAGCATGTCCATTATCTGAGCGCTTCCTCCGAATGCTGCAAGCGGAAAACCGCCTCCTATTATCTTTCCTAAGGTGGTGATGTCTGGCTTTATGTTATATATGCCTTGTGCTCCAGAAAGACCCAGCCTGAAGCCAGTGATTACCTCATCGAATATCAAGAGGGAATTGTTTATATTCGTAATATCGCGCAAAAATTTTAGAAAATCATCCTTTGGCTCTATTATGCCCATATTTCCAGCTACTGGTTCTACTATTACAGCACAAATCTGCCCTTTTAGACTATTGAAGATATTTGTTACGTCTTCTTTGCTGTTGAAGTTGGCAAGTATTGTATTTTTGGCCACGTCCTCAAGTACACCTGGTGATGTGGGTACAGAGAAGGTAAGGCCGCCCGATCCCATCTGGACAAGAAAGCTGTCAGAGTGTCCATGATAGCAACCCTTAAATTTGATTATCTTTTCTTTTTTTGTGTATGCTCTGGCTAATCTAATTGCGCTCATCGTGGCCTCTGTCCCTGATGACACCAGCCTTACTTTTTCTATGCTGGGAACGCACTTTGTGATAAGCTGGGCTAATTCTACCTCAAGCTTTGTAGGGGCTCCGTATGTGAAGCCTTTTTGGATGGACTCTTCAACAGACTTTATAATTTTTTTGTTTGCATGACCGAAAATGAGAGGTCCCCATGAGCACACATAATCTATGTATTTATTTGAATCTTCATCAAATAAATATGCCTTCTTTGCTTTTTTTATAAATACGGGGTCGCAGCCTACAGCCTTAAAAGCTCGAACTGGTGAATTTACACCACCTGGTATATATTTCTTTGCCTCAATGTAAAGCTCTTTTGACTTTTGAAACATATTTTCATCTCCTATTTATTTTTTTCTGCAAAATAAGCCATATGCGTCTTTTTTAATTCTCTTATGCTGTATAGCAGTATATAGTCAGTGATATTTATCTGATCGGATAAACTTTTTGCTATTCTGTCAGCTTCTGATTTACTCTTGCAATGAATCATCGTGTAAATGCTGTATGGCCATTCTTCTGATGTAGCTCTCTCATAACAGTGAGTGACCTCTGGATTTTTTGCAAGTATATTTCCGCACTCTTCTATGTTTGATTCAGGAATTTTCCACGCTATCATAGGGTTTACGTCTATGCCTATCTTTCTGTGGCTGATTCTTGCGCCAAACCTTCTCATCAGGCCGCTTTTCAAAGAACGATTTATCCAGGATATTACCTCTTTTTCTGAAATATTTAGCTTTTCTGATATCTCAAGAAACGGTCTTTCTACCAGAGGCATATCTTCTTGCATCAGCTTTATCAATTCCACATCTAAATTATCTAACTTTAATTTATCTTCTTGATGCATATCTATTCTCCCAAAATTTTTAGTTTATGGTAATTATTTTATTTTATCCTAAAAAACCTGCTTGACGCTATCTTTGTATTATTTCCTGATGTGGCTACGATATAGCACTCGTATTCTCCGCTAGTAAAAAGCTTCTTGAGATCGGGGTCACTTGATACATCGAATTCATTTTCGTTTGAGTTAAATTCCTTTGAGAATATGGTCGTCTTTCCTTCTTTTTCAACTCTTAGCACTATCAGGTTTACTTTGTCAGCGTATTCAGTTTTCCATATAAACTTTAAGTTGTCTAAGTCAATTAAAGGACCTTGCGGCCTATCAAAACCTGGTTCAAGCATTGCAGCGCTTATTGGATAAGTGGTCTTGAAATATAAAAAGTTTTTCGTGGCAGAGCTTTGCATGTCGGTAACAGTCCAATAATATGATTTATTTGGAGATAGGACTCCATCTGGGACCCTGAGGGACGTGCCCTTTATGAAGAGCCACTCCCTAAGAACCTTTGGAACTAAAGAGTTGTTGTCTTGAATATATATGGTTACTTTAAAATTCGTATCTTTGTTATCAGAACTCCAGGTTAAAATAGGATTTAGATTTGAAATTGAATCCCCAGGGGGATTAGCTGAGCCCGGTCCTAGTAGCTCAATATTTGCAAATGCCAAACTTGTGTTTAATAGTGCAAAAAATATAAAAGCAAAAAGTATATATAGTTTTTTCATATTTGCCCCCAATAAGTTTGATTTAGAATATATTCTATAATACCATAACATAGCTTTCAAATTAATAATTCGTGGAGGTAGTATACGTACTGGGTTTTGGAAAATAGGCATTTTTTGATTTTTAGTTAAAAAACTCTGCGCGATTCTTTAATGCTCAAAAAACTTTCATAGTAGTGACAAAATTAGCTTCTTCTTAAGGAGTGAAATCAGCGTCCGCTAACCATTTAAACTAATAGCTTGACATGCACTAAATAGCTCTTTACAATGACTTTTATAGAAAATAAGGAGGATAAATATGCAAACTATTAAGTTTGTATACTGGCAAGATGATAATATGTTCTTAGGTTATCTAGAAGAAAATCCCGATTATATGACGCAGGGAGAGACTTTAGACGAACTAAAGGAAAATTTAAAAGATATATATAAAGAGCTTACCAGTGGTGTAATACCATCAGTTCGTAAGGTTTCAGAACTGGAAGTGGTGTGAAAAGAAGTGACTTGCTTAAACAAGACGATATAGACAAAGTATTTTACCCTAAGCACATGCTATCAAATAATTAAGTAAAAGAGAAATGAGAAAAATACTTAACTTTACAAAATCATAAAAAATATTACTCACTTTTAGTAATAAAGAAAGTGCCTGAATTCCTTATACTATCAAAGAGTATTGAGATTTTTATTTACATGAACTGTCAAAGATAAGATTATATATCGACACTCTAAAAGCAAATTTAAAAGAGTCAAGAATTTTTTAAATCTACCAAATTTTGCCATATTATGGTATATTGCCTTAAACTAATCAATGGGGGTAATATGGTTTGGCTGATTTCTTAGAGGATGCAAAGGGCGTTAGGGATGCACACGATAAGTTCTTTAAGATGACATTTTCAAATGAATTAGATACAAGGGCTTTTATAGACAAGTTCTTTCCAAAAGATATAAGAGAGCACATTGATTTAGATTCTGTAAAGCTAATAGACAATGAAAAGCTGACAAAGGGATACAAGAAGTATCAGTTAGATCTGTCCTTTGATTGTAAGTTCAAGGGAAAAGAGTCTAAATTTTATCTGATATTTGAACACAAATCAGCTTTAGATAAATTTGTACTTCTTCAAATACTAAACTATATGGTAGTGACGTGGGAGACAAATCTAAAACAAAACAAAGACTTGATACCTATAATTCCTGTAATCTTCTATCAGGGAAAAGAGAAGTGGAATATGTCAGAAGAGTTTTCAGATCAATTTAAATCTATAAAATCAGATAAAGACTTGTCTTTCTTGTCTAAATACCTGCCAAAGTTCAAACACATACTATTTGATACAAAGAATTTATCAAATAGTATGATAGAAGAGGGATTAAAAGAAAATATAAGTCTTTACTTTAAGCTTGCAGCTTTAAAGT
>JAJXTU010000093.1 GCA_021783475.1 bacterium
ACAAGGGATACACAAAATTATAGGTTTTATTACGAAAACAAGATAAAGAACATACCCTTCAATATATCTATCGATCATCTCTCTTCTGATCCATTTTTAAGAAACAATAACTTTCTCTCAAATTCATTTAACTTTTCCACGGTTATTCCAAATGTTTTTGATGGTCAAATTGGTGCATCAGTTTATTATACAAAGGTAAAAAGAGGCCTTATAGTCAGTAATAGAAAATCAAATGACCCTCAAAGCCCATTGTGGAATGTTCCCATTGATCCATCGTATCCCACATCTCTTGGAGAATTTATGCCTCCCGGTGGAGGGCCTACAAGAACTCCTGTAATGGGCTCTTACTGGCAAAAGGAAAAGACTCTTCTGGATCTGTCTTATGAACGAGAAATATTTGGCTGGAAGGCTAAAATAGCAGGTTTTACAAATAGAGAAGATAGATACGAGGTAAACCCGGGGCTTCTTATTAGAGATCTAAAGCCTGATAAGACCGATGGATTTTATATGGACTTTAGTAGAGATATTTCAAAGCACCACGTGAGGTTTGGATATTATTTTAAAAATCAGGGTTCAGGGGATACATTTATAATTTACGAAGCAACAAAAAATCCAACCTACGATCAAAATAGTCCATCAAGCCAGAAGATAATTTACAATTCAGCATATCTTGATGATAGATTTAAGATATCAAAAAAATCATCGCTTTATATGGGTATAAGGTATGATAGCTTTCACGCAGAGGGAGCGCCTATATTACAGGATGGAAGGGGGAGCAATGTCCAGGGCATATCGCTAACTGGCAATGCAATTACTCCAAGAATAAGCTTAGACTACGATCTAACTAAAAATGATACTGCAACTTTGTCAGTTTTCAAATCTGCAAGGATGCCCACTAATCCTGAATACTATTGGTGGCTTACAGGCTATAGTGGATCAAAGCTCGCTAATGGGAGCCCTGCTCCTGGATATAGGCCAGTAAACTATCTCTTAAAACCAGAAAAGGAAAACGCAGTAGAACTTGGCATTAAAGGAAAGAGACTTGGATTTGACTACTCTATTAATGGCTATTATTATTCTATCCACGACTATATTATGTTTAGAATTGACCCAAATCCTACAAACAGAGTGGCTTACAACGTAGATAAAGTAAATATGTATGGGGCAGAAACAACTCTTAAAAAGAAAATAAAGGGCATTGATACAGTGTTCACTTATACCTATCAAAGAAGTACAAAAGTTAACGATGTGCTTGACACCCAGCATCTGTTAAACTCTTTGGACTATTTTCCAAGAAGTATGGCAAATTTAACTTTTCAGAAAAAATTTGATAATGGCTTAATTTTAGATTTTGACAATCACTACGTATCAAAGCAAAATTTGCTATATGCGCCAAATAGCAGTAAGCTTGAGCTTGTTTCGATAAAGCCATATTATACTGCAGACCTTGGGATATCGTATCTAATACCAAAGCACGACCTGAGGATGGATTTAATGTTTTATGACATTTTTAATAAAAAGTATCAAGAGGTATTTGGATATCCTATGCCAGGAAGAAGCGTATTTGGATCTCTAACTCTAACTTTTTAATAGTTGATAAAACCCCCCACCATTTTTCTAAGATGATGAGGGGTTTTTGTTTATTGATCTGTATTTTTGTCTCTGGCGCCCCAGAACCCTGCAAGAGTAGAACCTGACAGGTTGTGCCACACACTAAATATTGCACCTGGTAGCGCTGCTATTGGATTTAAGTGAGCTATTGCAAGAGCGACAGCAAGGGCTGAATTTTCCATGCCTACCTCAAAAGTAATGGCTTTTGCTTTGTAGTGGGATAGCCTAGCTCCTCTTGCTGCCCAATATCCAAGAGTAAGGCCGAGTAAGTTATGCAGAACTACTGCAGCAAAAGCTATTAGAGCTACTGTTGCTAATTTTGCAGCACTTAGCCCCACGACTATTGCTATTATGGCTATTATGCTGATTACTGAAATGACAGGAATTATCGTGACTATTTTTTTAATAAAAGTTGGTACAGCCGTTCTAAGTACTACTCCAATCGCTATAGGCAAAAGCACTATCTTTAAAATATCAATAAAAAGACCGCTTGGATCTATTGGGATAAATCTGCCTGCAAGAAATAAGAAGATAGCTGGAGTGAGAATTGGAGCTAAAAATGTGTTTACGCTTGACACTGTAACAGAAAGTGCTGTATCGCCTTTAGAGAGGAATGTCATAACATTTGATGCTGTGCCACTTGGGCAACAACCTACGAGAATCAGGCCAGCGGCAAGTTCGGGAGGAAGTTTAAGAAGCAGCGCAACAGAAAGTGCAACGCCCGGCATCACAAAGTATCTAATTAAAATGCCTAATAATATATCAAGAGGCCTGGTAAGAACTAATTTAAAGTCATCCAGAGTCAGAGTTAGCCCCATACCGAGCATTATTACGCCTAAAAGCCATGGAATCCAGGAACCATAAGGCTTAAAAGGTTCAGGGAATAAGAACGCAACAACAGCAAAAATTACAACCCACAATGGAAATAGCTTTGTAACCCAATTGGAAACTCTTTCGAAAAATTCCATTTACCCTCCTTGAGCACCAGATATTATGATAAAAAAAACATTGTATTTAGTATAGATTATTTTGTAATATTTTTCTATATTGAAAGGGTTATTGTTACAACGTCATTTTTTCAAATACGGTACTAAACAAGAGTTGGGGGCAAGATATATTAAATTATATTTTTATAACTCTTTGTACTCTACGTAAGGTTTTATGTCCAGAATGGGTGTGCCATCTAACATATCAAGCCTTCTGACCTTTATTATATTTTCTGATTTATCCAATACTTCAAGGACAGAAAATCCTATTGGGTTTGGCCTGTATGGTGAACATATACTAAACACTCCTTTTTCTGTATCCGTATGGAATGGCTTTTGAATGAGTTTTTCGTGAGAGAATGGTGGCGATTTGTGAAAATAAAAAATTACGCATATTTTATCATTTGGTTTTATATCCCTTATTCCGTCTTTGCATTCAGGAGAGATAACTAGCTCTCCCTCAACAACAGAGACGCTCCAATGCCTGGGGACGTTGACAGAGTCGTTTTTTACATAACCAATTGGCACAAATTTATATTCGATTTTATTCTCCATAATTTTCTCCTTTTTTTATATATTTTGGAATTATACTCTGTTTTGTAAAACAAAAATTAATCTTCTAATACAAATCTAATTGGCAGTATTGCCCTGGATCTCACAAAGGCTCCATTTTCTGTGGCTGCCCTAAAGGAGGACGCCCTTACTGCCCTAAGAGCAGCCTGAGCAAAATCATCATTTGTACTTTCTAACACCTTAACGCTTATAAGACGTCCATTTTCGTCAATTAATAGTTCTAATACTACCTTTCCTTCTATCCCCAACCTTTTTTCTCTAAGAGGATATTCAGGAATTATCCTTTTTAAGAACTTTGGGCCATCTGATGATCCGAAAGATCTGGAATATATATTCTCGTTAGCAACTCTTTGATTGGCGCTTCCCAAGCTATTGTTTCTCAAAGAGCCATTTGAGTTAACTGGATTTGAAGTATTTACGGGCTTGGTTTGAATAAAGGATAAGTTTGTTGCGTTTATCGTTTGCACTTTAGCATGAATTTTTTCGAGACTTTGTTCTGTGATATTTTTTCCCGATGTTTTATCGTTATCGCTTTCATTGACCTTTTTGGTCATATATTTGTGACTTTCCTGAAGAGAATTTAGGCTCATAATAAATATTGGCTCACTCTTTATAATATTAGCTGCTCCTAAAAGAAAAACAGTGCCAAAGAGTAATGAGTGAAACATTATGGAAAATATAAAGCTAAGAGAGAACCTTTTATTCAAATTCTTTCATCCTTGAGCGTTTCTATGTTATACCTTTCTATTCCAGCGGATCTACACGCATCAATAGCCCTTACAACGAAATCAAATTGGGTATTCTTGTCTGCACAAATTTTTATAATTATATTTGGGTTGTTCGATTTTATATTTTTTAAAGTTTCTGTAATAAGCTTTGGGCCAGTCTTTTCCTCATTAATAAACATCGTTCCATCGCTTTTTATGGTAAGCGCAATATCTTTTAGATCTTCTTTTACAACGGCAGTTTTAGCATGCGGCAAATCAATTGGGATGGCACCCTGGGCTATCAAGGTGGCGGTAACTAAGAATATTATAAGTATGACCAAAACGACGTCTACTAATGGGACAATGTTTATTTCTGCTATTTCGTCGTCATGGTTTGGATTGTGCATCAGTATGCTCCTCATAAATATAGTTTAAATCTCTTGCTTTTCTGACAAAATAGTTGTATGCAATTACACATGGCACCGCTACAAAAAGTCCAAGTGCAGTAGAGCTAAGTGCTTCTGCAATACCATTCATCACCACTCTTACTCCGAAGTCTTGTGAAATGGCAAGATCGTGGAACGCCTTCATAATTCCAAGCACTGTGCCAAATAGACCGATAAACGGTGCATTGCTGCCCACAGTTGCAAAAAAACCAAGTCTTTTATTAAGAGTCGATCTCAGATCAGAAGGAGCATAACTAAAGAGCTCTTTCTCAATTTTTCGCATAAAAAATATTTTTTCGACAATAAAGGCAACCGATATAACGCTTAAAGCTATTAAGAGCATCAAAACAGGATCTCCACCTACTATTGCAAGATTTAATATTAACTTTGCCATAATCCCTCCTAAAAAAATAAGCCATAAAAACATGTGCAATTTTTGCACAAGCCTTCATGGCTTTGTCCTAAAACTTTAATTTTATAATTTTAGCAAATTCGATCTAAAAGTCAAATAAAAATTAACTTTCTAAATATTTTTTTTTGCAGGTCATAAGAGAGTTCTGCTGCGTTCTACAATAAACTCTCAAGCTCGCTTATACTGCTAATTTTGAATATTGCTTTATGAATTAACTTTAGTCTCTCTCTATCTGAAATGCTTTTAACTTTGCTCTCTATTTCAGGCGAAATAGTATCAAATTTTGCCTCAATGGCGTTCAATACCATATCCTGAGCATCAAGCAGCATGCCTTCCATCTTACCTTCTCTTTTGCCTCTTAATTCACCTTCTCTTTCGCCTTCTATCCTGCCTTCTTCTTTTCCTTCCATCTTCCACTTCTTAGTTAAAGTTATCAACTCTTCTTCGCCTCCTATCTCTGATATCAAATCTTGTGTTCTTTCTGGGCCATAATTTATGGAAACGTAGTTTATTACAATTAAAATCTCTTCATTTAATAAATCAAGTCCTTGCTCTTTTATACTATGATACACTAATGCAAATATTTTTTTCAATTCTTCAGACTCATCTTTATTTCCAGATTTACAGTACTTTAAAGCTGCAAGCTTAAAGTAAAGACTTATATTTTCTCTTAATCCCTCTTCTATCATACTATTTGATAAATTCTTTGTATCAAATAGTATGTGTTTGAACTTTGGTAGGTATTTAGACAAGAAAGACAAGTCTTTATCTGATTTTATCGATTTAAATTGATCTGAAAACTCTTCTGACATATTCCACTTCTCTTTTCCCTGATAGAAGATTACAGGAATTATAGGTATCAAGTCTTTGTTTTGTTTTAGATTTGTTTCCCACGTCACTACCATATAGTTTAGTATTTGAAGAAGTACAAATTTATCTAAAGCTGATTTGTGTTCAAATATCAGATAAAATTTAGACTCTTTTCCCTTGAACTTACAATCAAAGGACAAATCTAACTGATACTTCTTGTATCCCTTTGTTAGCTTTTCATTGTCTATTAGCTTTACAGAATCTAAATCAATATGCTCTCTTATATCTTTTGGA
>JAJXTU010000023.1 GCA_021783475.1 bacterium
TAAGTCTTTTTTGAGGAATCCTCTCCTAAACCTATTAACTGTTTTCTAATGTTTTCAACAAATGATGGCTCTTTAGATGTTTCTCTCAATGAATTCTTTCACCTCTTCTAAAGTGGGCATAACTGGATTTGTTAGCATACAAGGATCGTTTACTGCATGTCTTGAGATTATATCTATTTCACCCTCTTTTAGCTGTAAATCTTTTAATGTAATATTAAATCCTATTTTGTTCTTTAAATCGATGATGTCCTCAATTAATAGTTTCTTTCTATCTTCTTCTTTTAGATTTTTTAAGTCATACCCTAAGCTTTCACTAATTTTGTCGTATCTATAAGCCGCATATGCATAATTGAAATCTATGATGCTGTCTAAGAGTATGGCGTTACAGGTTCCATGCCTGATATTTTTGTATCCTCCTATGCTGTGCGCTATGGCATGAACCATTCCCAGACTGGCATTCGAAAATGCCAAGCCAGCCACAAGGCTTGCGAGTATTAGATCCTCTAAGTAATTAATATTTTTCGGATCTCTTGCAGCCTTTGGGAGGGTTTCAAAAATAAGCTTTATGGCTTTTAGGGCAAACATATCGGTAATGGGAGATGAGCCCAATGATACGTAGGATTCAACTGCGTGCGTCAATGCGTCAAGGGATGTGGCGATCAAAAGCTCTTTTGGCAAGGTTGTCAGAGTTTTCGGATCTATTATTGATATGTCAGGAATTAGTGACTTGCTGACTATCGCCATTTTGTATTTTTCATCAGTGTTCGTAATAATCGCAAATTGGGACACATCTGCTGAGCTGCCGCAGGTTGTAGGTATGCAAATTATAGGAGGCATTGGATGCACAATCTTATCAATTCCTTCATAGTCTCTTATAGAACCTGGATTGGTACACATTATACCTGCTGCTTTTGCGGCATCTATTACGCTGCCGCCACCTACTGCAATTATCGAATCACAATTACAACCTCTAATAACTTTTGCAATTTCTTCGACTTCATAGTCCTTTGGATTTTCCGTAATGTCCTTAAATACGCAATACTTTATATTAATTTCTTCTAATTGCTTAAAAATAATATTGGCCCAGCCAGCTTTCAATAGCCCTGAGTCTGTAACTACAATAGGCGAGGTGAGGGAAAAGTTCTTAAGGTATCTTTTTACGTAACCTATAGAGTCAGTTCCAAATATGAATTCAGGGGCAACGAACTTTGAAATTCCATACATTGACTCCTTTTTTTTCATAATATTCTCCCCTAAACATAGTTTGTTTATAAATATTTTAGCATTATATAACTAATTAAGGAAATTTTTATACTTCGGAATTTTTGAAAAACATATAAAAACACACAAGATAGAGTATTTGAAATGCTGCGCCTATGATAAATGGAGTAGTATAGTCTTTGTGTGCAAAAAATATTCCAGTTATGAACGGTCCAATTGATAGCGACAATATTTGAGAGAAGTTATTTATGCTCAGCGCCAGGGTTGCCTTTGTTCTGGTAATGTTTGCGACAAGAGCTTGTCTGGCACCGATATTCCCCCTATTCAAAAAGGATCTGAGCATATAAAAAAAACCTGCTAATATTGAACTTGGAGTCGAGATCATCAACAACAAAGATATAAGTCCGCCAAACCTCATAAAGGTAACAGTTTTTGCTGCGCCGAGTTTTTTGACAATATATATAGATAAGATGCTTGAAATAGACGTCAAAAATAATGATACTGTAAATATTATCCCGAGATCAAATGCATTGCTATTAAACTTGAGCTTAAACCAATAAGGCAAAAGGGGCATTATAAAGCCAAGAGAGAGACCATTGAGAGAATTCATTGCAAATAACAGTATCAAGTTTTTGTTTTCTTTTTTATTAATCTTTTTTTCTTCTTCTGAATCTTTAACCATAGTATTGTCTCGAGTTACGGGATCGCTCTTAACTTTGGCGATAAGGTAAAAGCAAATTATGTTCCAGAATATTATGGTAAGAAAGATTAACCTAAATGCAAGATCTGGAACAATAATTTTTGATAAAAATTCAGGAATAGTTGCAACCATTGTTCCTATACCCATTCCACAAAATATTAGAGAGTTATTCAGGCTAAAAATTGCTGATTTTCTGCTGTATTTTATCAAATCATTTAGCCATGAGACTTCTATTACCGCAAAGGGTCCAGAGCCTCCCATACCACTTCTACCAAAGCCACCAATTATAGCAACGCCTCCGAGAAGCAGGTTGTTTGAAGTAAAAAGGGCAATTGTTGCACAGATTATGAGAATTATTTGGAATCCTAAGATGAACTTTTTCTTGTCATACTTTCCTGCAGTCAACCCAAAAAGAAAAGATAGCGTGCCATTGATAAATAGGCTAGCGCTAAACAAGGCACCTATAGATACCGCATTCCAGCCTATCTGGTGTAGGTATAGAGGAAAATCAATTAGAAGCGTGCCCTGACCAATACTTCTTATTGCCCTTGCGTAAACTAAATATTTTTCTTCATCTAATATAGATCTAATATTAACCCTTCTTTGTCAAAAAATATGAGAAAAATGGAACATAAATAAGGCTTAAGAATGTTCCGAAAATCAAACCTCCAATGGCAACTACTGCAAGAGGCGATAGCCTCTCGAGCCCAATTGCCCACTGCATAGCTATTGGAATCATACCGACTGCCGTTCCTAACGCGGTCATCATAACGGGTCTGGTTCTTATGTGGATACTTTGTAATACCGCTTCTTCGATACCATAGCCATTGTCAAGATATGTTTTTATAAAATCAATTATTAATATAGAATTCTTAACGATTATACCAGAAAGTAGAACAAAACCCATGATAGCCGGTAGACACATGGTTTTGTCAGCTATTAGCAGTGACCATGCGCCTCCAATTATTGACAGAGGTATAGCTGCCATAATAGCAAGAGGATTGAGCCACGATCTAAATATTGGAACGAGTACCAGATAAAGAAGAATAAAGCCCACGAGTATAGCTTTAAACATCCTTCCCATAGAGTCCATCATTGTGGTGATATCGCCAGTCTGTTTTAATTCTACATCAGAAGTTACTTTGCCCTTGTTATCTTTTATGGCTTTTTGGAGAGCTGGCGTAAAGCTTTCCATAATGTGGGTAACAGGAAAGGTAGAGCGATATCCCATTACGTCCTGAGTATACTTCATTGCCTCCCTGGTAATAATCGTGGGTTCATAAATTGTGCTTAAAGTCCCAAAAGATTCAAGAGGGATAAAGCCCTTTGGAGTCTTTATTAAAAAACTCTTTAAACTGTTTACGTATTCTCTTGAAGAGGTGGGCAATATTACCTTTATCAGATATCCAGTTTCGTTTGGAACGGTAAAGATAGATGCAGTTGCTCCCTGTATTCCTGCAGAGAGCTGAGATGCTACGTCATACGGAGTAGTTCCATAATATGCGGTTTTCAAGTGATCAATCTTAAAAACGTATTCCAGATTGTCCATATCCCAGTTTTTTGAATAGGATTTTAAACCTTTAACATTCTTCATGGCTTGCATAACAACGTTGCCAGCTCTATTGACCGATTCTACGCTATCTCCATAGATAGTAGTGTCAAGAGTGGCTTTTATAGAAGATAAAGGGGTAGCGCCATAGTCAAACACGTCTGCATACTTTACGCCTGGCAAAGTTCTAATGTAATTTCTGATCTTGTCTTCCAACTGCCAGATAGTTGCGCTTCTTTTAAATCGGTTTACAAAGTGAATTGTCATACTGGCTACTTGAGGGGGGCCTGCTGAGACAGTCAGAACCCCTGGTTCTGAGCCTATGGCGTCTGACATCATCTCTACATCGCCGAGGGATTTTACGTACTTTTCTATAGTAAAGAGCGTTTGGTTTACTTTTAAAATAGAGGTATTGCTGTCAAAGGTTACGTTCGCCTTAACAATGCCTGTATCCATTGGTGGCATAAGATCTCTGCCTATGGTAGGTATTACTATCCCAACGCTAAGCATTAAAAGAGGTATAAGAGGTAGCGTTAAGGGCATTCTCATTTTTTTGTTATCAATTAAAAATTTTACCGCGTTTACATAAAATTGTTTAAAGGGATTAAGCCAGTAGTCCATAATGTTATTAATTTTCGTCTCGAATCTTGACTTCTTTGAGTTGGCTTTTAACATTTTTATGCTAAGAATTGGAATGAGCGTAATCGATACAAAATATGAAACTACTATTGCAATTAACAAAGTGCCCGCAAGGGGTATGAAGATCTGGGCAGGATATCCACCTACAAACATTAGTGGCAAAAGTACTACGCTTGTGGCAAGGGTACCTCCAAAAACTACAAGCATAACTTCTTTCGTGCCATTTATAGCTGCGTCCAATGGAGATTCCTTAAGCTGAGTGAAATGTCTTTCGATATTTTCCAATATTACAATTGCGTCGTCTACCAGCATACCAAGAGCTAAGATTACAGCAGTTAAGCTGACTGTATTAAAGCCTATATTCAGCACCCACATTATTGCTATGGTTGCAAGGTATACAAACGGTATCGATATTGCGCTGATTAGTGTAAGCCTTAAATCGGCAAGAAATAAAAATATTACAATTGCGGTGAATATTATCGCATCTCTTAATGCCTCTAACATATTATCATTGCTGAGCTGTACGAGCTCTTTTTGAGTATCTGCAACTTGAATATTTAATTGCGGGAATTGTGCTCTAAGCTTGGGCAATACGTCTTCCACCGCATTGATAGTCGTCATTACTGCTCCGCCATAAGGCCTTTGGATGGCAACAGCAATTGCCTGATGACCATCTCCGTGGTAGAAGGATGTAGGAGGAGAATAGCCATAATCTACGCTGGCTACATCTTGTAACTTTACGCCAGGCGTTATTTGAAAATTTCTTATCATATCAAGATTGGTGGCTTCTGTAAGCACCTTAAAGGTATATTGTGAATTTGGGTTCATAATTATGCCAAGGGGGATATCTTTGTTTGATTTTTGTATGGTGTTTACGACATCTTGGACGCTGAGACCTAAGGATGCCAGCTTTGCATTGTCGAATCTTATCTCTATATCCTTTTCATACCCGCCGAAAACATCAATGTTTGCTACCTTGCCAGTTCTTAATATTTCATCTTTTATCTGATTTTCGGCAATATATCTTACATCGGGCATTGACAGACTTGAACCCTCCTTTGGAGATATTGAGAGGGTAATTACAGGCTGAGAATAGGAGGTAACTTCATATATTTGTGGAGTTTGGATATCGTTTGGCAGTAGATTGGCTACCTTGGAAAGACCGTTTTGGACGTCTGTCTTGGCTTCTCCGATATTTTTCCCATAGTTAAATTCTGCTGTGATAGTGCAAAATCCGTCGTTAGAGGTGGAGTACACTCTTCTGATATTGCTAAGGGTATAAAGCTCTCTTTCTATAACTGCGCTTACGTGGTCTGCAACATACCTTGCAGAGGCTCCTGGCTCAACCACCACTACTGCTATTTGAGGTCTATCAGCAGGCGGGAATAGATCTCTGGATATGTTAAAAAACCCTATCACGCCAAGAAGTGCGAATATTATAAGTATTGAAAATATAAAATGAGGTCTAGTAATGTACCATTTCAGCATATTCTACTCTTTTACCACTTCGAGAGGTTGGTTTTCATAGATTCTTAAGAGAAGTGAATTCTCTCCTGTGACGACTTCTGAATTGTTTGTAAGCTCACCGTTTACGCAACTTTCTTTATCGTTTTGGGCAAGTATGTTTACGTCAACAAATTTTGCACGATTTTTGTCTGTGATTACTATTACGTAGGTTTTCCCATTCGACTTTACAATTGAATCGTTTGGCACTATAAAGCCTTGAGCGCTTCCTGTATAAATATATGTGTCAACCATTGTGTGCGCAGGTAGATTGAATGGATTGCTGTTTAGTTTTAGTTTAATCATATTAAGATTGTTGTCAGAGCTTGAGAGTATTGCGTCTACTGTCGCCTGAACAGTTCTCCCATTGTAGGATAGGGTTTCGGTATCGCCCGTCTTAACATTTCTTGAAATATCTACAGGTACATTTACGTATACCAGAGAGCTTTCTCCTCCAGTGATTTCTAGTATAGGCTTTCCTTGTACTACAGTATCGCCTTCATTAAAATATTTTTTTACCAAAAAGCCGTTGAATGGCGAGGTAATTACGCTGTAAGTAAGGGAATCTTCAAGAGATGAAATCTGAGAGTCTACGCTTTTTATGCTTTCCTGAATACTCTGAAGATGGCTTACTGCAGTCTTTTGATTAGCCTCAGCTGCTTTATAGTTATTTTCCATTGTTTCGAGCTCTATCTTTGGGACTGCTTCAACCTTGTATAAATATTGATATCTTTCAAGGTTATTCTTTGCATTTGCAAACTGGGTGTTTGCAGCTTCTATTTCTGAATATGCACCGCTTAAGGAGCTTTCAAGAGATCTTTTGTTATACACAAGGGATTGAATATTTGATTGGATATCTTTAGAGTCGAGTTTTGCAACAACCTGGCCAATTTTTACTGGAGTGCCTTCACCTGCTATGTAGTCGAGCTTTGCGCTTACTTTGGCAGTGATAAGGGCATCGTTTTCTGGTCTAAAATCGCCAAGATACTTTTGAGAGGCCTTCAAGGTGCCAGATTTTACTGTGGCTGTGCTTACTACTGCCGAATATGGCTTTGCTGGAGGGGTGAGCATAACTTCTATCTTTTTCTTTACAAAGAAGAATAAGGCTATTAATACTACAATTAAGACGGTAAGGATAATCTTGCCTTTCTTAGTCTTTGGAAGCCTTTTTCTGATATCGATCTTATTCATCCGTTTACTCCCCTTGAAAGATTATAGATTTATTTAAACATTATTAGATAATAATATCATATATTTATATAAAATTCAAAAAAGCTTAATAAAGATAAAATCAAGAATCTTGAAAAGGTTAAACTTCATTATAACGACAAAATAATAAGTTAGTCTTTTCAGAATAAATTGAAATTAAAGCTAATTGTTGAGGTTCTTAGAATTTTCTAATATAATATTTTGAATCGGATATGGTATTTCTATATTATTTTCATTGTAGAACTTGTGTATTGACTTGATCAGCTTGTGTAATACTATAAATTGATCTGAATAAGATTCAACCCTTAGATATATGGAAAAGGTAATGCAAGAATTATCAAATTTTTGATATCTTAGTATTGGGTCAAAGCCTTTAACACACCCAGGTGTATTTTTAACAAATTTTTGGAGAAAATTTATTGTTTTTTCTTCTGTGTCATCAAGATCGCTTTTATATGAAATGCCTATTTGCAAGCTAACGCTAAAATTTTCTTCTGGAAAAGAATAGTTTGTGATTATTGAGGTAGAAATTTTGGAATTTGGTATTATTATCATATTATTATCAGGAGTTAAAAGAGTGGTATTTCTCCAATTTATATCTGTAACCTTGCCTCTTTGACCATTTTCAAGAATTATTGTATTTCCTGGCTGAATCTTTTTCGATGCCAATATGTGAATGCCTGCAAAAAAATTAGATAGAGTATCCTGAAGCGCAAGGGAAACCGCTAAGCCGCCCACTCCAAAAGTTGTGAGTATTGGCACGTCTGAAATTCCAATTCCTTCAAGGATTACTAATATACCTAAGAATATGACAGCTATAAATATTACGTTCGATATAATGCTGGTAGCAGGCAAGACACTGTCGTTTTTAGAAAAATAGTGAACGATAATCTTTGAAGATGTTCTGGCTATAAACAGAAAAACTATAAATATTTCCAGTGAAGTAAAAATTTTGTTTATTAGAAAAGAGTGTTGGTAGGTAAAAGGGTAATTATAAAGTGCTATATGCAAGCCTATAGCAATAAAAAATATTGAAAAAATCCAGTTGAAAGATTTAATTATAATTTTTAACAAATAGTTTTTAGCAAGCCTAGTTCTTAATAATCTTGGCAATATAATTTTTTCCGTAAGAAGGCCAAATAGGGCAAAGATAACAAAGAGAACAATTGGTTTGATTAGACTGCCAAAAAAGTTTATGATAATTGCCTCCTTTTAAATTTTGTCTCAATTATATCAATTATCGCATTTGAGTGCCAACTGGATTGTTGTGTTGTTTCTTATTTGCAATATCATACTAAAAGGACTCTTAATGTTATAAAATAAATATGATGATTATAAAAAAATTTCTAATAATTTTATTCTTGCTGCTTATTACTGCAGTGTCTTATGCTGCTGGGTTAGATGAAGTTTATAATCAGGCAAAAGAAAAACTGCAGGATAACGATGCATTGGGGTGTTCGATCGAACTTACAAAGGCGCTTATGCAGATGGACGAAAGTAACCCTTTACGCGATAAATTTTTGACTTTGAGAGGAAAGTGTTTTTACGTTGATGGCAATACAACTGAAGCGTCAAAAGATTTTAATGAAGCCATCTTGTTAAACCCTAAAAATAGTGAGGCTTATTATGGTTTAGCGAAGATTAAGGAAAATTCTGGCGATATGGATGCTGCTATAGACCTTTATACGAAAGCAATAGAGGCAAATAATCAAGATTCGCAAATATATTTTGGTAGGGCGATTGATTATTATTTGGAGAAGAAATACGATCAGTCTTTGCAAGACGTTGATAGTGCCATTAAGTTAGAACCAAAACTGGAATACTTTTTATTTAAGGCTTCGTTGGAGCAAAATAGTGATAAAATTGATGATGCTCTGTCCACTATTAATAGCGCCTATACATTGTTTCCTAATTCGATTCAAGTTCTTGAATTTAGATCAAGTCTTGAATTTGAGAAAGGAGATTATAAAAGTGCTCTGGCAGACGCTAACAAAGCATTAGAAACAGATAGCAAAAGTTCTGATCTCTATTTTCTGAAAGGGAACATACTCTATAGCTTAAACGATTTTCAAGGTTCTATTGAGGCTCTAAATCTTGCTATATCTCTCGATCCAAACCAGAGCGATTATTATGCTATGAGAGCAAAAGTTGAAGACTCTATGAAACAACAGAAAAAGGCATTAGATGATGTAGATATTGCTTTGTCAATTTCACAAAACAAGTATTATTACTTTCAAAAGGCATACTATGAATATGAGCTTAGTAGATATAATGATGCAAAAAAGGATATTGACGCAGCTCTTTCTTTAGATCCGGACAACCCGTCTTTTAAGGGATTGCAAGAGGCTATAATCAAGAAATTGTAGACAAAAATAATAAATATGAATCGCTTGTTATGGAGGTAAAATGTGGGTATTTTTGATCCGATTGCTCGAGTCTTTAATAAAAAGAAAGATAAAATTGAAAACCAGGAAAAAATAGATCCGTGGAAGTATTTTGAGGATGGTTCAAAATATAAGGGAGACTTGCTAAATAGTATACCTAATGGATTTGGCATTCTTATAGAGCCAAATGGCAATAGATATGAAGGTGAGTTCAAAGATGGAAAGATAAATGGAAAAGGGAGGGCCTTTTATGAAGGAGAGGGCTCATATGAAGGAGAGTTCAAAGACGGCTTAAGAAATGGCAATGGCGTTTTCAGATTTTTGGATTCCAGCCCTTTAGCTGGTGTTAAGCTGGAAGGTAGATGGGAAAACGACGAAATGGTCCAAGGTAAGGAAGTTTGGCTTGATGGAAGGACATATGAGGGCTCGTGGAAACATGGCAAAAAATTCGGTAAGGGAATTTTTAGATGGCCCAATGGGAGCATTTATGAAGGAGAGTATAAAGACGACCATTTTTGTGGAAGGGGGATTTATATATGGCCAAATGGCGATAAATATGAAGGAGAGTGGAAAGAAGACAAGTGGGAAGGTCAGGGAGTATTTACCTCATCGACTGGCGATAGGTATGAGGGGTATTTCAAAGATGGAATGAAAAATGGTTATGGAACTATGTACTACCATAATGCAACTAAATATGAAGGTTTATGGAAGAACGACTTATATGAAGGCAGAGGCAAGTTTTATTATAAAAATGGCGATAAATATGAAGGAGAGTGGAAAGAGAGCAAAAGATGCGGCACAGGAAAGCTATTTTATTCGAGCGGCATTGTTTATGAAGGACAATTTGACTCTGACAAGATTGTAGGTGGCGGCATTGTTTACTTTGATGGCAAAGCCTATGAGGTTGAATTTGTAAATGGTAGGTTTGTCGGCAGGGAGACAATTTTTTGGCCTGATGGAAGGGTTTATTTTGGTGAAATAAAAGACAATACGATGCACGGTAAGGGTTCATTTCAGTGGACCAATAAGAGTAAATTTATAGGAGAGTTTAGAGATGATCAGTTTTATGGCAAGGGAAAGATGATATTATCTGATGGCTTAGAATGTGATGGCGAATGGAGGGATGGGAAGTTCTACAGTACTATAATTTTGAAAAATTTAGATGGAAGAAAATATGAAGGCGTATTCGAAGAAGGTGAGTTTAAAGGGAACGGTGTCCTAACATGGCCAAATGGGGATAGATATGAGGGCGAGTGTAAAGATGGTAAAAGGCACGGTAAAGGTAAGTTTGTAACCAATAGGGGAGACGTCTACGACGGAGAATGGAAATTCGATAAGAGACACGGTTTTGGAGAATTTTTTGCTACCAACAAAAACCATTATGTAGGCGAATGGGACTCAGATTTTTGGCACGGCAAAGGTGTCTTAGAGCATTCAAACGGCGATAGATATGATGGCGAATGGGACAAGTCAAAAAGACACGGTTTTGGTACAATGGTCTACGCTAATGGCAAAATTGATAAGGGATATTGGTTTGACGGAGTTTTTAAAGGGTCAAAAAAATAATTTAAAGTTGTCTAATATTAATTTCTGACTTAGCCAAAAGCATAGCGCAAGTTTTTAAATTTTGAGGGTTTAAAAATTTTGTTTTTTTTGTTATTATCTTATAAGAGGTGATTTTATTGAAAAAATTGTTTATTGCTCTTTCAATGTTATTTTTTATTTTCTCAACAAGTTGTCTTTCCTATGCAGATGAGAGTGCTATGGTCAAAGGCAATATAGATTTCGGAATAAATTTAATGAATGAGATAAGAACTCATGAATTCGATAACAATGTTATTTTTTCACCGACTGGTCTGGGCCAATCCCTAAGCGCTCTTTCAAATGGTGCTGCAGGTTCTACCCTTGATCAGATAAATCTTGTACAGGGGCTTAATGGATATAGTGAATCTGATATAAATTCTTTTTGGAAGAAGACTGTAAATCCGAAACCCTATGAATATAACAAAAAAATGTTTATCTATACCAGGTCTTCTCTTTGGGTTCAAAATGGTTATACCTTTAGCCCCGATTTTATGACAAAGATAACATCTTTCTACCCAGGTTTCGACCTTACTTATATAAATTTTTCTGATAAATATACACCATCTGCAATAAACGGTTGGGTTAAATCTACTACTGATCGCCAGGTTACAAATATCATTAGCAAAAAGGATGTCGACAAAGACACCATAATGGATTTGATAAACGTTACTTACGCAAAGCTTGCTTGGAAAAATGAATTCCCAAAAAATCTTACTAAAAAGGGTGATTTTTATCTCTCGAACGGTAAGACTGCTAAGGCGCTTTATATGAAGACATCTGGCAATTTTGACTACTATGAGAACAATTTTTTTCAAGCTGTAAAAGTAGATTTAGCAGATCCTAATCTGGAAGCGGTTTTTTTCCTTCCGAAGGGTACCAAAACCCTTATGAATGTTTATAGAAATATGAACGGTGAGAATTATTTTGATTGGTCTTCGAAATTCCAGAAGAAATCATTAGATCTTATTCTGCCAAAAATGGATCTTGAATATAAGAAGTCCTTTATAACTGAATTTAAGGGAATTGGTGTCGGCTCACCCTTTAACCAAAATGATGCTGATTTTAAGAGAATGTTTAACGTTGCCAATTTTTCTTTTGTGTCAAACGAAATTTCTGATAACTTTCTAAAAGTTGATGAAAATGGCATAAATAAAACTGTTTTTGACAAAAGCATTAAAGACAAAGTGAGTTTTGATCACCCGTTTCTTATGGTTATAGTAAATAAAACTACAAATGCCTGGATATTGGTAGCTTCTATTGAGAATCCTCATCCTGATGAATGGCTTGAAATTTTATAGTATTTACAATAATTTATTTTTATGTTAACATTTACTTTTGCACTTTTTTTGGGCGGATAGCTCAGAGGTAGAGCACTTGCTTCACACGCAAGGGGTCGTAGGTTCGATTCCTACTTCGCCCACCACTCTTTAATCTTTTAGGAGGGATATACATAGAGCCTCAAAAATTAATTAAAATTTGTTATTTTTTATTGGATTTTCTTTTTAAAGAATGATGGCTTGGTTGGAGTCTACTCCTTGCTTATTTGATCTCTTTGGTTATATCAATCTGATCCTTGATTTCTTGTGTTTCTTTTTTGAAATTACCAAGAGATCTACCGAATTCTTTTGTGATTTTTGGAAGTTTTTTTGGTCCAAGGATTATCAAAAGAATTGCTATTATCATTCCTGTTTGCTGCCAACTTATCATTTTTTTGATTCCTTTCCTTGTTTTTGTGATTTTGTTTTTTGAAGTGCTATTTTTAATTGGTTTATATTTTATCTTTTTTCTTCCTGTGATGCAAGAACTTGTCTTGTGAGGTGTATTTATGAGAGACGTATTAGTTAAGCCCCGCATAAAATATGCGGGTGAAAGATCGAATGAAACACAAAGGATCGAAGCTCCTGTACCAAATCTTTTAGATCTTCAAAAGAAATCTTATGAGAGATTTCTTCAGTTTGGAATTGAAGAAGAATTGAGTTCTTACTTCCCAATTGTAGACGCAGGTGATAGATATGAGTTAACATTTGTTTCCTGCCGTTTGGAAGAACCAAAATTTTCTGAAGAGGAGGCCCGAATCAAGGATAAGACTTATGAAGCCCAGATCAAGGTTAAGTTAAGGCTACTTGACAAACAAAGCCAAGAAGTGATCGAATCTGAGGTTTTATTGGGTGAAGTGCCAGTTATGACAAAAAGGGCAACTTTTGTCGTGAATGGATCAGAAAGGGTAATAGTAAACCAGCTTACAAGGTCTCCTGGCGTTTATTTTAAAGAAGACAAAGACCTTATGGACAGGAAAACGTTTTTAGGCACAGTAATACCTGTTAAGGGAAATTGGATAAATTTTGAGGCGCCTTCAAATGGTTCTGTATGGATTAGAATAGAAAAGTCAAGGAAATTGCCCGTGTCTATCTTTCTAAAAGCTTGCGGGATTGACCAATCAAGGATTGAAGAGGCCCTTGTAGATGACAAATTTAGAAAGGCCACTTTTGCTCAGGATGGCACACAAAACAGAGAAGAGGCCCTTCAGGAGTTTTATAAGAAAATTAGACCTGGAGAAGCACCAAATCCTGAGGCAGCTAAAGGAATTATAAACAATAGATTTTTTGACAAAAGAAGATTTGATCTTGGTGAAGTTGGACGTCTAAAAATAAATGAAAAATTGGGTCTAATGGATGTAGTTCCATTAGATTGTTTGGTTTTACATAAAGAGGATATGCTTGCAATTGTTAAGTATCTTGTAAACCTTCACTATGGAGATGGCACGCTGGATGATATCGATCATCTTGAGAATAGAAGAGTAAGACTGGTAGGCGAGTTGGTAAGACAGAAATTTAGAGAAGGTCTTTACAGGATGGAACATGCGATTCACGAAAGAATGTCTTTGTACAAAGGTACCACAAAGCTAAAAATTAGCAATGTTATAAATAGCGGTCCGCTTACAGTAGCCTTGCGCGAGTTTTTCTGTACCGGTCAATTATCGCAATATATGGATCAAACAAATCCTCTTGCAGAGCTTACTCACAAGAGAAGGATCTCAGTTCTTGGACCGGGTGGGTTATCAAGAGAGAGAGCTGGTTTCGAGGTAAGAGATATTCACCCTTCTTACTATGGCAGATTTTGCCCGATTGAAACTCCTGAAGGGCCAAATGTCGGATTGATTAGCTCACCGACTATTTATGCTGTGGTTAATGACTATGGATTTTTGGAGACGCCGTATAGAAAGGTCAAAAACGGTAAGCTGACTGATATTATCGAAAGCTTTACCGCTAGCAAGGAGAGAAACTTATATATTGCTTCTGCAGACGTAAACGTTGAAAATCAAAGGATTAAAGGCGACACTGTTGTAGCAAGATATAACGGTGAATTCATGCAGGTTTCACCTGATAAGATTGACTATATTGGAGTTTCTCCTAAACAGATGTTAAGCTTGAGCTCTTCCTTAATTCCTTTCGTAGAACATAACGATGCAAACCGTGCTTTGATGGGTTGTAACATGCAGCGTCAGGCTGTACCTCTTGCTATTGAGGAGGCACCATGGGTTGGCACAGGTATGGAGATGGTGGCAGCAATTGACTCCGGTATGGTGCACATTGCTGATAAGGATGGGACGGTAAGAACTGCCGCTGGTGGGAAAATACTTATAGATTTTAATGATGGTACAACAAAAGAATATAAATTAATGAAATTTGTTAGATCGAACAACGCAACCTGCTTTAACCAAAAATCTCTGGTAAGAGCTGGGGATAAGGTTAAGAAGGGACAAATTCTAACTTCTGGTTGCGCAACCGATAAAGGTGAATTGGCACTTGGAAAAAATGTTTTGGTTGCATTTATGCCATTTGGCGGATACAACTTTGAAGATGCGATATTGATCAACAATAGATTGGTAAGAGAGGATGTTTTTACCTCTATACATATTGAAAGCTATGAAGTTGAGGCCAGATCTACTAAATTGGGCGACGAGGAAATAACGAGAGAAATCCCGAATGTTTCTGAAGAAGCAAGAAGAAATCTTGATGAACAGGGCATTATTGTGGTTGGCACAGAAGTCAATGCTGGAGATTATCTTGTGGGAAAACTTACGCCAAAGGGTGATGTGGAGCCTCCTTCTGAGGAAAGATTATTAAGGGCAATTTTTGGAGATAAATTAAGAGATATGAGAGATACATCTCTAAAACTTCCTCATGGAGAAAAAGGCAAAGTAATAGATGTTAGGATTTTTTCGAGGAATAATGGCGACGATCTACTTCCGGGAGTGACTACAAAGGTTAGAGTTACAGTTGCACAGATGAGAAAGATATCTGTTGGCGACAAGATGACAGGTAGACACGGTAATAAAGGTGTCATATCCAAGATTTTGCCTGAGGCTGATATGCCTTATTTGCCAGACGGAACTCCAGTTGATGTAGTTCTGAATCCATTGGGTGTACCTTCAAGAATGAATGTGGGTCAGATACTTGAAGAACAATTGGGACTTGCGGCCGGAATACTTAACAATTTTGGTAAGGATAAAGAAGTTAAATATAAATTTGAAGCAACGCCTTTTGACGAGTCATTTGGAGAAAGGGCATCTGAGAGATTTATCGAGCAATATTTAGATAAGGCCAGGGAGATTAAACCCTTTGTTGGGAAAAACGGAAAGGTTACCTTGTATGATGGTAGAACTGGCGATCCGTTTTTGTCTCCTGTCACAGTGGGATATATGTATTTGCTAAAACTTATTCACCTTGTTGATGACAAGATTCATGCAAGATCAACGGGTCCATACTCTCTAATAACCCAGCAGCCTCTTGGAGGAAAAGCTCAGTTCGGAGGTCAGAGGTTTGGTGAGATGGAAGTGTGGGCACTGGAGGCTTATGGTGCTGCAAATGTGTTGCAAGAGATACTGACTATCAAGTCTGATGATATAACTGGCAGAACAAAGGCAATGGAGGCAATTATCAAGGGCAAAAATCTAGGAACTCCAGGTTTGCCAGAGTCCTTTAAAGTGCTTGTCAGAGAGCTTCAGGGATTGGCTCTTGACATAACCCTTATGCATCAAGATGGCAATTTTATTGATCTGGAACATATGGATGATGACGATAACATGCTTCCGCTTTTAAAGACTGTAAACATTGAATATTAATATAAAAGATGTTTACTACAGGTTTGATCGATTAAATTTGAAAGGGAGGAAACAGATTGGAACCCTTTGTTGAAATTGATGATGATAAAAAACAAATTAAAGAGAAGACATCTTCCAAGCTTGTTGGTATCAAGATTGGGCTTGCTTCTAGTGAGAAAATAAGAGAGTGGTCAAAAGGAGAGGTAAAAAAGCCTGAAACCATTAACTATAGAACTCTGAGGCCCGAAAGAGGCGGCCTCTTTTGTGAAAAAATCTTTGGCCCTACCAAAGATTATGAGTGTTATTGCGGCAAGTACAAAAGGCCAAGATATAAGGGCACAATTTGTGATAGATGCGGAGTAGAGGTTACCACATCAAAGGTAAGAAGATTGAGAATGGGGCACATTGATCTGGCGGCCCCTGTTGCTCATATTTGGTATTTTAAAGGTACTACGAGCTATATTGCATCTGTTTTGGAACTTTCAAACAAGGAAGTTGAAGAAGTAATATATTTTTCAAGGTATCTAATTTTAGATCCTAAGGATAGTGACTTACAAAAGTTTAAGACTCTATCGGAAGATGAATACGAATATTGGTTAAAACAACTTGGTAGGTCTGCAATTGAGGTAGAGTATTTAAATGATGGAAATTATCAGGTTACCGATCCAAAAAATACCTTCCTTCAAGCTGGCAGAATTCTTACTTCAGACGAATATGAATATTATACTTATAGTTTCGGTCAGGATTATTTTGTTGCAAAGATGGGCGCTGAAGCTATTAAAGAGGCGCTGGAGTCTATTAATGTAGTAGAGTTGAGTCAACAAATTAAAGAGGATATGGTTTCTACATCTTCTCAAAGTCCAAAGAGACTTAAGATGATAAAAAGATTTAGAGTTCTTGAATTTTTTAGAAAATCTGGTGCCAATCCTGCTTGGATGGTTTTAGAGGCTATACCTGTCATCCCGCCTGACTTAAGACCAATGGTTCAGTTAGATGGAGGCAGGTTCGCCACTTCTGACCTAAACGATCTTTATAGAAGGGTCATCAATAGAAATAATAGGTTAAAAAAACTGCTTGATATGGGCGCTCCTGAAATAATAGTCAGAAATGAAAAAAGGATGCTCCAAGAGGCTGTGGATGCGCTTTTTGACAACGAGAGAAGGATAAAACCTGTTACTGGGACTCACGATAGACCTCTTAGATCTCTTTCTGACATCATAGAAGGGAAACAAGGACGATTTAGACAGAATTTGTTGGGAAAAAGAGTCGACTATTCTGGGCGTTCGGTAATTGTGGTAGGTCCTACACTTAAGCTTCATCAATGTGGATTGCCAAAAGAAATGGCCCTTGAGCTTTTCAAACCATTTGTAATTCATGAACTGATTGAGAGAGGTTTGACTGGGAATGTAAAGGGCGCAAAGAGAAAGCTGGAGAGAGGTGAAAGTGTAATCTGGGATATCCTTGCCGAGGTTATACAAGGACACCCTGTATTTCTTAACCGTGCTCCTACGCTTCATAGACTGGGCATTCAGGCTTTTGAGCCAGTTTTGATTGAAGGAAAAGCTATCCATCTTCATCCTTTAGTTTGTACGGCATTCAATGCGGACTTTGACGGAGATCAAATGGCTGTTCACGTCCCCCTATCTCTTGAGGCTCAGGCTGAAGCAAGAATATTGATGCTGGCAAGTCACAACCTTTTGTCACCTGCCAATGGTCAGCCATTAGTTACACCATCTCAAGATATGGTCTTGGGCCTTCACTATCTGACAAGTTTTGATAAAAATCCTAACTTTAGGAGTGAAGAAGACGCAATGGACGCCTTTAAGAAGGGTGAGATTGAAGAGACCCAAAAGATAGACGTTTTTTGTGAAAAAGCTAATGGGTACTTGACTACTTGTATTAGTAAAATAAAAATTGGAAAGCCTTTTTTGTTCTTTGTAGACAAACAGGACGCCATTACAAGATATCAAATAAATAGTGTAAATCCTGATGGGTTTTCCCTTAGCATTATTGATAGAATTGCAGTTAAGATTAACAATGAATTTATATCGACAAGCATAGGTCAAATATTTTTTAATGAGGCTCTTCCAGACAATTGGCCTTATTATAGAGAACCTCTTACTAAGAAAAAGGTTGCAAATATTGTAAGGAAATGTTATGAGTCTATCGGGCTTACAAGAACAGTAAAGCTGGTTGACGATTTAAAGGATATGGGATTTAAGTATGCAAAAGAGTCGGGGATATCTATTTCAATCGACGATCTCGTCGTCCCTGATGAGAAAAAAGATATTGTTAAGAAGGCAGAAGAAGAAGTAAAAAAATACGAAGATTTTGTTTTTGAGGGCGTTATGACTCAAGAAGAAAAAGACTCAAAAGTAAGAGAAAAATGGAACATGGTTACTGACGAAATTAAGGACAGAATGAATACGAGCATGGGTGAAAGAAATCCTGTGTTTATGATGGCAAATTCTGGTGCTAGAGGCAACATAGATCAGGTAAGGCAGCTGGCTGCAATGAGAGGCCTTATGTCGGACCCACATGGGAGAATTATCCCTATACCTATAAAAGCAAATCTTAAAGAAGGCATGAATATGATGGAATATTTTATTTCAACATACGGTGCAAGAAAGGGTTTGGTTGATACTGCATTGAGAACTTCTAACTCAGGATATCTGACCAGGAGATTGGTTGACGTCGCTCAGGAAATAATTGTGAGAGAAGAGGATTGCGGAAGCGAAGAAAGCTTAATAGTCTCTGATATGTATGACGGGCCAAAAGTAATTTTGGAATTAAGAGACAGGATCATTGGTAGATTTAGCGCTGAAGATATATATGATGCTGATGGGAAGCTAATAGTAAATAGAAATTCGCTCATTACTCCTCCTATTGCTGATAAGATTGTAGATGCTGGGATAAAAGAGGTGGCTGTAAGATCTCCTCTGACATGTAAAACTCCTCATGGAGTATGTCAAAAGTGCTATGGTTGGAGCTTGGCTACCAGAAATATTGTTGAGATTGGCGAGGCTGTGGGCATTATTGCTGCTCAATCTATAGGAGAACCAGGCACTCAGCTCACCATGAGAACATTTCACACTGGTGGGGTCGCACTCCACAGGAGTAAGAACATAGAGAGATCAAAGACCAATGGAACGGTAAAATTCGATGGTTTAAAGACATTTTCGTTCTTAAATGACAATGTAGAAACGACAATTGCCATTTCTGATGGGCACATATCTGTAAAAGGTGAGTCCAATTTTAAATCTTTTGTAAACAGAGGCATGCTTTTGCACGTTAAAGAGGGCTCCGTTGTGAAAGAAAATGATCTGTTAGCCGAGGAAGATGAAGAAAACGAATATTTGATATCAGGTAAGGGCAATAGCGTTTATTTCACTATGCCTCTTGAGGAAAGAAAGATATCTGAGGATAATGTTATTACCTTTGCATCCCAAAATGGTGAGGTTTTATATACAAAAGAGAAACCAATACTAATAAAGGTAAACTCTAACCTTGATATAAAAATAAAAGATAGAGAAAAAGTTGTTGTAGGTAAAGAAATCGCAGAAGGCATTACCAGCCCAGTTTTGGGTATGGCTATTATTCCGAAATTTGAACCCGTTTTAGACTCAGAAACGGGCGAGATGGTTACCAACGTATATATATATCAAGGTGAATTTTTCCCTTGTAATAAGAATTCAAGATTGTTTATAAAAGATGGCGCCAAGTTGACTAATACAACTTTAGTAGCAATTTCTCCTATTTCAAAGGAGAGTGCAATGAAGACAAAGGATATTATCCAAGGCCTACCAAGGGTAGAGGAACTTTTTGAAGCAAGAAGACCAAAAAATGCTGCAATCCTCTCAGAAATTGATGGAATTGTTCATATCTTTGAAAACAACGATCCAGACCCAATTAAAATAATAATTGAAGGATTGGATGAGACGAAAGAGATTGTGGCCCCTGCAAGTACGCAGCTCAAGATGTCTGAAGGTGCGTTTATTAAAAAAGGCTATCCTTTGACAGAGGGTCAATTCTACCCGCAGGAGATTTTAAAGACCAGAGGAATTGATGCGGTCAAGCAGTATATTGTTGACGAAATACAAAAAGTATATAAGGATCAAAGCGTTTCAATACACGATAAGCATATTGAAATTATTGTCAGACAGATGACTAAGAGGGTGAAGATAAGAATCGACGGTGATTCTGATTGGCTGCCAGGCGAATACGTCGATAGAGGCGAATTTGAAAAGGTGGTAAAAGACCTTATACTCCAGGGCAAAGTTCCACCTGAGGCCGACGATGCAGTACTCGGGATCACAAAATCGTCTTTGAACACCTCATCCTTCATTGCTGCTGCCTCTTTCCAGGAAACTACCAGGATATTGACCGAGGCATCCATTAGAGGAAAGGTAGACCATCTTAGAGGATTGAAGGAGAATGTGGTAATAGGGAGATTGATCCCTGCTGGCACAGGATATGATCTATATGAAAAGGTTGATTATAGTAAAGATGGCGATAAACATGATTAGTTTTAAATAATTATAATATTTTTCTAATATATAACATTTAAAATATTTTTTATTTCAGAATATCCCAAAGGGAGGTTTTTATGTACGAGCAAAAAGGAAATAAATTTAGAGAAATGCTTGCAAAGTCTATCTTCTTTTTTGTTGCAGCGTGTTTTGGAGGCATGCTTGTCCTTGGTGCTATATGGGCTTTTCCAGCATTTAGACCGCCTGTAAAGGTATCACCCTCTACAGCGGTGGCAGCTATCGATATGTCAACTGACTCACCAGTTGTAGAGGCTGTTAAAAAGGTTATGCCAAGCGTTGTACAGATAAACACTCTAATGTATGTAAAGAATCCAATATCTGACTTTTTTGGGATTCCAATGAAACCTATCCCTGAGGAAGGTCTTGGATCTGGCGTTATTATTAGGAGCGATGGTTTGATTCTCACCAATAACCATGTAATTGCAAACGCTACCAAAGTGAAGGTGACTCTTTCTGATGGTAGGAAATTTGATGGAGAGGTTTTAGGATCCGATCCTGTTACAGATCTGGCTGTGGTTAAGGTAAATGCCACCGGGCTTCCTGCTGCACAGCTGGGGTCTTCTTCTGACCTCCAATTAGGGCAGTGGGCTATTGCAATAGGCAACCCCTATGGCTTTTCGGGCACAGTGACTCTTGGAATTGTTAGCGCTCTTGATAGAAGGGTTCCAACGTCTACTTACAGCGCTGGTCCGTTTATCCAGACAGATGCCGCAATTAACCCAGGAAACTCTGGTGGGCCTCTGGTAGATATAAATGGAAGGGTAATAGGTATCAATACTGCTATAATTCCTTATGCACAAGGTATAGGCTTTGCAATTCCAATTGATACCGCGAAAAATATTTTAGATCAGCTAATAACCAATCATCAGGTGACACATCCTTATCTTGGCGTTGATATGCTTTCAGTAGATCAATATCAGCTAAGTCAGATGGGAATTAAACAAAATGCAGCCGTATATGTGGCTAAGGTTATGCCTGGATCTCCCGCACAGAAAGCCGGAATTCTTCCAGGAGATGTGATTTTGAAGATTGATAATACTGAAGTTGATGTGTATTCTTTGCCAAATATTATCCTTACACATAAAGTTGGAGACGTGGTGCATGTAACTCTGTTTAGATCGGGCAAGATTATCGATGTGCCTGTGACTTTGGAGCCTAGACCTGCAAACATGAAATACTGATGTTGATGTTTAACTCTTGACTGATTGATTTTGGATATAGATTTAAAGGAATAAATATATACTTGATGTGTTCAAATAAATTATGAAGGTTTTACATCTCCTAAATGAAGGCGAGCTAAGCTGGCAGAAAACTTTCGCAAACTTTGTGTCTGGCTTGTCAAAGTTTGGGATAGAAAGTATTGTAGCTATGCCGAATGTTGGTTATACGTATGATTTTCTAACTGATTACAGAATTGGGCTGGCTGAAAAGCCAGCCTTTAATATTATCCCCATTAAGTTTAAGGGTTTTTTTGATCCATTTTCGTATTTTAAGCTTATCAATATTATAAAGAGCAATAAGATAGATATCGTTCACTCTCAGCTGTCAAGAGCTGCCCTTTATGCAGGAATGGCAAAAAAACATACAAAAGTAAGAGTTGTTTCGAGCGCGCAAAAGGTAAGTTCTATAAAGTATTTTTTAAATTCTGACGTTGTAGTGGCATGTTCGAAATCTGTTCAGGAAGACTTGATAAATAAAGGGTTTTCTAGAAATATTTGCCAAATTTACAATGGGATTAACTTTGATGACTATTTTGTTAAAAGAATTGAAAAAGATCATGCCAAATCAAGACTTGGCATTAGCCCTGAAACATTTTGTATAGGTATTGTTGCAAGGTTGTCTGCAATGAAAGGGCACAAGATCCTTTTTGAATCTTTTAAGAGAATTAAAGAAGATTTTAAAGATAGAGCTATCTCTCTTGTGGTAGTGGGGGATGGGGAGCTATTTACTGAGCTTAAATCTTTGGTAAGAGATCTGGCAATCGAAAGTGATGTGATCTTTCTTGGCAGGAGAGACGATTTGGTAGAGCTGTTGTGCTCTTTTGATCTTTATGTTTCTTCTTCGATCGAGAAGGAAGGTTTGCCAACAGTTTTAATTGAAGCACTCTTGATGGAGGTTCCTGTAATTGCAACTGATATTGCAGGAACAAGAGAGATAATTATCAACAACAAAACGGGATTTCTAGTTAATCCTGACTCTCAGTCAATATACTCTTCTATGAAAGAATTTTTTGTTAGGTTTTACAGTAAGGATGAAGGTATAATTAAGTTAGTCGAGAATGGGAAAAATCACGTTATTGAAAATTTCTCACTTGATAAAATGTTAAGTTCATATTTTGATATATATAAATCGTTACTAAATAGAGAGTAAATAATCTATTTCTTATCGGATTTCTATAGAAAAATTAGGAGGAACGTTTGGATAAGATTGCATTGGAAGGCGGAAAACCACAAAGAGAGAGTTTTTTAGTTTTTGGTAAGCCAAGAATTGAAGAAGATGAAATTGCTGAGGTTGTCGACGCTTTAAGATCTGGCTGGATATCGACTGGCCCAAGGGTTAAAAAGTTTGAAGAGAGTTTTTCCGAATATATTGGTTCCAAAAATTGCATTGCTTTAAATTCATGTACAGCAGGCCTTTCCCTTTCCCTTGCGCTTGCTGGGGTTGGAAAGGGCGATGAGGTCATCACAACTACTCTAACCTTTGCATCAAGTGCAAATGTTATCGAACATTGTGGTGCAAAACCTGTTTTTGTCGACATAAAAGAGTCAGATCTCAATTTTGACGAAGATCTAATTGAATCAAAAATAAATGATAACACTAAGGCAATAATATCTGTTCATATGGCTGGCAATTCTTGTAATATTGAAAAAATTAATAGAATTGTGAAAAAATATAATTTAATTTGGATTAACGATACGGCCCACGCTATTGAAACAGAATGGGATGGGAAAAAGATTTCTCATTATGGCGATTTTTCCAGTTATAGCTTTTACGCAACTAAGAATATAACTACTGCTGAAGGTGGGATGCTTGTAGTAAAAGACGACAAATTTTATGAAAGAGGAAGAATTCTCTCTCTTCATGGAATATCGAGGGATGCCTGGAAGAGATACTCTTCTGAAGGTTTTAAGCACTATGAGGTAATCGAGCCTGGCTTTAAGTATAATATGACTGATATTCAAGCAGCCCTGGGCATAAAACAATTAGAAAAGATAGAGAAATATTGGAAAATTAGAGATGAAGTTGCAAATATGTATATTAAAAGGTTTGCAGAAATTGACGAAATAGAACCTATTGAGTACTCATTCGATAGGAGAAGGCCATCTTATCACCTCTTTATCTTAAAACTAGTCGATGAAGGCATTTCAAGAGATTTTATGATGGATGCCTTAAAGCACGAAAATATTGGCACAGGAATTCATTATCTGCCTCTTCATCACCAAAGATATTATAAAGATAAGTACTCTCTAAAAGAAGCTGATTTTCCAGTTGCAACAAAACTTGGCAGACAAATTTTCTCTATTCCGATGGGAGCAAATATTACCGAAAAAGACGTAGAAGATGTAGTTAGCGCTATCAAAAAGATTATCTTATTTGTCAAGAAAAAAGCTTATTAATTAATATTTAAATATC
>JAJXTU010000024.1 GCA_021783475.1 bacterium
CTCTCTTTAAGAGTTTCAACTTTATTTTTAAGTTTCGAGGCTAACATGCTGATGGTGGCAACTGCAATAGAATACACCATGAAAGAAAAAAAATAGTTTAAATCTGATATTGCAAAGCTAAAATAAGGCGGTGTAAAGAAAAAATCGAAAATTAGTAGACTTAAAAAAGTAGACAAAAGCGTTGGTAAAATCTTAAGGAAAAATGCGTTGAAAATTAGAGCTAATAAAAATAGGGATATCATATTAGTATGGTTTAGATATCCTCTTAGGATATAGGCCAAAATTGACACGATAAAAGTATTAAATAATCCTATTATATATTGACCATATTGACCTGGATATGCAAGCTTGAATTTTTTCTTTTTAAGATTGGCTGATTCTTCTTTTAGATCAAGCATATATATATCTATATTTTTTGTTTTTGTGATGAGTTTTTCTGGAATACTGCGTAAAACCATATTAAATTTTTTTGGTTTACCTATCACAATCTTGGTAACGTTATGCCCCTTGGCATAATCGATCATCTCTTTGGCAGTATCATCGCCCTTTAGCCAAACAATTTGTCCACCGAGGGTTCTGACCAAATCAAGCGCTCCATTAAGCCATTTCATCTCTTCTTCTGTGAATGATTTATTTTTTTGTGTTTCTACGTGAAGTGCTATCCATTGAGCCTCTATTTCACTGGCAAATCTGTATGTCGCTCTTATAAGCTGTTTTGCATACGGACTTGCAAAAACTCCCACAAGGACTTTTTTCTTTATAGACCATGGACCTGCTACTGCATGCTGCATCATATAAAGGCGCATTTTGTCATCTACACTGTCAGCTACAACCCTTAATGTAATTTGTCTTAAAGCTAGTAGGTTGCCCACTTTAAAATATTGATCTATCGCATTCTTAGCCATATTTTCAACATATATTTTGCCTTCTTTGAGTCTTTTTAGAAGCTCTTCAGGCGTGAGGTCTACCAGTTTTATTTCAGTAGCTTCCTGAAAAAAATTATCTGGCACTGTTTCTTTTATAGAAATTTTTGAAATTTGCAATACTATATCTTTAAAGCTTTCAATGTGCTGGACATTAACTGCCGTATAAACGTCTATTCCATCATTTAACAATCTTTCTATGTCTTGATACCTTTTGGAATTAGGGAAGCTGGGAGGATTGGTATGGGCAAGTTCATCTATAATGACTACCTGTGGATTTCTTTTTAGTATTTTTTCAAAATCTACCTCTTTTAACCTTAAGCCCTTATATTCCACTTCCAACGTAGGTATGATCTCTAAACCATCAAGAAGCGCTTGTGTTTCTTGACGATTGTGAGTTTCTGCGTAACCAACTACGATATCAACGCCTTCATTTTTTCTAAGATGTGCATCGCTGAGCATTGAATATGTTTTTCCAACTCCAGGGGCATATCCCAGATAAATAGTAAGCTGGCCCTTTTTAGCCTTTTCCTCGCTTTTTGCGAGTTGGAGCATTTCTTCTGGTGTTGGTCTCTTTAGCTCTTCATCTGGCATATTTTCTCTCTAACTCTAAAAGTTTTAAGTTTAATTTAAGAACGTTTACCCTATTAGCTCCAAGAAGTCCCAAGTCTTTTGTCTCAGTGTTTTTAATTACAAGCTCTTTTAAAGTGTCTTCTGGTATGTTAGTAACTTTTGAGATTCTTGGAATCTGAATCATGGCTGATTCTGGTGTGATGTCTGGATCTAGTCCGCTGCCAGAACCCATAACCAGGTCAGAAGGAATAGGCAATTTTATCCCATTTTTATTTAAAAATGCGATCCTATTTTCTATTTCTGAAATAAGTTTGGGATTAGTAGGGCCTAAATTTGAACCGCCGCTAGAGGTTGCGTTATATGGGTGATCAGGCGTTCCTGAAGGTCTTGACCAAAATAAATCTGATCTTGTGTTAAAGGATTGTCCGATCAAAGCTGAGCCAACTGCAACCTTGTTTTGATATATAAGGCTGCCATTAGCTTGCCATGGAAAAAATATTTGTCCAACGGCAGTTATTAATAGGGGATAAACTATCCCTGTAGTAAAGGTTAAAATTATAAAAATTATTATACAGCTCTTTAAATTTTTCATTTCTACCTCACTTAAATAAATATGCTTAAAGCTAAGTATATTAACTTAATGCCAATAAAGGGTGCAATCAAACCGCCGCCGCCATAAATAAGAAGATTGTATATAAGCAGGTTCTCTGCTTTCATAGGTCTATACCAAACACCTCTTAGTGCTAAAGGTGTAAGCAAAGGTATTACAATTGCATTAAAAATTACTGCTGATAAAATCGCTAAAAATGGATTGGCTAATTGCATTATATTGAGGGCGTTTAACTGAGGATAAATAGATATTACAGCTGCAGGAATTATTACAAAATATTTCGCTATGTCATTTGATATGCTAAACGTTGTAAGTGCTCCTCGAGTCATAAGAAGCTGTTTTCCAATATCCACTATGTCCAAAAGTTTTGTGGGATTAGAATCTAAGTCTATAACATTGGCAGCCTCCCTGGCAGCTTGTGTGCCAGTATTCATAGCAACTGCTACGTCAGCTTGAGCGAGAGCTGGGGCATCATTTGTGCCATCTCCTGTCATAGCTACCATCAAACCCTGCTGCTGATATTCTTTTACAAGCCTGAGCTTGTCTTCGGGTTTTGCCTGGGCTAAGAAGTCATCTACTCCTGCTTCTGCTGCTATGGTAGCTGCTGTGAGAGGGTTATCTCCTGTAATCATTACAGTTTTTATTCCCATTTTGCGGAGCTGCTCAAATCTTTCTTTTATGCCAGTTTTTAGTATATCTTTTAGATTTATAACTCCTACAATATCATTGTCATAAGTAACTACTAGCGGTGTGCCGCCTAACTTTGAAATTTCCATAACAATTTCTTCCAAATTTTCAGGAATCTTTCCGCCAATTTGGGATATGTATTCGCTAATAGCGTCAGCGGAACCTTTTCGATATTTATGAGAGTCGATGTTTACTCCACTCATTCTAGTCTTGGCGCTGAAGGGTATCGTTTCTGTATTGGCAGGCAATTCATGGAATCGTAGATTGTATTTCTCTTTGGCTAATACGACTATACTTCTGCCTTCTGGCGTCTCGTCTGTAAGAGATGACATCAAGGCTATTTGAGCGCATTCTTCTTTAGTGTGACTTCCAGATGGTATAAATTCTACGGCTTGTCTGTTCCCAAGTGTAATAGTGCCCGTTTTATCCAGTAGTAGCACGTTTACATCTCCTGCTGCTTCTACTGCCTTTCCAGATAGGGCAACTACATTTTTTCTGAAAAGCCTATCCATTCCTGCGATGCCTATTGCTGGAAGAAGTGCAGCAATAGTGGTGGGGGCAAGGCAAACAAATAGAGCTACAAGGATTACAAGCGATATAGGTGAACCATGTCCTGAAGAATTGATGCTATAAATTGAAAGCGCTTTTAAGTTGATTACCACAAATATAAAAACTAAAGTAAGCGCTATTAACAAAACTTCAAGTGCGACCTCATTCGGTGTTTTACGGCGTTTTGCGCCTTCTACCATCGAGATCATCCTATCTAAAAAGGTTTCTCCAGGATTTGATGTTATTTTTACTATAATATTATTTGAAATTACTAAAGTACCTCCAGTTACAGCACTCCTGTCTCCTCCTGCCTCTCTTACAACTGGCGCAGATTCACCTGTTACTGCAGACTCATTTACCAGTGCAGCGCCTGATATTACCTCTCCATCGCCAGGTATAAGGTCATCTTGTTCTACTAATATAAAGTCTCCCTTTTTTAATTGTGTAGATGGAATGACCTCAAATTTACTATCAAATGAAGCCTTCTCAAGCTTTTTTGCCATTATTTGTGTTTTCGATTTTTTTAAAGATTCAGCTCTTGCCTTTCCTCTACTTTCGGAAAAAGCTTCAGCAAAATTTGAAAAAATTACTGTAAACCATAGCCATATTGAGACCCATCCAGTAAACCAAATAGGTATACTGCTCCCAAAAATGATTTGACGTATGAACTCAAGTGTGGTGAGTATGCTGCCAATTTCTACTGATAGCATAACGGGATTCGAAATCAGTTCTTTCGGGTTTAACTTTTTTAAGGAATTTATTAAAGAAGTTTTAAATATTTCAATACTATAGAGATCTGATTTTTTTGCGCTCATTTAAAAACCTCTCTGCATTAGAATATTTTCAAGAAATGGTCCTAAAGCTAATGCTGAGAAGAAGGTTAGGGCTCCTACAATAATTATTATCAACATAAGCCATATGATAAAGGGAACGCGGTTAGTAGGAAGAGTTCCGACACTAGGAGGAATGTATTTTTTCCCTGCAAGAGAGCCTGCCATATAAATAACTGCTACTGCAGGCACATAGCGACCAACTAACATAGTTATAGAGGTCGTAATATTATAAAATAATGTGTTCGCATTTAGGCCAGCAAGGGCGCTTCCATTATTATTTGCAGTAGATGCATAAGCGTATAGTATTTCGGATAATCCGTGGGGACCAGGATTTAATATAGAACTCAATCCTTCCTTTGTAGTAAGAGCAATAGATGTAAATATCAATATTAAGATGCCTGAAGTTAGTACTATAATTATCGACATCCACATTTCTTTAACTTCTATCTTCTTCCCTAGAAATTCAGGGGTACGGCCTATCATTAGGCCTGCCACGAAGACAGCAATTATTATGAATGCAAACATTGTGTATAGTCCTGAACCTACACCTCCAAATATTGCCTCACCTGACAATATGAATATCATAGAAATCATAGATCCAATAGGCAAAAGGGAATCGAGCATAGCATTAACTGCTCCGCATCCAGTGGCTGTGGTAATTGATGAAAAGAGTGTGGAACCTGCAACTCCAAATCTTATTTCTTGTCCCTCTATATAATGTCCTGAAATTCCAAGAAGACTAACTATATGGTTGGAAGAAATATTTGCCCAGTATTGAATGCCCATAAAGCTTATGAGCAAGAAAAGCATTGTAAAATAAATTGCCCAACCTTGTTTGGTGTTTTTTTGCATCCTCCCAAATGTATATGTGAGTGAGGCTGGAATAAGAATCATCATAAATGTTTCCAAAATGTTTGTTAAAGGAGTTGGATTTTCATAAGGATGTGAAGAGTTTGCATTGAAAAAACCTCCTCCGTTCGTCCCTATAAACTTGATTGCTTCTTGTGAGGCTACGGGCCCCATAGGGATAATCTGAGAAGAAATAAAGTGAACTATTTGATAGTTATTAAAATTTTGAATAACTCCTTGACTTATTAGAAAAATGGCAAAGATTATCGATAATGGCAGAAGAATATAAAAAGTTGTCCTTGTTATGTCAACCCAAAAATTTCCAATAACTTTTGATTCTCTGCTTGCAAAGCCTCGAATTAGCGCAACAAGGATAGCAATGCCTGTTGCAGCGCTAAGAAAATTTTGGACTGCAAAGCCGAGCATCTGAGTTAGATAACTAGCTGATGACTCTCCTGAATAAGCTTGCCAATTTGTGTTCGTAATAAAGCTTATGGCACTATTTAAGGCAATGTCAAATGAAAAGCCTTGAAAGTGTTCAGGATTTAGTGGCAGCAATTGCTGTGTTAGAAGTAACAAGAAAAGAAATATAAAACCCATCAGGTTAAAGAGTAGCATTGATATAGCATACTCTTTCCACTCCATCTGGTTGTCTGGATCTACGAAACTCAATCTGTAGACAAGCAGTTCTATTGGAGAGATGATTTTCGAGATAGAAGTCTTTTCTCCCTGAAATACTTTGGTCATGTACAAACCAAGAGGTTTTACGCACAACGTCAATAACGCAAAGAAAATTAAAAACTGCAAAATATCTAATAACAAATTAATTAACACCTCCTGAAAACATATAAACTTACTATCACTTAAAACTCAATTATAAACTAATTGAAAAACTGTTAAATTAAATTGAGCTATATGCTTATTATATGGTTTTAGTCGATCTAAAGGTTGAGGTTATCTTAGATATTGATTTAGTTTTAAGGAATTTAAAATCAGGTTTAATCTGTATTTTCTTTATAGAAAGTTAGCTTATTTGTTTGATAGTATGCGTTTTCGTTGTGGTTTACCACTATCAAACTAAATTCATGACTCCCATTTGGAAGGTTTTTTATACTGACATTGGAATTAAAGCCAGAAAATTTGAACTGTGGAATTTTGAATAGTCTAACTACATCTTTCCTTGGGAAGCCATAAGTGAGTGGATAAAGTTTGCCATCGATATCAGCATACAAAAATGATGCTGTACTTAATGCAAAAGGATCGACTGCCCATCCATATAGGTTTATGTTATCATACCTTTTTATTAGTAATTGAAAACTTTTGTTTTCGAAAGGAAAAGGATATTTATAAAAGTAAGTAAGTACGAGTAGAGGTGGTGCACTGTATTTCTTTAGCTTGCTAATATTTTCTACGAGATTAAACTCTCTTTTTGTTCTTTCATAGACATTTTGCAGGGGGGTAAACCATCCATGATTCTTGGCAAGTCTTATGTTTTCAAATGCTCTGTCCTGATACGGGTATGACATAAAATTATTTAACATATATTGTTTGTCAGATAGCTCTGAGTATGCTGTTTGAATCCAGCTAACATATAAAGCGATTGATAGTATGAATCCCGAAAGAACTATAAATTTTCTGAAATTTTTACTTTTAGCGTTTAAGAAAAGTGATATATAAGATAGAGAAAATAAGAAAAGCGAGTACATTGTGTATCGTGAAAACATCGCACTTTCGTTTCCTAAAAAAATTCTATTTAGGCCTACCACCAAAGATGTCAAGAATACAAAACCAATAAGTAATATTAAGGCATGATTTTCTTTATTTAGTTTTCTGCGCAAGAGCCAGAGATAATTTAATATTAAAAAAATTGCAATAATCAATATTAAAGCATAATTTTTGGCAGCTGATGCTATAAAAATCAACATATAGCCCAATAGTGAGGCGGGGTTTTTTAAACAAGAGATTAAGGTATCTTTTATCGGAGGCGAGATGTAATGCAGAAGAGGAAAGTAAATGTAAAAAATTATGATAGATACAATCAAAAAAATCGAAAATTTTTTATATTGTTTTGTTAACAATAGATATAAAAGAACGATAGGGGCCACGAATAGACCGCCTCCGCCTGTAAAGACTGCTATTATGAAGAATACTATCCCAAGCATAAAACCATATCCTTCACAGGTAAATGCTGTGATAGAAATAATCGAGAAAAGAAGCTCATAATATTGTTGTATAGATGCCATTGGAAAGTTCGACATCAGCTCCCATTGTGAAAAACAAAGCATTGCAATGGCTATTGGAAATAACTCTGATATTTTCAAATTATATTTTTTCTTAAAAAAGATAAACAAAAATAATATTATAAATAGAAGCCCAAAGTTTCCGACAATTGATAGTATTTTAAAGTCTATCTTGCCAAAAATATTGAAAAAAAATAGTGTGATAAGCCTGTCAAATACAATTCTGTGCTCGTGAAATTGAGAAAAGAGCAGATATAGTCTGTATCCAAAGTCGCTATGAGTATAAAATTTGTTTATGAAGTCTAAAATCGCATCATAATCGTCTGAATAGGGCATATTTACAGAAAATTTTATGCTGGTGTAAAAATAAAAAATAATCGCTATTACAATTAATGGTATAGAAGTCAGTAGATAAATCTTATTTAATTTAGAAAGTATTGTTTTTATTAAATTTTTAATTTTTGTCAAGGAGACGGATAAATTATTTGTCATTTTTCATTTTTAAATCTTCTTCAATTACCTTTTCGTTTAGCCACTCTAATAGTTTCTTGCTGTTTGACTTTAGATCCTTTCCAGAATGGATAAGCTCGTGCAATCTAAAAGCATCGGTTGTTTCAAGTTTGTGTTTAATTAAAAAGTCTGTTAATGGACAATCCTGAATAGAATTGTCGTGTAGAAAGCTCTTACTCCTCATATATTGAAGATGATATGCCAGTGCTCCAAGATAGCTGTGTATCTTACCTTCTTCTATTTGAAATTTAAAATTTTGTATCCAGTGGGTTATCTGATTTGATGGCATTGGTTTAGCTAATGCATAACCTTGTCCATATTGGGCTCCGAGGATAGCTGCTGCCTCAACCATATCTATTTTCTCAAGTCCTTCTACTACTACTTTTCTTTCAAAATCATCGCCCATCTGAATTATACTTTCCACAAAACATAGCGTTTGCAGGGGATTCTGTCTTATCTTAGATAACAAGCCTTGATCAACTTTTACTAAATCAAGTGGAAGATTTGATAGCCTTTGCAGGCTGCTGTATCCAGAGCCCAAGTCGTCCATAGCAATTTGAACTCCAATATTTGAAATCTCATATATTGTGTGGTCTTGTATGTCCTTTTCAATATTTTGAGATTCTAAAAGCTCAAGCGTGAGCCTTTCTGGAGATATTGAATATCTATCTAAAGTATTTTTAATATATTTAGGGAGAGATAAGTCGAGTAGCGAGCAAGGGGCAAGGTTGATTGAAGAGTCAATAAAAAATCCGATAGAATCCCAAATGGAAATTTGATACAATACCTCTTCCAGACCCAAGTGGAACAACAAATCTAAATCTTTATTGCTTAATAGCGGCAAAAAAACACCAGGGGAGACTAGCTCATCATTCGAAATTTGTAGTCTGGCTAAGGCCTCTACTTTGACAAATTTTTTTAATTTAAGGTCTAAAATTGGCTGGAAGAATATCTTTAGGCCTCCTGAAAATAGCTGCTGTTTGTAATAAGTTGCTATGCTTTGGGGCATAACATTTTCAGATCTTTTATAAATCGAGATAATTTGCTCCCAACGATGCTTTAGGCTTCTGGCAAACTGACCCATAAATGAAGATTCAAATTGATTTGGGAAGGCACCATTTAGAACTATTATAGCTGCTGTTTGATTTGATTCGTCTAATATCGGAATACTTAATATAGATCTAATATTATTTTTTAGCGCTATTTCATTTATATAACTGTCGTTTAGTTCGTTTGACAGGCAAGCTAAGCTTATAATTTTCTTATTTTGCCACATTTTTGAAAGTATTTTTCGCAAGCTAATATTATTTTTTGCAGGATTTTCTATGTTTAATAGTGATTCAAAATCAATTGTAGTCCCAACAATGTTTTTGCCGCTACTGCTTTCCAAAGTAAAAATTCTTTTTTTGTCTAGTCTAATAAGTAAAACAGATTGGATTCCTGGCAGCTCTCCTAATGGTGTTAGCTCTCTTTCTCTTGCGTCTGGCCATGATATGCTATGCGGTGGGAGACTTGACGACAAAATCTTTAGATATTCTTCCTTGTAGGCATTTTCAATTTCAAGTTCTGTTTTTATATCTTGATGAAGTCTGATATCTGCAATTAACAATATCCAATATCTGTCACGCGGCGACATAAGAGTGCTGTTTAAATGATCGCTTAATAGTCTTCTAAATAAATCAGTAGTTTGCAAAAGCATTGAACTAGTCACGCCAACTAGTGCATGGGAACGCCCTGCATTTTGAGCCCTTTTTACAATTTCATCCTTAGTAGTTTTTGGATTAAAAATAAACCTTAAATGAGCGAACTGGCTTTGCCTTAATCTGTCTGCTTCTATCATCGAAAGATTGCCAGCAATCTTTTTTTGCTCTGGGTCATGCGATATCTTTTTGAAAAAAGCTTCTATAAATTGAGATATTACAGAATCAAAATCATTTGAAGCATTTTTTAAAAGTAATTTGGCCTTTTCACCATAAGCATCAAACTCTTTTTCAATTTCAGGCTCATATAGACTTTTGGTAAAAAAGTGATACCAATTTTCTCTATCAAGTTTATGAAGCTTCGTGTGGTAAAGAGCTGCGTCAGCCTTTCTTATTAGAGAATCAGCATCTTGAGCATCTTTTGGGTAAATAGAAATTCCTATGCTCATCCCTACATTGGAATATATGCCTTTGGCTACCTCAAATGGAGCCTCAATTGCTTTATGAATGCGTTTCAATATTATTTCAAGTTGTTGATAGTACTTTAGATAGTCGAGGTCTTCAATTACGATAACAAATTCATCTCCGCCCAGTCGAATAACCAATTCTGAATTTCTCATTAAATTTTGGAGTCTGTGAGAAAAATCTTTTAGCAACCTATCCCCAGCTTCATGTCCCCATTTATCGTTAACTGGCTTAAAGTTGTCCAGATCAATTATTCCAACAGCAATATAAGAGCCATTTTTTCTGGATCTTACAATTGATAGCGGTATGTGATTTTCTAATGCGCGCCTATTTGGTAGACCTGTAAGAGCATCGTGATATGCCTGATAAACTATTTTTTGCTTAGTATCATGTAATTCAGTTACATCTATCAGGTTCCAAATTACGCCCTTTTCTCCATTCGGAAGAGTTATAGGAGCACCTAAAATTTCTGTCCAAATTATAGAACCATCTTTCTTCCTAAACTTGTATTCTATTCTTGTTTTTGATTTATCTTTCTTTGATGTTTCAAAGATAGGATAAAATTGATAAAAAGAAATTCTGTTTTCGTGAAGGATTAAAGCGCTTTGACCAATTAGCTCTTCTCTGTCATACCCAAATATTTTATACATTGCAGGATTGACTTCAGTAATTACTCTTCTGGAATCGACTACGAATATACCAGCCGAACTATTTTCGAAAATTGTCCTTTGATATTCAAGAGCTTGTGAAAGCTGCTTTTGCAGAGCATTACGCTCTGATACATCTTTTATAGCCCAGATGCTGATATTTTCATCATTGTCTCTGACCAGTCCGACTGACACATCGCAAGTTATGATTTCAGAATTTTTATTCTTATATTGAACGTTATTAATAGATATCTTTCCCTTTTTAGATAGCTCTGGATAAAAAGAACCTATACGCTCATACTCGTCTTCATCAGATAGCACCATTCTTGTGGATTTACCAATGAGATCACTTGGTCTTTGATAGCCAAACATTTCCAAACAATGCTTGTTTATTTGGATAATCTTTCTATCCTTTATCATTGCAATTCCTATCATAGCGTTGTCTAAAATGGCTTTTTGTAAGAAATTAATTCTTTTCTGTCTTCTTTGCGATCTTATTTTATTAATACCAATGGAAATGCAACTGGCAGTTTCGTATGCTAATATTCTACAATCATTGTATAAAACTCTTTTCTCGTCACAATAAACAAAAAGGATGGCCCACAAGTGGTTTTTATTGTAAATCGGAAATGAGTATCTGGAATAACTTTCAAGTTTATTCTCAGTTTCATCTGTGAAGCTCTGAGGAACAATATTTAATGATAATTCGTTAAAATTTCTTTCGTTTGAATTTCGGGAATTTCTTTTGACACTTTCAATCAGATTTTGGCTCGCTGCAACTTTTATGGTTTTACCTTCAATATTTTCATCATTGGAAGCTATTATCTTAAAGGTTTCATCTTTATCCATCTTGGCTATAAAAACAAGATTGAACTGGCCATATTTTGAAGCCAAATTACACATTGATTTCAGAAAAGCGCCTTCATCATCTGAATCATTAATTATTTGGATAGTATTTGTTAACAATAAATTTAAATTAAAAAAATATTTAGCTTTTTCGATTTGCAATTTTAATTTATTTCTTATTCGGAGATATTTTGTCAATAAAACATAAAAATTCCTGTAAGAAATAATTTGTTTATATATATTGTTTCTTTTTGCCATAGAGGAAGTATCAGGATTTGTTTTTTTTAATTCTCGATTTATAATATGAGCTTTTTTGTTGGTATTCTGATTCATAATTAAGCTCTTTCAGAACTATGCTCCTTATGATTTTAATTTATAGAGATTTGTAATTATTATACTACCAATTAATTAAGCAAATTATAACTTTATCTTCTCAACCTGCCAATTTTCATTTACCCATAGACCTATAATTTCTACATCATACCAGTTTTTGACTATTTTTATGCATTCCTTTATTTGTATTACTTGAGTGTTCATATTCTCTGGATTTCTGGCACAGTCATAGTGCCCAACTATCGCAATGAGTTTTGAGCCGTGAATATTAATGGAAATGTTTAATCTTTCTTTTATAGAATTTATCAGGCAACTATCTGAGTTTTCAGAAATAATTTTGATTGGGCCTGCTTCAGTAATCATATCGACATACTTTACTTTATAATTTGTTTTTATCCAATTTATAACTGGTTCTTGAGTTCTTCCATCCATGCAATTTATTGCGCTTGCAAAGTCCATAAATTAACACCTCATTTATGTTTATCATTATTATACAAAAAATTTTAAATAAAAGCACATATTAATTTATTAATATAATGTGATTCAAATTAATATTTTTATATTTAGAATAATTTAGGCTTTTCTATTTTCAGAAGAGTTCCGTATAAATTCATAAGGCTTTTGTCAATGTACAAATCTTTTTATTATTAGCTTTTTTACTTTTAAGATAGAATTTGTTACAATTAAAATTTAATTTTGGAATATAAATGGGGTGTGCGAAATATTTTATTGTATCAAAAGCTATGCACAATAATCAGTCTTTGAAATGAAAGGGGTTTTTATTAAGAATTGAGAAAAAAAACTTTTTTAATTATTGCTATATTTCTTCTTATTTTAACTACTATTCCTGATCTGGTCAGGGTTTTTGCTCCCACAGGTGATACTCTAGATACTTCTTGGGCTTGGCTTCTTGGATATGCGTTTTTAAATAAATTGCAATGGGGCAGAGAAATTATATTTGCCTTTGGTCCTCTTGGTTTTTTGGAAAATACCTATTTTTATAGCAATCATTTGTTATGGTTTATAACAGCTATTACAAATATTTTTGTAAGACTAATCTTTAATGCGATTTTTATTTATTTTGTATATTTATACGTTTTTAAGAACAAAGATTCTATTGTTCACAATTCAATAACGTTTTATTTTTTCTATATTTTGATAGCTACAATTTCTATCATAGTATCATCTTCTATTCCTATCTCAATGCTTCTTTGCCTTCTGGCTACCTTGATAATTATTGATACTTTTAATCTTGATTTTGTGAAAGATAATAAAATTATCTTGATAAGATATATCTTGTCTGGAGTTTTGTTCGCATTTAGTTCGCTTATCAAATTTAACGTTGTTCCATTTGCAATATTATTTCTTCTATTATTTCCTTTTTTAATAGGATATAGTTTCAAATGTAAAAAATTTTTCATTCAAGGCTTTGTCGGATTATTTTCATTTATCTTAGCTTTTATACTTATTTTTCTACTTATTGGACAAAATTTATCTAATTTACCTGCTCTTTTTATTGGAATATATGAAATAATAAAAGGATATACTCCAGCAATGTTTTTAAATGGTAATATTTTGCAAACATTAGCTGCAGTAACTACACTTTTATACTTTATTTATTTAATTTTAAGTTCTTATAAAAATAAGCAAAAAGTTCTTTTTTCTCAACTTTTTCTACTTTTACTCTTATTGTTTCTTGTTTTTAAAGAAGGCTTTGTTAGACAGGATCCTGGTATAAGAGGCGGACATGCTTTACTCTTTTTTATGAATTGTTTAATTACAGTAGCTTTTACTATTTTTCTTTATTTAAGAAAGAACTTGTCTAATAGTTTTATTAATTTTATTTTTTTAATTATCTTTTGTTTTAATATTATTGGTGGTTCAATGAATATCAATGGTGCTAATAGCGTTAATAACATTATTAAATTTATCAATCTAAGTTTTAGTAAACACAAAAGGATTGAAATTCAACAGTCAACAGATAGCGCTATTCGTAATCAATTTAAAATTGATCCTGCAATTCTTCAGTCTATTTCAGATAAACCAGTTACAATAATTCCCTGGGATCTTATGATGTCTCAGGGTTATAATTTTAAATTTACCCCACAAATTATCCCACAAGCATATTCTGTATATACCCCATATCTTGATGAGCAAAACGCAAAGCAAATTTTAAGCGATGTGGCTTTACAAAAAATAATTTACACATTTGAGGATATCGATAACAGATATCCTTTATTTTCCGAACCATATACTTTTATGACTATCTTGTCTTGTTATAGAACTGAAATTGCTGGAAATAGATATAGTCTTTTTGCAAGGAAAAGCTCATGCCATGATTTAAATTTAACTTCGATATCAAGTATAAAAACTGAATTAAATCAATGGGTAGATTTGCCTGCAAGCACTGATTTTATGGATATTTATATTAATCCGACCTTTATGTCTCATATTATAGATATTCTTTACAAACCTCTTAGTCAAACATACATATCTTTCAGGCTTTCAAATAATCTAATAGCTGGTCCATATAGGTTTATTCCTACTGTATCTATGGATCACCTTTTCGTAAAATATTTTATTAGAAATCAAAGCGATTTAAATGATTTAATGAGTGGGAATGCCTACAATCTTTTAAAAATAAAATCTTTTAAAATCGCTACAAAAGGCATAAACATAGATTATGATAAAAGCTATAATGTAATTTTTTATAATTCTGAGGTGAAATTTAAAGATATTAATTTCTTGATTCAAAAATTCAATCATTAAATTTACACACTTTAACCTTAAGAATAATAAACTATGATGAAACTGGTTATTATGAATCTAAGCCAATAGAATTAAATATTGAAAAGTAATGTAGAATAATTATGAATCGTGTTATCTCTTTTTAGTTTGTGATCTAATCAATTGGAGGCTCATATTAAGGATTTAGAATTTAATGCTGACAGGGTTTTTCTCTCACATAAAGAAAGGGTAATCAGGTTTATCCTGATAGGCTTAATCTCTGCTGCCTTTAACTTCATTCTAATATACGTCTTTATAGACTTTTTCAGGATGAACTCTACTTTTTTAAAAAATATTGCAAACTTTATTGCCCTGATCTTGAGCATATTGTTTGCATTCTTTTTACACAGGGCATGGACATGGAGAGATTGTGCTTTTGAAAAAGGCTACAAGCTTTTAAAACAATTAATTCTTTTCTACTCTTCCAACACATTTGCAATTATCATCAGAACTGTTTCTTTTGCCTTTTTTGATTACTTTTTTAAATTAAACTATATGCTAAACGTTGCAATTGGAATTGGAATAGCATCAATGTTAAATTATGTAGTGTACGATAGGGAAATCTTTAAGAGATAAAATCTTACTTAACTAAATATGGAGGGTAAATTGAGCTTTCAGTATGACGTATGTATAGTTGGTGGTTTAGGTCATGTAGGGCTACCTTTAGGCTTATCTTTTGCAAACAAAAATCTAAAAACAATCCTGTATGACATAAATAAAGATTCAATAGATCTGGTAAAGAATAAAGTAATGCCCTTTATGGAATACGGTGCAGATGAAATATTAAAAACTACTCTTGATAAAACGCTTTTCGTTACTGAAGACAGAAGTGTAATTAAGGATTCGAAATTCATAGTCATAGTAATAGGAACCCCAGTAGATGAGCATCTTTCTCCTAACTTCGTCTTATTCAGAGACTTTCTATCAAGATTTATAAATCTCTTTTCAGATGAACAACATATAATCTTGAGAAGTACGGTATATCCTGGCACTACTGAAAAGATTGTCGACTACCTTAGAAGGAACAACCTAAAGACAAGGGTATCCTTTTGCCCTGAAAGAATTGCTCAGGGCTATGCTATAGCTGAAATATCCAGCCTCCCTCAGATAATCTCATCTGATGACGATGAATCATTTTCTGAGGCTGAAAAGTTATTCAAGACTATTACATCAGAAGTAATAAAACTCTCCTTTATGGAGGCAGAATTAGCAAAGCTCTTTACAAACGTCTATAGGTATATAAAGTTCTCTATTGCAAATCAGTTCTATCAGATTGCCGCTCAAAATGACCTTGACTTCTACAAGATATATGACGCTATTGTGTATAACTATCCGAGGGCAAAGAATTTTCCTAAGGCAGGCTTTACAGCAGGACCCTGCCTCTTTAAAGATACTATGCAGCTTGCTGCCTTTAGCAAGAATAACTTTTTCTTAGGGCATGCTGCTATGCTTGTAAACGAAGGGTTGCCTTACTTTATAGTCGAGCAGCTAAAGCAAAGAGAATCTCTTGAGAACAAATCAGTAGGCATTCTGGGTATGGCATTTAAGCCAGATAGCGATGACAAGAGAGAGTCTCTTGCATACAAGCTAAAACACATATTAGAGTTTGAGAACTGCACGCTCTTTTGCTCAGATCCATATATAAAGGATCCTAGATTTTTATCCGAAGATGAGTTAATAGATAAAAGCGATATCATATTTATAGGCTGTCCACACAGCAGATACTCTAAGTTAAATATACCTGATGAAAAGATATTAATTGACCCCTGGAACAGTAGACAAAAGTGATTTCAGCTAAAATTTATATAAAATAGGAAGCTAATAAAAAATTAACTAAAAAAAAATAATCTAAATAGATTTAAATCAAAGAGGAGGTTAACTTAATGAAGATACTTGTAACTGGATCTGCTGGCTTTGTAGGAGGATACCTGGTAGAAGAGCTTTTGAACAACGGTCATGAAGTAGTAGGGATAGATAACTTTTCAAAATACGGTGAGCTGTCCAAAAGCTATGATACAAATCCAAAGTATAATTTTACACAAGGAGATATAAAGGATACAGAACTCTTAAAGGAGCTAATCTCTGACTGTGATCAGGTGGTAGCAGGGGCTGCTATGATAGGTGGGATATCATATTTTCACAAGTTTGCATACGATCTACTAGCTGAAAACGAAAGGATAGTAGCATCTACCTTTGACGCTGCTATATGGGCATTTAAGAACAAAAAATTAAAGAAGATAAACGTATTGTCATCCTCTATGGTATTTGAAAATACTTCTATATATCCTACTCCAGAAGGAGAAGAGAGAAAATGTCCCCCTCCATCATCTACTTACGGCTTTCAAAAGCTTGCCTGTGAATACTTTGCTCAGGGTGCATGGGAGCAATACAAATTGCCATACACTATCATAAGGCCATTTAACTGTATTGGAACAGGTGAGAGAAGAGCCCTCTCTGATGAGAGCATTATGTCTGGAAACGTAAAGCTTGCTATGAGCCACGTAGTACCTGATCTAGTCCAAAAGGTCCTAAAGGGCCAAGATCCACTTCACATATTGGGAGCTGGCAATCAGCTAAGACACTATACCTATGGAGGAGACCTTGCAAGGGGCATTAGATATTGCATTGAAAGCGAAAAAGCTGTAAATGAGGACTTTAACATATCCACGCCTAAAGCCCATACTGTTCTTGAACTAGCTCAGATTATCTGGCAAAAGGTTCACAAAGACTCTAAACCATTTAGATACGTATCTGATGAGCCATTTCCTTATGATGTTCAGAAGAGGTCTCCTGACGTATCCAAGGCAAAGAGACTTCTAAACTTTGAGACAAAAGTAACCTTAGAAGATGCCTTAGACGAGATAATCCCATGGATACAAAAACAGATTGAGCTTGGTAAGATTTAATTGAGTCGAGAAATAACCTTAGGAATTGTTGTCCCCGTTTACAACGAAGGGGACAACATCCTTAAAACCCTTGGTGAAATAAAGGACAAGATAAAGTCTTACAACAAGGTTTATATTGTTTATGACTTTGATGAGGACACTACCCTAAAGGCTCTAGAAAGCGTTAACTTAAAGGATTACAAAATATCCCTTTTGAAAAATAAATATGGTAAAGGTGCCCTGAATGCTATAAAGACAGGCATAGAAGAGTCCACTGAAGATGCAGTCCTGGTAGTGATGGCAGATCTATCTGATGACTTATCTGTAGCAGACAGGATGTTTGACTTGATTAAAAATGGATATGATGTGGTCTGCGGTTCAAGGTATATGAAAGGCGGAGCTCAGTTTGGCGGACCAAAGCTTAAAGGCCTTATGTCCAGATTGGCAGGCATCAGCCTTCACTACCTTATAGGCATACCTACACACGACGTAACGAATAGCTTCAAGATGTACAGCAGAAATGCTCTAAAAAGGATAAACATAGAGAGTACTGGCGGCTTTGAGATAGGCATGGAGATTACTGTAAAGACATTCTTAAACGGTGGTAGGATAACTGAAGTTCCTTCTACCTGGAAAGACAGATCTGAAGGCAAGTCTAACTTTAAGCTTTTTAGATGGCTTCCAAAATATATTAAATGGTATGTGTATGCAATACTTAAAAGATATTTTTAAGAAATTTAGTTTTGCAGATGAGTTTATGGATAAAGTTTATTTATTGTTGGTCTTATTCCCAATAGCAATTTATATCTCAGCAGTTTTAATTTTTTCTATAAACATTCCTGCTGATGATGACTACGATGCAGTTTTAGGATTTCTAAACAAATTCGTTACTAGCAATAATCTTGGCGAGAAAATTTGGATTTTGTTCTCTCAGCACAATGAACACAGGATATTTTTCAATAGAGTAGTTGAACTGTTGCAATACTATATTATGGGTAAAGCAAACTTTTATGTACTTTCTATCATAGGCAATCTTGGCTGGGTATTATCATTTTTCGTAATTTATAAGCTTTACAAAAAGAAATTTAATAATTTCAAGTATCTTCTACCCATTTCGATTATATTTTTTTCATTTTTAACGCACACATTAATGTCATGGTCGATGGCGTCAATCCAGCAATACTATCAAGTACTATTTTTGCTGCTCTCGTATTATTTTTTAATTTATAAATTTTCAATTAAGAATGCACTTTTATATCAATTTTTTCTCCTTTTAGGGGTATGGACTGGTGGAGGAGGACTTATTTTCTATATACCTGCTGTAATTTATCTCTTTTTTAAGAGAAGAAATAAAGAGGCAATCGTTACAAGCATTTTATTTTTAATTAACGCATATTTTTATTTTATATTTTTTAACTATCAATTCATGTCAAGTGTTTCATTTTCATATTTTCTCAAACACTTCTCTGATATATTAATTTATGTTCTAAACTTTATTGGTAATATTAAGGTTTTAACAAGGTATGAATATATAGTTGGCTTGGTCTTTCTTCTTTGCTCAATTTATATAGCTTTTAAAAAGCGATGCGAATTCCAAATATTGATCCTGTTGTCTGTGACGCTTACTGCACTTGCTGTAGCTATTGATAGAGTTCATTTTGGTATCTGGCAGGCTTTGAGCTCAAGATATACTATGTATCCGATTATTTTGCTCTCTTGCGATTATTTATCGATGTTATCTGATAGAGACAAAAAACCTAATAAATATTTTTATGTTTTTGCTTTAGTCCTTTCATTAACTATTTTCTCTATTGCAATGCCAAATGGGATTAGAAATCTCATTAAATACGATTCAAATCTGAAATCGCAGTGTATTTATTATTCTGATAAGGAACATGCAGTAAATATTTATGAAGAATCTTACAGACTGGGTATTTATAATTTTAGCTGCTATAAAAAATAATCTTTTTGTTACCTTATGATTTTTTTAGCGTATTTAAAGTATGTCTAAATAAATCTTAGGAGGTAACGAAAAATGAAAAAAGCATTTTTTGCTTTTTTTGTAATGATGGCGTTTTCTATCATGATAACTGTGCCTGCAACTTTTTCTTATGCTGCGAATTGGCAGGGCAATAATAGCGGCCAATATTCAAATCAGCATCAGCAATATTATAACCAAAATCAGCAGAATCAGCAGAACTCAAACAATCAATGGCAACAGAATTCCAATAATCAAAATCAACAGCATTCTGGTTGGCAATCAAATCCTGCTTATCAGCAAAAAGATGATCACCATAACAATGATCATCATCATGATCATCATCATCACCACCATCATGATGAGCACCATCATCATCATGACTATTATAACAACAATGGCTGGCAGCATTCACCATAAGATAAGTTGTGAACTTGGTGGTTTCTTTTAAAAAAAATAATAAAAATAAAAGAGGGTGAAATAAGATGAAAGGGTTTATTGTTACATTTTTAGGTATCATGATTTTTTCGCTGATGCTTTTCGTTCCTGCACAGAAATCTTTTGCAAACATCTTACCTGGAACTGTAAACACCGGTGTAGAGATTATTTTAACTCCTGATAACAATTGTAACTGCCATCATGATTGGTATTGGTATCATCATCACCATCATGAACATTACTATAATCACGGCTATTACGAATGGCATCACTAAAATATTCTCTACGTTAGAACCTCTGAGGGCGTGAAACTTCGCCCTCTTTTTTTAATCGGTAATTAAAATTTAAATAAAGTGTTAATATATTTAAAAATAAAATGTCGAATTGAGGGTTTAATATATCTCAAAATAATTTGGAATTTTTAGATAATCCTGAACCTACATCCCCAGATTTAAAGGAGATATTCAAGACTTTCTTATATCTCGGTTTGACTGCTTTTGGCGGTTTACTGATGATCGTAAATATAAATAAAAAGATTGTTAAAGACAAACAATGGTTTAGCGATAGGGAATTTATGGAAGGGCTCGCTCTTTGTCAAACCATTCCTGGTGCTACTATAATTCAGCTTTGCAGTTATATTGGGTTGAAGTTACGCGGAATTTCTGGCTCTGCTGTTAGCCTGGTAGGTTTTATGACGCCTTCATTTTTATTTATTATCTTTTTCTCTTATTTTTATATCCTTACAAAGGGCTCAGATTTTACAAAGGACATATTTATTAACCTTCAGACGGTGGTGGTAGCACTTATGATTCAAGCTTCCTTCGTCATAGGAAAAATGAATATAAAAAACTCAAGGTCTTTTCTTATAGCTATAATTGGTACTATACTTTTTTGGCTAAAATTTAGCTCATTTATGACAATTTTTCTTTCAGCGATCTTAGGACTATTCCTTTTTAATAATGTTAAGGTAAATCTAAAATTAGATAACGTTGAAGGTAAATATGCTGTATTTAAAAATTTGAAATCGATTTTATTAATGCTCTTAATTTTAGTATCAGTTCTGTTGTTTTCATTTTTCTATAGCAAAAATCTCTATAATCTATCTACTACTTTTGTAAAAATAAGCATAGTATCTTTTGGAAGCGGTTATTCTGGGACTTCACTGATGTTTAAGGAGATAGTAGAAAAATATCACTTGATTTCTCCTCAGACCTTTCTCGATGGTATGATATTTGGAAGGGTTACTCCAGGTCCTGGTATGGTATCAGTATTTATAGGTTTTGTGATATTTGGAATTTTAGGTGCGGTGGTCGCAATGGTCAGCATCTATCTACCTGCCTTGATTGTCCTCGTCGCAGTAGAGCCTATATTTAGCAAATTGAAGAATTTCTGGATATTTCAAAGAATTATTATGAGCATATTGAGCTCTTTTGTTGGGTTATTGATAAACGTTACCTTTACATTTGCGACTCTGATTAGCTGGGATATTAAACAGCTTATTATATTAGCAGCTTCATTTACTGCACTGTCATTTAAGGTCAGTCCTGTGTGGGTAATTCTTGTTACTGCAATAATCAGTATTGCGTTAAATATATTGGTGACTATTCATATTTAGCTTATCTGAAGACTGAGTAGAGCACCCCAACTATTATTCTATAAAATCCAAAAGGTTTTAGATTGTTTGATGAGATAAACTTCAAAAATGTTTTTACTGATATTATTGCGAATATTAGTGCTGTTATAAAACTAACTGCCATTGGTAAAAGGTTCGCTCCTGCAAGAGCTGAGTGATCCTTTAAGAGCGCGTATGAACCTGCTGCTAAGATTGTAGGAATAGCAAGCAAGAAAGAGAACTCTACTGCTGCCTTTCTTTCAATCCCCAACAACATAGCGCCAACAATTGTAGCTCCAGAACGTGATACTCCGGGTATAAAGGCAAGGGTTTGAATAAATCCGATTGCTATGGCCTGCTTGTAGCTGATATTTGAAATGCTTACTGTAGAAGGTTTTATCTTCTTGTATTCGACGAGAAGTATAACTATGCCGCCGACAATGAGAGAAAATACTGTAATTGTATCGTTATATAAAAGAAAGTTTTTAACTATTTTATAGACTAACAGCCCTATAACTCCCGTAGGGATGAAGGCGACAATTATCTTTTTTATAGTTTCATGATCGACTAAAAGTCTTTTGGCATACAGGATCAAAACAGCAATGACTGCACCAAGCTGCATAACTATTTCATATATCTTTATAAAATCAGACGAGGGAATTGACAGGAGCCTCCCCACAAGAGTAAGGTTCCCAGCAGCAGAAACAGGTAGGAATTCCAGCACGCCTTCGACAATGCCCAGTATAATAGCATGGATAATATTCATAAATTTTATACTCCCTTGTAATAGTTAAATTTATAATAAAAACACGTGATTAAATATATATTAAAAATAATTTATTGTCAAATTAAGTTTTCGTTTTGTCAGTTAAGTATCGCATTTGTTCTCTAATATCTTAAAAATAAATAACAATTATTGTGCTAATGAATATTTAAAGCAAAATATTATATACTGTATATTTGTTAAACTTATTTTCTTTATTTTCCGAGGTGGGCTGTGAATAAAAATAATATCGAGATTAGGGCTTTTGCAGGGTTATATAAGTTTTTCAAGGATAGAGGTTGGGATCAGCCTTATATCTTAGATCTGGATAGAGAAATTGATGGATATGAACTTCTAAAATTATTAAATCTTAGCGAAGACGATGTGGAGGCTATTTTTATAAATCACAATACCTGTGGGTTGAAGGAAAAGATCAGACCTGGAGATAGAGTTGGGCTTGTGCCACCTGGAACACCTGGTGTAGTGAGAACAATGCTTGGTATAAGGGGAGCAAAAAATTAATAAGATTTACATCATACTTATAAACTACAACAATTGGTACGACACCATTGAGTGTATTGAGAGCCTATTTAAGCTAAACTACTCAAACTTTCAGATAATCGTCATAGACAATCATTCTTTAAATGATTCTGTCGAATATCTCAAGTTATGGGCTGAAGGGGGATTAGATATTTGGGTAGATCCTGATAATTCTCTTAGAAAGCTCTCTTTTCCTCCTGTCTCAAAGCCAGTTCGATATACCCTTTATAAAGACACTGAGTTTGAAAGCAAGAAAGATCTTAATGACGATGGCTTGATTTTTATACAATCGAGCTATAACGGTGGCTTTTCATTTGGTAACAATCTGGGCATTAAGTATGCACTAAGGAAGGGCGATGCAGATTTTCTTTGGTTTTTAAATAATGACACTGTGGTAGATAATAATGCTCTTACTCATGCTTTGAAAATATTTGATAGTGACAATAAAATTGGCTTGGTAGGATCGAAAATAATATATTATCACCATACAGATACTGTTCAAGCATTGTGCGGTAGTAACAAAATAATACCCTGGGATAATAACTCTTTTAAATGGATATCTTTTAACACTAAAGACTCTCAAAATTTCAGAAAAAGCTTTGAAATTGAAGGTGCATTATTTGGTGCAAGTATGGTGATAAGAAAAGAGTGTTTAAGTGATGCTGGGCTGTTTGATGAAAAATATTTTATGCAGGTAGAAGAAGACGACTTTTGTTTTATGGTTAGGAAATGCAGTTGGAAGATTATCTGCTGTTGTAAATCTGTAATATATCATAAAGTTGGTGCAAGTACTGGCAATGGGGTTATAAAGAGCTTCTTCGGAAGAAAGAGCTTAAGGAATAATTTTAAAAGATTTATGCAGACTCCTTGCTTACACTTGAGAAATAGAATTTATTTTACTAAAAAATTTTTTGGAACTTTTTATTTTTATTTATTTCTTATTCTAAATTCTTATCTTATACTAAGGCTGATACTTGGAATAATTGTTTATGACGATGAAAAGTTTAAGAGAATAAGGTTTCTCTTAATAGCAGTTTTTGATGGAATCAGAGGGAAAATGGGAAAACCAGAATGGATAAATTCATAAACAGAAAAATTACATATCTAAATCCAAACTCCAAAATGACTCCTATAAAAAAAATTATAGATTTTATTGGGTATAGATTTTTTTGTAAAAATAAAGTCGATCTTGACAATCTGGATATAAG
>JAJXTU010000094.1 GCA_021783475.1 bacterium
TGCCAATATTTATGAGATTGCAATGGTAGTTGCAAGAATGCTCGATATGTATGAAAAAGGCCAAAACGCTCAGGATCAAAAGATAGAGCTTAATGCAACTGACATTGCAACACTTATGAAGTTAGCTGAGGAGTTTAAGTCAGAGCTAGCCTCTCTAAATGTCAGAGTTGCAGCACTTGAGAAAAAAGCAGCTCTTGACACTGTGAACTTCACAGGAGATGCAAGATTTCGACTTGGCAGCGAGAAGAAAACATTTTATGGTCTATCTGGAGTTGAATTAGGCAATAGTGATATTACGAACGCATCCCTTTATCTTGTAGCTTCACCATACATAGTCCAACCAGGAGTTCAGTATTATAATGAGTCTAATGACACTCCTTTTACGACAACAGGCAGCTCATTTGGAGGTATGATCGGTAAACTTTATGAAACGATTTCAGCAGGAGGCGCCCCACAAGATCAAAAAAATAATACATTTATGCGTTATAGGTTGAGATTAAACGTATCAGCGCCAGTTGCTGACAACATAAGCTTTAATGCAAGGCTTACTATGGAGAAAAATGCTGGTGTAAACTCAAATGGAGACTACTCTAACTTTCTTACTTCTTCTACATCGGGTTACAACGACGATAGTAACACGCTTTATGTAGAGAGATCTTATATTACATGGACGCTAAATCCATATCCTGTTACCTTCGTACTCGGTAGACTGCCTACTATGGATACAGGCGCATACTATAACAATTTATTTATGGACACGGGGACAGAAGGTGCTATGGCAATATTTGATCTTAGCAATATGCTTCCCTCAACCTCATTTTCTGCTGCGTGGGTAAAGCTCTTTGATGGTGGGCTCGTGACGTCAGCGGATCAGTCAAACGGTTTAAATGACAAAGACGCATATATTTTTAATCTTAAAACAAAGCCTTTTAACGCATTCAATCTGGAAGCTGACTATGGAACGATTAAAAATGCAATATATCGCGGTGGAATTCTTGGGGCTTATTCATTTATAGGTATTCCTGTGCCTGGAGGTTATCCAACAAATTTTTATGTACCTTTGTCTAATTATGGGTATACTAATGCTGGGTATACCAATTACAATTGGTGGGCTTTAATTGCAAATTGGAACTTTTATGGCGTAGATATGTGGGCAGGATACAATGGCACTTCGGCAGGGATGTTTGATGTTGGCTTTTCTAATGAATCTTTTGGTACGCACAATGTAAATGGTGGGGCATTTAGAGTTGGGGCAACCATTCCCTTTCCTGTGGGAACCCTCACAGGGGACTTCTGGTTTGGCAATAACAAATGGTACAACCCTATGATATTAAACACTATGATGTCTACGGATTACAAGGATTACTACAACGTCTATTACACCCTTCCTGTTGCAAATAACGCAACCTTAACCTTTAACTACGACTACTGGAAGGGCAAGAAACCTTATAATACAAGCTATATACCTTCGAAAGAACCTGTTCCTTTTTATTGGACATTTAATCCAGATCAAGTGGACAAGGATCAAAGATATTATATTCAGATGGACGTAAAATTCTAAAAAGTTTTTTTAGCCCCCCTGAGAAATCAGGGGGGCTTTTTTTGTGTTATATAATAATAATATGCCAAATTTAGGAGGGATGAAGATTCTATGAGAGCTAAACTTCTTCTAATAATAGGTTTTGCAATAATATTTTCTTTTTCGAAATCAGATTTTGCACTTGCTACCAGCTGGCAATATGTTGGGACACTGACACTTTCATCGGGAGAGGTCAGAAAAGATTATGTGGATGCTGATAGCGTGGTCTATGATAAAAGCGATCACACTATGAAATTCTGGGTTCTAAGCGAGATACACTTTGACAAGGACGTTATTAAAAGCCTGAAGAGATATTCTACAGATATAAAAGATATCTTGTTACCTACCAGGATGCTGGAATATAAAACATTTTCTGATGACAGCACCTTGATATTAGAGGACAAAACCCCATCAACGATAATCGATTATTCAGAAGATGTTTCTCTTCTGAGAAGGGCTATCGAGATGGCCGAAGACTATATTAAGAAATAGTTAGCCAAGCTGTTCTTCCTTTATATTCACAGAGATAGACAATTCATCGAGCTGCTTTCTGTCCACCTGTGACGGTGCATCGGTAAGAAGGCAGGTTCCGCTTTGGGTCTTTGGAAAGGCTATGACGTCTCTTAGAGACTTTGCTCCAGTAAAGAGCATAGTTATTCTGTCGAGCCCGAGAGCAATTCCTCCGTGTGGAGGGGCGCCGTATTCTAATGCTTCTAGAAGAAAACCGAATTTTATTTGTGCCTCTTCAGGCGAAATGTCGAGTAGCTTAAATATCTTGCTTTGCAAATCGGTATTGTTTATTCTGATACTGCCGCCGCCTAATTCATTTCCGTTTAGAACGATGTCATAGGCAAGGGAGCGAACAGAAAGGGGATCTGTGTCTAACTTTTCCAGGTCTTCTGGGTGTGGGGCAGTAAATGGATGATGAACTGAGTTTAGCCTTTTCTCTTTTTCGTCGTATTCAAACAAGGGAAAGTCTACAACCCACAGGTATTTAAATTCGCCTTCATTTACTAAATTAAACTCATTCCCAAGAAATATCCTTAGTGAGCCAAGAGACTGCAAAAGGCCGCCCTTACCTGCAGCAAGGAGTATGGCATCTTTGTCGCCAAGGTCAAATGTCTTTTTGAAAGAGCTTATCTCATCTTCAGATAAAAACTTTGCTATTGGAGATCTTATCTCAGAACCGTCAAATAGTATCCATGCAATGCCTGGGAGCCCAAAATCTTTTGCCATATTGTTTATCTTTTCAAGTATCGGTCTCGTGGGGCTGCACTGACTATTTTTTAATATAAAGCCCTTGATGTGTCCGCCCTTCTCGATTACAGTTCTAAATATTTTTAGCTGCGTATTTTTTAAAATTTCAGTGAAATCGCATATTTCAAGGGGATTTCTGAGGTCTGGCCTATCTGTCCCAAACCTATTCATAGCGTCGTCGTATTTCATTGTCTGTATAGGGTAGTTACATTCAATTTCGAATTTAGAGTTCAGCTTTCTAAAGAGATCTTCTGTGATGCCCATTATGTCAGATGGCTCAATGAAAGACATCTCGACATCTACCTGGGTAAATTCTGGCTGCCTGTCAGCTCTTAGGTCTTCGTCTCTAAAGCACCTCACTATCTGAAAATACCTATCAAATCCGCTTACCATCAAAATTTGCTTGAAGAGCTGAGGTGATTGTGGCAGGGCATAGAAAGAGCCTGGCTGAAGCCTGGATGGCACGAGAAAGTCCCTGGCGCCCTCTGGGGTGCTTTTAGTAAGATAGGGTGTCTCTATCTCAAGAAAATCGTTTTCTACAAAGTGATTTCTTATGATATTGGTTATCATATGCCTTTTTATAAGCTGTGCCTTTTTTTCAGATCTTCTGAGATCAAGGTATCTATACTTTAATCCTAATTTTTCGTCATAATCTTTCTGTTCGTCTGAGATAGAAAATGGCGGCACCTTCGATTTGTTTAATATCTTTATATCGCTTGCGGCTAATTCAAATTCGCCAGTTGATATTTTTGTGTTTTCTGTGCCTGCAGGCCTTCTCCTGAGGTCTCCGGTTATTTGCAACACGTATTCAGATCTAATTTCTTCTGCTATCTTAAAGGTGTTTTTGTTTTCTGGGTCTACCACAACTTGCAATAGAGAATATCTGTCTCTAATGTCAAGAAATATCAGATTTCCATGGTCGCGTCTTTTGTTTACCCAGCCGCATATTGTAATAGTCTTATTTTCAAGGGATTTGTCTACCTCTTTTAGCGTGTGCGTTCTATAAGCCAAAGTTACACCTCTCATTATTTATAATATTTAAAAATTCAACTTTAGGAAAGCTCTTCTGAAGACCGCTTTCAAGATTTTTTATGCTTATTTGGTTATCTTTTATTTCATCTGGGCCTATTAATACTACGTAGTCACAATCTGATTTGGCTGCAAGCTTCATAGCTGATTTCAAGTTCTTATAATCGTATGGGAATAGAGTGCTTACAAAATTTCTTAATTCTACCAAGAGATCTAAAGCGTATTCAAATTCATCGCTTGTTATGGGAATTATCATAAACTTATGTTCTTTTTCAAAATCTTTATCAGACTTTTCTAAGATAGCAACCAATCTCTCTATCCCTGAGGCAAACCCTACTCCAGGCAGATTCTTTCCTCCGAGCTCTTCTGCAAGGCCATCATATCTTCCTCCGCCTAACACTGCGTTTTGTGAGCCAAGAGAGAAATTTAGAGCTTCAAATGCAGTTTTTGTATAATAATCAAGTCCTCTCACAAGTCGAGGATTTAGGATGTAGTCGATTTTAAATTTCTTAAGATAGTTTCGCAGCTTTTCAAAGTGAGTCTTGCAGTCTTCGCACAGATAATCTGTGATCTTGGGTGCATTTGATGTAACCAGCTTACACTGTTCTTCTTTGCAGTCTAAAACTCTCAATGGATTTTTATACATTCGGGTTTTGCAGTTCTCACATAGCTCGCTAACGTGATCTTTGAGGAACGCAAGTAAGACTTCTCTATATGTAGGCCTGCAATCCTTACAGCCTACAGAGTTAAGGTGTAATTCATATTCTATGCATAGCTCTTTTAATATCTTTGTGGAAGAGTCGATAATTTCAAAGTCGGAAATAGGATCCTGCGTACCGACAATCTCCGCTCCGAATTGGTGAAACTGTCTAAATCTGCCTGCTTGAGGCCTTTCATATCTGAACATCTGGCCTGTGTAGAAAAGTTTTACTGAGTTATTTTGGGCAAGGTTGTTTTCTATTATTGACCTTATTACGGGGGCTGTGCCCTCTGGTCTTAGAGCTAAAAGTCTGTCTCCCTTATCCTTAAATATGTACATCTCTTTCTGTACTACATCTGATGTCTCGCCAAGGCTTCTTGTAAAAAGCCCTGCATCCTCGAAAATTGGTGTTCTTATCTGCGAAAAGCCATAGAGGTTCATAATTTTTTTGCCAGTATTTTCTATCTTTTCGTAAGTTATGGCTTTTTTACCGAAAATATCAAAGGTTCCTTTGGGCGCTTTGTAGTTCAATATTCTCTCCTTAATCTATAAAGAAAAATTAACACTCTATTTTAACATAAGAATATAATATCAAATTTTATTTCATATAAAATAAAAAAATTAAGCATATTAAGATAAAACTCACGTTTTTTTACGAAAAACAAAATACTGGAATGGAAATTCGAGAGTTAAAAGATTAGTTTTATTTTCGATTTATTTTTTTGTAAGAGGGACAAACGCATTCGTTTCTATAAACATGGGGAAAAAATTTGTGGGCTGTGAAATGGAATGTGAGTTCATCGATAATCAGTCAACAGGATAAAAAACTATGGAAGAAAAAGCCGAACCTTACACTTCTTTAACTTATAAGCAAGAGAAGCTTGAAAATAGGGATAATACAGATCGATGAACCAAAACCTATAGCAAATCCTCAAGCTCTTTTATACTGTTAATCTTAAACATAGCTTTCATTATATTTTTCAGCCTCTCTCTATCTGAGATACTTTTAACTTTGCTCTCTATTTCAGGCGAA
>JAJXTU010000095.1 GCA_021783475.1 bacterium
GGCAGCTTCGAATACTGCACACGGAGCAGAGGAGATATCAAAGATAGCTCAGACGCTCTCTAATAAAGTAAATACCTTCTCAAGCACTACTCAGGCAATCGCAAAGGGAGCAGAAGAACAGGCAAACAATACAGAACAGATTGCCCAGATGACCGATCAGATAAACTCAATTATGGAAGAGACAAAGAAGAGTAACAAAGACCTCACAGATCTGTCTGTGTCGATGAAGGACAAGGCTCAGGAAGGCAATATCCTTATGACGAAGACAAATGAGAGCTCTCACAAGAGCCTTACATCTGTAAAGAAGCTGGCAGAGGTAATACAATCTCTTAGCAGGAGATCTGAGGATATTGGAAAGATAGTGGATCTTATATCAAACATCTCAGACCAGACAAACCTCTTAGCTCTAAACGCTGCAATAGAAGCTGCAAGAGCAGGAGATGCGGGAAGAGGATTTGCTGTAGTTGCAGATGAAGTAAGAAAGTTAGCAGAGGAATCTCAAAAAGCTGCAAATGAGATAGCTCTAATAATAGGAGAAACAAACAAAGAGACAAGAAACGCAATGAACTCTATGCAAGATACCTTAAACGACGTAACCACAGGATTAGAAGCCTCTGAGTCTACGTCAAAGACTTTCCAGGCAATACTCACATCTATAGACAAGATAGGATCTCTCTTGAATGAGAGAGAAAAGATAGGAGTACAGCTAATTGCCAACCTATCAACGGTAAACCTAAACGTTAGCAACCTTGCTGCCCTATCAGAAGAGTACACTGCCTCAGCACAAGAGATGGCTGCATCATCAAAAGACATATCCAACGAAATAGAAAGCCTTGCTGCAATATCAGAAGAGTCATCAGCCTCAGCACAAGAGCTCGCATCTACCACAGAAGAAAGTGATAAAATAGTAAAAGAGTTCGAAGAGATCTCGAGAAATCTTATAGGGAACACGGAAAAGATATCTGATGAGGTGAAGAAGTTTAAGGTTTAATATTTGCAAAAAACTTTCAACAACCCGAGATATCCTTCTCGGGTTGTTTTTTTAAGGAGCGAAACAATGACAAATATTGAAAAGCTAAAAACCTATGGATGGAATTTTGAGGGTAGGGTCGCGCATAAAGAATGGAAATTAGATATTGGAATACCAGATAAACCGTACATAGTAAATATGCAAATCGATCTTGAAAGCGAAAGAGCATATTTTAACGTTAGACACGAGAATGTTGAGAAAAAGCACGAAGTAGATTTCAAAGAGGCCCTCCTTCACGCTACTGAGGGAAATCTTTTCAGGGATCTACAAAATCCTTTTAAAGAAGAGATAATCTTATCTTATAAAAACAGCGAAAGCAGCGAAATTCAAATTACAAAAGTATTAAACCCAAAATTCAAATCAATAATGTTTGATGAAGGAGAAGAAGAGTACTTTATCAGAAAGATAAAAAAGTTGGGACAGTCATTTACAGAATCCTATGAGAAAATAGACAAAAGCGATGTCGAGAGCATATTAAACAAAAGCCAAAACGAAAGGGAAAGTTTAATCTCAAAGTTTTTAGAATAATTTAGGAGACACTTTTGAACAGACTGATTGATATGGACGAGGAACAAATCCAATATATAAAGAAGTGGGGATTCTTAAGTGTCATAATTGGGATTGCTGGCGGGCTAGGCGCAATATTTTTCTACAGCGCTATACAGTTTTGCACGTATTTATTTCTAGGTCTCGGTGCAGGCTGCTATCCCCCTTCTCCTGCAGGAGAAGGGGTTACAAAAATAGTTCCTATATTAAGGTATTGGATGATTCCAGTATCTACTACAATTGGTGGTCTTTTAAGCGGCTTCTTGGTTTATAAGTTCGCACCAGAAGCAGAGGGACATGGCACAGACGCAGCAATCGACGCATTTCACAACAAAAAGGGGATAATACGAAAACGCATCCCCCTTATAAAAACAATTGCATCGGCAATAACAATTGGAAGTGGAGGCAGTGCAGGAAGAGAGGGCCCCACAGCACAAATAGCGGCAGGAATAGGCTCAATAGTAGCACAAAGCTTAAATTTGAGCGTTAAGGATAGACGACTTGCGGTAGTAGTTGGGATAGGCGCAGGAATAGGTTCAATTTTCAAAGCCCCACTTGGCGGAGCTCTCCTGAGCACCGAAATACTTTATTTAGACGGATTCGAGATAGACGCCCTTATACCATCTTTCGTTGCGTCCTTGATAGGATATGTAATATTTGCTTCTTATGTAGGATACACCCCAATATTTGGCCAATTTCCCAGTGACTACACCTTTTCACCCCAAAGTCTTGTTTATTTTGCAATTCTTGGTTTATTGTGTGGTCTCATCGGAATTCTATCCACAAAAACTTTTTATGGCACAGCAGCATTGTTTAAGAAAATAAAGATTCCCAACATGTTAAAGCCTGCAATAGGAGGTTTATTGGTTGGGCTAATAGGCATGATGTATCCGCAAATTCTTAGCATGGGCTATGGTTGGATTCAAATAGGGATGAACAGCTCAATTCCATTGGAGATTGTAATAGCTATAATTTTTCTAAAAATAATTGCAACTTCTTTGACAATTGGTTCAGGCGGGAGCGGAGGTGTTTTTGCGCCAGGATTATTTATTGGCAGTATGGTAGGACTTGCATTGTGGAAGATTATTAGCTTGTCACCTCTTCACGTCTCACATATACCAGAGGTTTTTATGGTTATAGGTATGATGGCACTGTTTGGAGGAGTAGCAAGATGTCCGCTTGCAGTAATGTTTATGGTTAGCGAAATGACAGGCGGATATGCCTTAACGATTCCCGCAATGATAGCAGTTGCCATATCATACGTCATAGTTGGTAAAAATACTATGTATAAAAGCCAGGTAAAATCGCCATCCGAATCTCCAGCCCACAAATTTGACTACTATAAGCCTATTCTTGGCAAGATAAAAATAAAAGAGATATTAATAAAAGATGCCCCTATTGTAACTGAGGAAGACAGTATAAAAGATGCCGCAGAAACTTTAAAAAAATTCAAGATATCAGGAATGCCTGTTTGCTCGGCTCAAAACAATTCATTAATTGGCGTCGTTTGTAATCAGGATGTATTAAACAACTGTGAGAGAGGAAGAGACAAAAAAATTGTAGATATAATGAACTCACCTGCGATAACAATATCTTCGGAAGATAGCCTTTACGATGCCCTATCTTTAATGTATAAGAACGACATATCTTTTTTGCCTGTTGTAGATAAAAACGTGCTACTGGGCATGGTCACAAGAGAAAAGGTATTAGAAATTTATTTTAATAATGTAAACAAAGAAAATCCAGAATAACATTTGCAAATATGAAATAATCTGATATAATTCAAATACGCTAAGTGGGTCTTAGCGGGCGTAGCTCAACGGTAGAGCATCGGCTTCCCAAGCCGAGGGTTGAGGGTTCGAGCCCCTTCGCCCGCTCCAGTTAATATGGCGACGTGGCCAAGCGGTAAGGCAAGGGCCTGCAAAGCCCTCATTCCCCAGTTCGAATCTGGGCGTCGCCTCCAAAACAAATGCCGGGGTGGCGAAATGGCAGACGCAACGGACTTAAAATCCGTCGGGCATCCCCCGTGTGGGTTCGAGTCCCACCCCCGGCACCATTTTATTTTTTTAGAATAAAAATCAAAAAAATAAATTTTTAGGGAAGTAAAAATGAGCGACAAAGTAAGGGTTGGAATAATTATTTGTGATCGCTACAGATCTTGTGCTGGAGGCAAGTGCTTTAGATCACTGCAAAACAGAGAAGGTGCATTCTCGATCTACAAGGACAAAGAAGTTGAGATTGCTGGATATACATCGTGCGGAGGTTGCCCGGGTGGGAATATTGAATATGCACCTGAAGAAATGATTAAAAATGGCGTCAATGCGATTCACCTTGCAACTGGACTTATCGTAGGATATCCCCCATGTCCGTACATCAATTACTTCAAATCTTTTATAGAAGAAAAATATAATATCCCAGTAGCAATAGGTACCCATCCTATTCCGGAAAAATACCTTAAAACACACTCAAAATTGTGGACATACGATACCCAAGAATGGCGCGAAATAATGAAGCTAACCTTAACCAACGAAAAAATTCGTCTATCTTACGACTAAAGCTTTTTAATATACAATCCACTTTGTCAAGTGAATACATTTTGCGGCTATTTACATCAAACAACACTATAAGAAGTATTTAAAATTAGATGAGCGTTATTAAAATTGAATCGCTAACAAAATACTACAAAAGACTAAAAGTCCTTGAGGGGGTTAGTTTCTCGTTGGAAGAAGGACAGATACTCTCTCTCATTGGGCCAAACGGTTCAGGAAAGACCACGCTTACAAAAATAATATCTGGTTTTTCCAAAGCTGACTCAGGAGAGATAAAAATCTTTGGAAGAAGCATAGATGAGTTTAAAAAAATAAAAAATAAAATTGGTTTAGTCCCTCAAGAAAACAATTTAGATCAAGACATAAACGTACTTGAAAATCTTATAATACACTCAGAACTATGCGGCCTAAACACAAAAATTGCTAAAGAGAGATCTTTAAATCTGCTTCAGAAATTCGGACTTGATAAGTATCAACACGAGGACATAAGAAATCTCTCTGGCGGTACAAAAAGAAAGATAATGCTTTTAAGGGCGCTTTTGACCAACCCAAAACTATTAATTCTGGATGAACCTACTATAGGCCTTGATCCAGCTATCAGAAGACAGTTTTGGAATATAGTAATCGAGCTAAAATCTCAAAACGTATCAACAATTTTTACCACACACTATATGGAAGAAGCAAGCTTTCTAGCAGACAAGATTGCCTTTATAAATAATGGTAAATTGATTTTAAACGGAAAACCGCAGGATCTCATAAAAAATATGCTTGAAAACTTTGTATTTGAGATGAAGGAAAAGATATCTATAGATGGCTACAAAAGCTATATTTATGAAGATAAAACCTTTATTTTCACGTCAAACAAAGAAAGTCTAATCTCGAATTTAAAGTTAAAAAAAATAGATCCATCTGCAATAAGAGAGACTACTCTTGATGACCTCTTCCTATATCTTACTGGAGAAAGGCTTTGACACCATCTTTAATAATATTCAAAAGAAATATTATTTCGTTTAAAAAGCGTGCTTGGGGCACGTTGATAAGCGGCATAGATCCATTGCTTTTTCTTTTAGCCTTTGGTTTCGGTATAGGAAAATTTATCTCAAATGTTGATGGCCTACCCTACATTGAATTTATAGCGCCTGCAATGGTTGTTATAAGCGTTTTATACGGTTCATTTTTTGAAACAACTTACAACGCCTTCGTAAGAATGTATTATGAAAACATATATACAGCATGGTTATCTACAAACGCTACAATTAAAGACATCGTTTTTGGGGAAATGCTTTGGGGAGCATTTAGGGGAACGTTATATGCAATTATTGTAATTTTGGTCCTGTATTGTTTTGGGCTGATAAAAAACTTAAGTTTTTTAATAATAATTTTAACCTTACCGCTTTTTGGTTTGGTATTTGCATCAATTGGTATGTTTTTTACTTCAGTATACCAAACA
>JAJXTU010000096.1 GCA_021783475.1 bacterium
TCAAAAAGTTATATCAATAGTAATGGCTATTATTGGTTTTATGTGGTTATTAACTTATATTCTAATTGCAAGACCAGATGTATCTTGTAAAAAGTCAACTAAAATTGAGCCACCTGGGCCAACAAAATTAAGCCAACCTTTGCCTTGTTTTTTAGTTTGGTTTTTCTATTTTTCTTCTCCTGTAGCTTTCACCGTTCATGTTTAATACGATTGCATTATGGGTCAACCTGTCAAGCATAGCTACCGTTAGGGCTTTGTCTTGAAATATCTTTATCCATTCAGAGAATATTAGATTAGAGGTTATTATTGTGCTTTTTGACTCATACCTCATGGCAAGGTATTCAAACAAGAGCTGTGAACCTTCTGTGTCAAATGGTATATATCCAAGCTCATCTAAGATAACAAGGTCATAGTTTTCAAATGTTTTTGCATACCTTGTTAGATGTTTTTCATTCTTTGCCTCTTTTAGTCCATTTATTAACCTTGCAGCTGTTTTAAACAACACACTGTATCCTTCTTGACATGCTTTAATGCCTAAGGCAGTTGACATATGAGTTTTGCCAGAACCTGAGTTTCCAAGCATAATGAGGTTCAACTTGTTTTTAACAAACTCTAAGGACTTTAGCTCATCAAGCCTTTCTTGAGCTTCTTTTGGAAGGTATTTTGGTTCTAACTCTTCAAATCTCTTTAGCGTTGGAAAGCTTGCTTTTTTTATTCTTTTTGCTATGGCATTGTTTAGTCTTGATTCAATTTCGTTTGTAAGTATAAGGTATATTATCTCTTCAAGCTCTTTTTGAGGGTTTAAGCTAATGTATGCTTCATAGGCTTTTGGTATCCTAAGTGTTTTAAAAAAGTCTTTTATCTGTATGATGCCTCCAAAAGGCTATCGTATATGCAAGGCTCAACTGTGTCTATACTTGTGCCTGGATAATAGAAGCTTTCTGTTTCTTGGATCTCTTTTTGTTCAAGAAAATTTTTATCGTTTCAAAGATAGGTATACGCCACTTTGCTTTAAAAACTTTGATTATTTTTTATAAGTGCTCGTCTTCATAAGATTTGGCAAGGTTTAAAATGTTTATAAACTCTTTGGGATTTTTGCTTAACGTCTATCGAATAAGTCCTTCAAAATTCTATTAAGCGTTTCAAAAGCTCTTGAGTTCAATTCAAAGAATGATTGTTCTTTGAAAAGAGTTTTTTGTGAGTTGCTATGGCAATATCTGCATTAAAACCAACAAATTCTATTTTATCATGGTATACTTTAAGAATTACCTTTGATTCAAAAAAGGTCTCTGGAACAGAATAGTGATTTGTTTCAAAAGACACTGTAGAATACTTGCTTATATATTTTGATTTATTATTTCAATTTTTTAGAAAGAAGATATTCAAATGTTGCTCAAATTATATTAGCAGATACATATATCTTTAATAAGTTGTATTAATATTATCGCTTGTAAGCGTCATTTTAATTAACCCTATCCCTAAAAGTCTTTCGTCTGGATTTATTCCTAGTGATTTTGGTATGGCAGCATCTGGAATTTCAATAACTAGCTCATTGCTACTTTTAGCAACTTTTGAAATGTCAATAGTTACGTGATTGTTATACATTTTTGTAACATTTAGTTTTTTTACTAATTCATTATTTAAGTATATATCAAAATTTTGTGGGTGATCTGGCGTTACAAAGGCGTTAAAATCTAATTTTAGGAACAAAGGTTTTTCCTGGTAATTTTTTAGATCAAAATTAAGGTTAACTTCTTTTGCACAACTCCAAGTACCCCAATTTTCACTCTTACAAAAACCATTATTTTCAGAAATATTTGCGTTTCCCATTGAACTGAAATCTATAATAAAAGGCAAATGAGAAATAATGATGGACCTGGTTGATGGAAACCTAAATATCAAAAGAAGCTGCCCTGAACCAGTCGAATTAGCTTCATTGTATATATTTGGATAATTGAAAAATACTTGCAAAGCCTGTGATTTATATATTTCTATTACAGGTTTTAATGTATCAATATTGCCCATTAAACCTATAGCAAAACATTTACCTTTGCCATCAGGGCAAGGCCATCCACCGATCCACCCATCGTTTTGTGTCCAATTGATAGCTGATCCTGTTCGATAACCAAAAGATTTATCAAGATATCCATTTTCTTCGAGATATTTGGGTTGCAGGTTGGAGGAATTTTTATCGACATTAAGATATTTAATTACAGAGTCTAACAAAGCATCAAAGAATCTTATAATATATTTTTTTTCTTGAGTTTTTAGGCCGTTAATAATCGTGTTATTTACGTTATCAACTTTTTCTACTCTACAGAAGCTAACCGTTGGTCCATTGGTTCTTATTTCTTTGCAGGAATCATAATTAATTAATAGCTTATGTTCTTTTAAAATATCCAGAGCTATATTTAAATCTGGATAATTAATTGATAAAAAGTATATTTTTTTGTTCCAATTTTCAATGCTTTTATAGTAATTATTTTTATATTGTTCAGTTAAAGGTATTCCAGCTGGGTAGGCTATAATTCTGTCATTTTCTGGTAAATATGGGATGACGAAACCTAATGGAGTACTGCCTACAATTATCATTGAGTTGTCGTATTCCTTGAACATTTGCTTGTTGATTCCAAAGTAAGATTGCGGGAAGGGCTTGACTCGCCCCCAATTAAAATGGGGATAGCTCATTAAACAAAGCAACAGGATAATGCTCGATAAAATAATATAAAAATATTTATTTCTAAAGAATGACGAAATAATTATGAAGAGAACTAAAGGCGCAAGCATTTCTAATGCAGCTATGTATCTATAATATGCGAATTCTAGTAGCCAAGGAATATAAGAAAATATAAAAAATAGAACAATGAATAATTTAGGATAATTTATATTCTTTGTAATATATTTTTTAAAAGAGATGGAAATATAGAATGGCATAAAAACAGCTATGGCCGCAAATAGATAACTATTAAAGGATAACTCCATACCTCTCCAACTGTTAGAGTAGGGCAAGATAATTTTTTTGCTAACTAGTAAAAATGGTACTTCAAAGTATTGAAATAAATTTTTGGGGATCCATCTTTCATCTCTAAATGATATTGGCAGCATATATGGAGATTTAAAAATACCATTAAAGTATGGAAACAATGGGTTTTTAAAGTTTTCATATAAAAATATACCAACTGGTGCATAGATAGCAAGAAACGATATAGCCATGCTAAGAGATATAAGTGAAATATAAATTAACTTTTTCTTAAGTTCTATGTTTAGTAGCAAAAATACAATTAAAGATGAAATGAACATGCCTACTACATAGATCATATTAGTTAGTTTAAGTCCTGCTGCTAACCCAAGGCATATTCCAGACAGTGTTATAAAAACTAAATTACTTTTGTCATTTAATTTATTTTCAATAGTAATTTTTTGGATTGATTTTACTGTAAAAAAACAGGACAGTATAACAAGTGGTGCAGTTAAGGTGTCTCCACAGGTTGTACCTATTTCTGAAATAAAATCAGGGCCTAAAGTTGAAGATAGAGCGATTATAAAGGCTAAGACATATTTGTGTTTAAAATTATTAAGAATATTTAGGCTAAGAAAAAAAATTAATATTGTTCCTAATGATTGAATTGATGCGATGATAAGATTGACCAATAAAGGAGAGAGGTTTGAGATTAGAATATAATAAAAGGAACTTGAGAATGGTTCAAGGTAAGATTGCACCGTCTGAAGTGAATTAGATATAAATGTTCCGTGCAAAAATGCATAACCATTATAAAAATGATAATTTAATAGATCGAAGTTAATATCAGCTCCCAAATAATAGGCTATTGAATTTATTAGAAGGAAGAAAAATAGACTGATTAAGACTGATGCGATAAGATTTTTATTCTTTTTCATAAACATCCCCATTGTTTTCTGGATCAAACACTTTATGCGATAGATAAGCAAGCATCTTATTTTCTATTCTTCCCTTCGTCACAGTATCAAGTATTATCCCTATTGTGAAGCATAAGAATGCAATGATCATTATCCCGACAGCAAGCAATGCAGTAGGTAGCTTGGGCACTAAACCTGTTTCGATAAAGTGTATTACTATAGGAATGCCTAATCCTAAGGAAATCATAACCAGCATAATGCCTATTAGAGAGAAAAATATTAAAGGTTTCTCGTGACGAAAAAGTGCGATAATTAATTTTACGATCTTAAACCCATCTCTATATGTATTTAGCTTACTATTTGATCCATCTTGCCTTTTATAATAATTTCCTACGATATATCCCATTGGACACTGAAGTTGCAGTGCATGAATGGCTATCTCTGTCTCTATATCAAATCCATTTGATTGGACTGGAAAAGACTTTACAAATCTCCTTGATAGAACCTTATAACCAGATAGCATATCCTGCATATAGTTACCGAATATCATATTTACAGCTTTTGTTAAGATCTTATTTCCAAATGTATGTCCAAATCGATAGGCTTCTGAATCCACTTCTTTACGAATGCAGTTAACAAGGTCATACTGCCTCTCTATAGCTAACTTAAGCATCGATGGTGCAAGAGATGAATCATAAGTAGCGTCTCCATCAACTAAGATATAAAAATCAGCGTCAACATCTCTAAACATCCTTCTTACTACATCCCCCTTGCCCTGGCGCTCTTCTTGACGAACAATAGCTCCTGCCTGCTTAGCTATTTCTATTGTGGAATCAACTGAATTATTGTCATAGACTATAATTTTAGTATTGCTAAATTCACTTAGTGATTCCCTAAAACCTTTTATAACATTTCCAATGGCAACCTCTTCGTTATAACATGGCACAACTACAGCAATTTTTGGATTATTTTTATTTTCCATAAGAAAGATTTTAACAAATTAATTTTATTTGTAAATCATTTGAATTGCTTCATCAAAAATCTAAATGAAAATAAAAAGTCTCTTAGAATGGTAGTTACTATAACTCTGGAGGCTGGAAATGGGGTTAACGATGAGAGAAAGAAAAGCAGTGGTTGGTGAAATCGCAAAAAGGTATTAAAAGCAAGCAAAAAACAGTTCCAGCTCTTCCTGAGTGCATTTCTGAGGGCAACACATTTTAGAAAGCAATTGAGGACATAAAAAATAATAAGAGCCTTTATGTATAATGTTTCAAAAATATAACTTTCTCTACTCTACGCTAATATTTCCGCTTATTACTCCTGCATTGTAATTTATATTCACTGCTGATACTTCACCATCTATTGGCGATTTTATCTCAAGCCTTGATATGTGCTTATTATTATTTTCAATCTGCACGCCTAATTTAGCCTGTTCTGACTGAACGCTTACTATATCTAACTCTTCGTTTGCCTTCAAGTTAGATATATCAATCTCTATTTTTTACTGCCTGCTCTGAAATAGGCCCATCTGAATATAGCTTCTTTTTTAGCTCTAAATCTTTTTCTTTACTGTCAAACCTTTCTTTTGTTAATGTGTTTGAAGAGATGATGTAGAAGGTGAAATTTTTTTAAACAGTTATGTGAATAG
>JAJXTU010000025.1 GCA_021783475.1 bacterium
AACCTGTCAACCATGCAGGCTGCAACCCTTGATCGATTCTGTCCATGCAATAATCGCATTTCATCACCTTACCCTTTTCTGAATTCCATTGAGGCACACCCCAGGGACACGCGGTAATACAATTCTTACATCCAATACAAAGATCTTCTTTTACATATACAATACCATCTTTTGATCTTTTTATCATCGCCCCAGTGGGACAGGCGTACACGCACCATGGCTTTTCACAATGAAAGCAGGGCATAAACACAAAGTGCATCCTTGGAACTCCCTTTACTACCTGGGGACCCGTAGGCACTATCCTGCAAAGCTTGGCGCCTTCCGGAGCGTTATTTTTGGTCTTGCAATGAAGCTCGCAAGCATAACATCCTATACACCTTTTCTGATCTTGAAATATATAATATTTTCCCACATTACTCCTCCAAAATTTTTTTATATAACAAAAAACTTATATTTTTTGCTCACAAAATCATTTAATCTTCTTAATGGAAACTGTACATTCGGTATATGGACAGTTGCCACCAATTGCGACCTTAGCAAGCCCTTTTTGGAGTCTAATATCAGACGCACCCCTGCCATACGATCTGGTTCTGAGAGGTACATCATCCCCAAATCCATGAAGCATAAAAGCTACGTCTGGGTGTATATATTTTGTCAATTTTGATTTAATATGCTGCTTTTCTCCCTCATTTTCTACTTCAAGCAGATCGCCTTCCTTTATGCCAAGCTCGTTTGCCCTATCTTCATGTATATATATATGATTTTCACTAACGTATTCGTTCAGCAATTTGTTGTTTGAAGTAGTTCTTCCTTGGGTATGGAGCGCACACTTGCTAGTGACCAACCTAAATCTGCCAGGTTTTAATTCTATTGGCTTTTCATAAGGAATAAATGAAGGGACTCCAACGTCCTCTAACTTTTTGGAGATAAATTCTATCTTACCAGAAGGGGTTTTAAACTTTAGGCCATCAGCCCTATCCCACATTATAGGCTTATCTACCAGATCTATATAGCCCTTTTCATTAAAGTCTTCCAAACTGTAACCAGTTCCATCAAGCTGCCAGGCGATAAGCTCTTCAATATTGTTATATGGGAAATATTGGCCAACTCCAAGCCTATTCGCAAGCTCTTTAAATATCCACGACCTTGGCCTGGTGTCAAATCTTCTCTGAACAGCCGCCTGCCTAAGGATATAACCTGGCTTAGGGCCGTTTCGCGCTATCACATGATCTGTTCTCTCAAGATATGTATCTTCTGGAAGTATCACATCGGAAAACCATCCTGTTTCACTAAAATTTATGTCGATCGAAACTAATAGGTCTAATTTTTTATAAGCACTTCTTATATAGTCTGGATCGGGAAGAGATGCAAGAGGATCGTGTCTGAAGGCAATATAAGCTCTAACGGGATATGGCTCGTCTGTAAGCAGCACGCTTGCCAACTCTTGAGCAAGACCCCATTGTCCGCTAAGATGAGGATACTTTGTCCCGCATCCATCAAATCTTGGCTCATTTGATTTTGGAATTTGAGATAACAATGACTTTAAGGGCTTACCCAAGGAACCTGGGCCCTTATTTATAATCAAACCACCCTTTGCCTCATATGTCCCGAGCAAAGCGTTAAGAGAACAGATAGCGCGCCTGAGGTAGAAGTCATTTGAATACCAGGCAGTCATCCAGCCCAAATGAAATATAACTGAAGGCTTAGCATTTCCTACATCGTGAGCCAATTTTACAATATCGGCTGCAGATATCCCTGTCTCCTTTTCAGCAAATTCTGGAGTATAGGGCTTCACAAAGTTTGAGAGCTCATCAAATCCTACAGTCCATCTTTGTACAAAATCGACATTGTAAAGAGAATCCCTTATGATTACATGAATTAAGGCTAAAGCCAAAGCATAATCCGTACCAGGGTTTATCATAAAAAATCTATCTGCTTTTGCCGCTGTATAGTTCCATCTAACGTCGACTTGTACAAGTTTTCCGCCATTGTCTATCATATCTATAACATTCTTTGCCTCTCCAGTAACAAGAGACTCCAGTAAATTTCTGCCAAAACTGACTAAGTATTTTGCATTTTTATAATCATAAGTCACACCATTTCTTGCAAGGCCTGCTACCGAGAGATGAGCATTGTGTATAGAGTTAGAGCATGTTGCGTGATGATTAAAATAATTCGGAGATCCAATTGCAGCAATAAATGCCTTCTCAAACTCAGTAATAGCGCCCCCTCTGTCGGAGAGAACTACGCTCTTTGCTCCATAATTATCGATCACTTTTTTCAAATTATCTGCAACATAATCCAAGGCCTCATCCCAAGAAACGCTTCTCCATTTTCCCGAACCCCTTTCTCCATCGCGAATCAAAGGAGTTTTAGGCCTTTCAGAATCATTTAACAGGGCTTTCCCTGCAGCTCCTCTTGGACAAAGGTTATATCCCCCCAAAAGATAGGGGTTGCCCCAGATATGTTCAACCTCATTGTCCTCCACATCAACCACTATAGGGCACCTTCCAGTACACATAGCACAAATACTATACACCCTCTTGCTACCCATGGTCTCCTCCAATTTATTTTGTAATAGTATAAACTAAATTTTAAAAATTAACAGAAAATTGCGACAATATTAATTCTACACTATTATAATCTATAATTATCAAATGATATTTAGTTTAGCAAAGCATTTTAAAATCGCTGTATAAGAAATATTTATTATAAAATATAAAATGATTATAGAAAAGGAGTATTTATGCCAGAAGCTAGCGGAAAAATTTTTGAATTTAAAGATGAATCCTATATTATGCCAGATTTTCTGGAAGGATTCAAGTTTATGGCTGAAGAATATATAAAGATTGAAACAAATGAATTTAGTGCCGTTTGCCCTTTTAGCGGATTACCTGATATAGGAAAATTGATTATTGAATATTTTCCTGATGGCGGAATTTGTGTAGAACTGAAAAGCCTGAAATACTATCTGATATCATTCAGAAATGTAGGAATATACCAGGAAGCGGTCACAAAAAGAATATTTGACGATCTAAAAAGATTATTAAAAACAGATAGAATAAAAATTACTCTTGTTTACAATACCAGGGGCGGAATGGACACATTGACCAGTATGGGGAGGCTGTAAAATTTATTAATCAAAATAATAAATAATACACATGAAATAATAAATATTGCTAATTTAAGAACAAAATTAAGCTAATAGTTACTAATATTTTAGTGATAAAATATCGTATATTATTTTTATTTTAGGGGAGAATTATTTTATGAATACTATTAAAAATTGGTCCTTGAGGAAAAAGCTTTTGGCAATTACATTTCTTAGCTTCTTTATATTCGGCGTTGCCCTCATAACTCTTACTTCATTTCAGCTTTTTGAAAATGGGCACAAAAATGCTCAGGAAAAACTTCATTATGCAATGGACGCCTCAAATGAGCTTTTACAGGGGTATACATCTAGATCTAAAGATATGGCAAAACTGCTTTCAGACAAGGAAAGTGTGGTAAAAGGAGTAGAAACGAAGAATTTCGATCTATTAAAAAACGTTCTTGTCCCATATATAAAGGAATACAAGGACCTATACATTGTGGTAACAGACAACAAAGGAGACGTCATCATAAGAGCACATTCTCTTAACACGCCAGTTGGGGATTCTATAGCAAATCAAATAAACGTTCAAAAGGCACTCAAAGGAGAAAATACCGTTGGTATTGAGGAAGGAAAGGTAGTCAAACTCTCTATTCGTGCAGGATCGCCAGTCAAAGACAGCAACGGTAACATTATAGGCACAGTGAGCGCAGGATATACGATTTTCGACTCAAACAGGCTGGCAAGCGAGATGAAAAAATTATTAAATATTGATGCAACGTTCACCTTTGGTCAAGACATTGTCGCATCAACTTTAAATAAAGATGTCAAAAATCAAAAAATCCCCCAAAATATTTATGATAAGCTAACAAAGGGAGAGAGCTTTATCCAAAGATTTAACTTTCTTGGAAATGACTACTACAACGTAGTGATCCCTCTTAAGGACTCAAATAATAAGGTGGTAGGCTCTTACGTTCTCTCGTATCCACCATCGCTTATAGACGGTCCAATATATAGCTCGCTAATAGTTCAAATAATTACAATTATTCTTTGTCTCCTGATAGGGCTTCTAATAATCGGTGCAGGAATAGAATTTATATTAATAAAACCGCTTTCAAAAGCAAAGACTGACATAGATTGCCTTTCTACTGGAGATCTGTGCTCTGACATAAGCGTGTCATCAAGAGATGAGATAGGGCAAATTGCCCAAGCATCTCTAAAGCTTAGAGATAACTTCTCTGAGATTCTGCAAGATATAAAAGCTGTACTTGACGATCTATCCCAAGCCTCTAACAAATTGTCAAATCTTTCGTCAGACGCCAAATACGCATCAAGCGAGAGCTCGAACTATGCCGACAAAACAGCTCAAAATTCTGAAGAGCTAAGCTCTACATTAGAAAAACTAAATAATCATGTGACCATCTTATTGGGAGCCATAGAGTCAATAGCTAAAGGAGCAGAAGATCAGGCAAATTCTGCATCAAGCGTTGCTGACAAAATGGGCAAAATTTCAGAAAACGCACAAAACCTCCTTAAGACCACCAGAGGAGTAGGTTCTCTTGCATCAGAAGCTGAAGAGAAATCTAAAATGGGATCTTTGTTGATAGAGCGAAACGATTCTTCCTCTTTACAGATATTGAACTCTGTCGAAGATCTCTCGAAAACAATACTATCACTATCAGAAAGATCAAACGATATAGTAAAAATAGTAGACATCATATCTCAAATCTCTGAACAGACAAACCTCTTGGCTTTAAATGCAGCAATAGAAGCAGCACGAGCTGGAGATGCAGGAAGAGGGTTCGCAGTAGTTGCAGATGAGGTTAGAAAATTAGCCGAAGAATCCCAAAGGGCTGCCAAAAATATTGGAGAGCTTATAGAACAAACCAAGCAGGAAACAACCTTGGCTTCGGAGGCAATGAAAATTACTCTCGAAGAGGTAAAAAAAGGCAGAACCATAACGAAGGACTCAAGAGAAGCCTTTGAGCAAATCAGTTCAAACATTGACAGACTTCTTAAAGAGATACAATCAGCCCAAAACAACGTAACAAAGGTAGAGGAAGACATTAGAAGTATAGAAACAAATATCAGCAACCTTGCAGCTCTTTCGGAAGAATATACTGCAAGTGCTCAAGAGATGAACGCCTCTACATCAGAATTGAAAAAAGATATCGACGGGCTATCAGTAATTGCAAAAGATGGCTCCATTGCTGCAGATGAAGAATCTGCACTTTCAAAGGAATTGAGCTCAATGATGGAGGATGTGGAAGACATTTCAAAGAAACTAAACGTTCATGTAGAGAAACTAAACGATAAAACTTCAAAATTTAAGATATAGCAAAATTTATTTAGGCTCTTGTCGGCATTAAACTTTATGTTTGAGCAAATGCCGACAAGAGCTTTTTTAAAAATTTTATCTGTTACCATTCTAAACGTAAAAAATCTTTAAAAATTTTTTAGATTTTTATTATTATCAAATTTCGTATAAAATAGATTATTAACTAAAATTTTTAAGGAGGTAGTCTATGAGCATACTTGAAATTATCAAGTCAAGAAGGTCTGTTAGAAAATTTAAGGATATTACGGTTGAATCTGAGAAAATAGATCGCTTAATTGAGGCTGCCATGTGGGCGCCAAGTGCTATGAATTCACAACCGTGGGCTTTTGTAGTAATTCAGGACAAGGCAGTTCTACAATCTATATCAGATAATTCAAAAAAATTACTTTTAGAAAATATGACGAATTTCCCTGCACTGGAAAAATATAGGGGCGTTTTAGAAAAAAATGATTTCAACATATTTTACAATGCGCCCATTTTAATAACTATTTATGCAAAAGACAATGGGCTTTATTCAAAAGAGGACACAGCTCTTGCTGCTCAAAATCTTATGTTGGAAGCCCATTCGATAGACCTTGGAACTTGCTGGATAGGGTTTGCAAGAGAATATATGGATCTAGAAGAAACAAAAAATAAATTCAAAGTGTCTTCAGAATACAGCGCAGTAGCGCCTATAATTGTAGGATATCCAGAAATAGTGCCATCTCAGAGCATTCGAAACAAGCCAATAATATTCTATAGGAGATAACTAAACAGGAGGATAAGATATGAATTGTAAATTAGCAGATTCATTATATGATGTAGGCGCCTTAGATTGGGAAATAAGAGATTTTCACGGGGTATATACCCCTCAAGGGAGCAAGTATAACTCTTTTCTCATCTTAGACGAAAAGATAGCAGTTATAGACAGTGTGAAAGAGTGCTACGGAAAAGAGTCCATCTGTAAGATAAAAGAGATAACTCAAGGCAAAGAAGTAGATTACCTTGTATCTTTACATACAGAACCAGATCATGCAGGCTCTATCATTGAATACCTCAAAGAGTTTAAAAATATGAAGTTAGTATGTCTTGAAAAAAATTATGAGTTTATAAAAAATTTTTTGCCAGATCTTGATGATTCAAGAGTTTTAGTTTTAAAATCAGGAGAAAGCCTATCGATTGGAGAAAAAACTCTAAATCTAAAATCACTGCCAATGACTCACTGGCCTGATACTACCAGTTTATATATCCCAGAAAATGGGTGGCTCTTTACCTCAGACTTCTTTGGCTGTCTCATATCGCTATCAAAACCATTCTACGATCAAACACAATCAGATATATATCCATTTATCAGAGATTATTTCGCGTTCTTAATGAGGCCTTTCGAATCCCTCACAAAAAAGGCTCTCGAATACTATAAGTCGCTAAATCCCACAATAATATTCCCAGCACATGGACCATTTTACAGAAGGCCAGAAGACATCAAATATATATTCGACACAACAGAAAAATTAATAAATGACCCTACAGAGAACAAGGTAGTGATAGTTTACACATCTATGTGGCACACTACAGAAAAGATGGCAAAGTTAATCTCTGAGGGAGCAGGGTGCTCAGACTGTGAAGTAAAGGTATTTGACCTTAGAGAGGATCCAGTCTCTGTTATTATGGGAGAGATCATGACCTCTAAAGCCTTTGCAGTAGGTTCGCCCACGGTTTACAACGGCGTATTTCCAAACATATTGCCACTGTTAAGGCTGATGAGACTTCTAAAATTAAAGGGCAAAAAGGCAGCCGTATTTGGCTCTTATGGTTGGTCGGGCGGCGCAGTAAAAGAAATAGAAGAAGCCATGAAACCGCTTGGAGTAGAGGTTATAGAAAAAATTGAAACAAGGTTTTCCCTAAAACCAGAAGAAGTAAAAAAGTGCTTAGAAATCGGCAAAATTTTATCTGAGACATAATTATGAAAAAGTTATCAAGAAAAATAGAGCTTTATGACACTACCCTAAGAGACGGAGCCCAGAGAGAGGGCATATCTCTAACCTTAGAAGATAAATTAAAGATAGTCAAAAAGTTAGACGACTTTGGAATAGACTACATAGAAGCAGGTTGGCCAGGGTCCAATCCTAAAGACGAAAAATTTTTTGAACACGTAAAGGATATAAAGCTAAATTTTTCTAAGCTTACAGCGTTTGGATCGACGAGAAGGGTAAATGCCCTACCAGAAGATGACAAAAATGTAATATCGCTACTGAATGCCAATACAAGCGTTATCACGATATTTGGAAAGTCTTGGGATCTGCACGTAAAAGAGGCATTGAAGACTAATCTTGAAGAAAACTTAAATATGGTTTTCGACACCATATCATATCTAAATTCAAAGGGTAAATCAGTATTTTTTGACGCAGAGCATTTTTTCGATGGCTTTAAGAATAACAAAGAATATGCGCTTGCGGTATTAAAAAGGGCAAAGGACGCAAAAGCAAAAAGGATAGTCTTAGCTGACACAAACGGTGGCACCCTGCCAGATGAGATTCGAGACATAATAAGGGAAATAAAATCTTACTTAGGCAAAAATGTAGCGCTTGGCATACACTGCCACAACGATAGCGAGCTTGCTGTGGCCAACTCAATTGCGGCTGTTCAAGAAGGAATAATCCAGGTTCAGGGTACTATTAATGGTTTTGGAGAAAGAGCAGGCAATGCGAATCTGTGTTCTTTAATACCTATTTTGCAGCTAAAAATGAACACCCCCCTCTTTGATGAGGAAAAGCTAAAAGCCCTAACTCCTCTTTCCAGATTTATAGATGAAATAGCCAACATAACGCCAAACGATCATCAGCCATTCGTAGGGAAATCGGTTTTTGCTCACAAAGGAGGCATACACGTAAGCGCCGTCCTGACAAATCCGAAAACATACGAGCACATAAACCCAGAAATAATAGGGAACAAGAGAAGGGTGGTAATTTCAGAGCTTTCTGGCACAAGCAATATAATATTCAAGGCTAAAGAGATGGGAATAGATTTAAATAAAAATAGGCCAGAAACAAGGAAGATACTCTCTTCCATAAAAGAGCTTGAAAATCAAGGCTATCAATTTGAAGCCGCCGAAGCATCTTTTGAGATACTTTTATGGAAGGGTCTGTGTACAAGGAATGAGCTCTTTGACTTAATATACTGGAAAACTACCGTAGAATACAACGAAAGGCTAAAAGAGATTTATGCAGAGGCAGTAATAAAATTAATCGTCGAAGGCAAAATAAGCCATAGCGTTGGAGACGGAAACGGTCCTGTAAACGCAATGGACAAAGCGCTTAGATCGGCGCTCTACAGCCACTTTCCATCTCTTGAAAGAATACATCTATCTGATTATAGAGTTCGTGTTCTTGGAGGGAGCTCAGGCACAGGAGCAGGAGTAAGGGTTCTAATAGACCACACAGACTCGGATGAGACATGGACAACTCTTGGGGTATCAAGCAATATTATTGAAGCAAGTTATATTGCGCTAGTTGATGGAATAGAATACGGCTTAAGAAAAGAAAAAATAAGAAAAGACCTAAAAGAAATATCAAAAAAGCTGCTATGAAGGATAGATTTCTCTTATTCTCTACCATAGGAGAACTTTTTCTTGTAGCAATATCAATTTTTATTTTAGAAACGTTTCAGCAGATGCCTGACTTTTATATAGATACGCAGGGCATATTTACATCAATATTGGTCGGAACGTTAATTTTTTTACTGGGATTCTACGTCTCAAAAGTTTTTTTATTTGCAGAAAAGATAAGCCAAGCCCTCTCTATTAATATCTTTAAACGGGTTAATATAGTAGAGATATTTTATATTTCATTACTCAGCGCTTTTTGTGAAGAAATGTTTTTTAGAGGATTAATGCAGAATTTTCTTGGGATATATATTGCGTCCATTTTCTTTGGAATTTTACACACGCCAGAAATAAGCATTAAGGGCCTTTTTTATGCAATATATATCTCAGGAATTGGATATATCTTAGGAATACTCTATTTACAGCAAGGTTCAATATTGGCCCCTATGATAGCCCACTTCGTTATAAATTTCTTGGGCGGCGTTGCATTGATGTTTTATAATATATTTCCAGAATCAAGGCCTTAAATATTTACCAACCTATAGCAAGTTTTTATAATGTAGTATAAACGAAGCCACAATTTGATATATAAGTAAAGCTTATAAAAAATTTGTACATAATTATTTAAAACTCAAAATTTTTTGATATAATATTCTTTGGGTTCCCCCCACAGCACGGCCATGAAGGTAAAACTTACTTCATGGCCTCTTTTTTAACAGAATTGTTTGCTACAAAAACCTCAATAAGCCTAATATTATCTCTATCAAGATTAAAAGAATAATAGTAATTTCAAGAAAGTTCGCAATCTTTTGGAAAAAGTCTTCTCTTAATAACTGATATATTTCTGAAAGGGTTTTCAAATTTCTTTCAAGCGAGTTTTCCCAGTCTGATACGTGTAGCTTCAAACCAAGCGATCTGTAGATTCTTGCAAGATACAAGTCCCCTATCAGCTTCAAGGCATTGTCGAGCCTTTCCCTATTAAGAGAGACATTCAAGAAAAAGAGGCTTATACCTCTAATTGGAGGCAGAAAAACTGATCTTTTTTCAAGAATGGACTCAAAATAATCTAAATTTTTGTCCAGCATTCTATCCAACGCCCTAATTTGAGCCAGTTCAACTTGAGAGAATTCAATTATTTCCAGGATGTCTTCATAGTCAGTGTCCACAACAAATGAGGCATTGTAATCGATTATCACCATATCAAATTCATAATAACTATGCACTATCTGTGTAGCCTCTTCTATCTCCATCTGTGAAAGATTGGACTTCTCCATCCTAAGTATGTGGCCTAAAATTTCTTTGTTTTTTTTAAGGAATAAGGACGGTTCAACCTCAACATCGTCTGTCTGAAACACTATGTAGTCCTCGTATATTAGCTCTTCAAAGGGCTTCTTCAAGGTCGTATTTAAAGAGCTTTTCAGCCCAGCCACATAGCTGCAGACTCTCTCTTCAAGGTCGCTATCAGAGAGATCTGATGAAATATCTTTTAAGTTCACAAATTCAGTTTTGCCATTCCACAGGAGTGAAATGGAAACTGCCCCAAAATCAAAAATCTTTAGATTCGCATTTGAAGGGTAAAAGTCATCAATAATATCAAAGTCAAACGGCATTTCCAAGTTAACTGTTAACGGAGAGGTTTCGTATTTCAACCTTTTAGGAGTAGATTTCGATCTCCTAAAATCCACCCTTTTTGAAGCGTTAAGCAGGTTTTGCGCAAGGGCAAGGTTTATTTCTTCAGCTATGTAAAAAGAATATATTGAAAAAATTTTTCCTCTGAATTCCATAACTTGATTTTACTACAACTATTAAGGTATTATCTAGGGAATTTTATAAGTTGAACAAGAGTATATATTTAGCGCCATGGATTATGTATCTGTATAAAGTATTTGCTGACAATTAAGTGCTGATTTTTATAAGTCGAATCACTGTCTGTAAAATACTTCGTGACCCTATTAAGAATTTGTGCTTGATTGTCTTGTGAGGTAACGTCTACCCAGGGCAGTTTTGTGCCAAAATCAGAGTCGTAAAGAATATTGTTTTCACTGTCACAGGATATCTTTTCTAAGTATCTTACCTGTTTGGGATCATTATTTGGATAAATACGATATAGATAATGATTGAGCTCATAATAATCTTTATTAAATACATCCTTTACCCATATGTCATATTCTTCAAAAAAATTATTCTTTTCCAGAATCAAACTATACGTATCAAGATAAGAAACAGAATAATTGTTTGAAGAAATGTAATACCACCTAACGGCAGCCAAAGAATTAGAAACGTTGAAACCTAAAAATAAAAATATCAAGCTAAAAATCAAGAAAAATTTTTTCATAATACCCCCATTTATTTAATAACATATAACAATTAAGTTAAAATTTTGCCAAAAGATCATTTGTTGCACAACATTAATTCTAAAATCCTTTAAATAATTATACTATTTAATAAGTTAAAACACAAAAAAATATAAATGTTGTCACTTAATAGAGCTAAAATTTTCCACATCAATCTCGTTGTAGAAGGTGTATCTTCCAACATGCTTGGTCTCAAAATACTTTCCGCTTACTTTTAATACTTCGTTATTTTTGATAGATAGCCATTTTGGAGAATAGCAATTATAGATTTTATTGTCTTCTGTCTTTACCTTAAAAGTGGTATATTCATTGCCTCTCTTAGAAGTTCTAAACTTCAAATTGTAGATAGCGCCACTAACCTCAATATTTTTAAAACTGTCACTATATGAATCGTTGTAATTGTTATAAGAATTTTTAGGATAGCTGCTGCTATTGGAATTTTCAGAATAATTGCTGTTATTCTGGTATGAATTGGTTCTGTGCGTTCCAAAAGTTCTATAAAGAAATAACCCCGCCATAAGCAAAACGACAACAATTATCAAAAAATTTCTTTTGTTCTTAAAAAAGTACATTTAATACCTCGTATTAAGACTTGTAAATCATTTTAATACTAAACTCTCTCAATAGATCAAAATTTTCGTCTTATCAAATGTAGCTTAGTAAAAAGAAGATCGTTCAATATAATCTAATTTTAATTTGAAAAAAGTATATTTTCTTGTTAAAATATAATAAATGAAATTTAGGAGATATTTTGCTTTGAAATACGTTTTTTTCACCTTGATGATGATTGGAATTTTAGCTTTATCTGGATGTGGTCAGAAAGCTGAGCACAAAGAAGTTACAAAAAACGAAGGCGCAACTCAGCTTATAGGCAAGAAAGCTCCGAATTTTACACTAAAGGATATAGCTGGCTTTGAAGTAAACTTATCACAATACAGAGGCAAACCCGTCTTGTTAGTTTTTTGGGCAACATGGTGTCCTCACTGCAGAGTTGAAATGCCACAAATCAACACTCTATATAAATCATTCAAAGAAAATGTATTAGTATTTGGCATAAATGTAGAAGATGAAAATAGTAGAATTTTGAAATTCATTAGCGACTATCCAATGTCATTTCCTATACTCTCCGATAAAAATGGAGATGTTTCAAGGTTGTATGGGATTACATCAATACCCACATTGGTCTTTGTCGACCCAGATGGGGTTGTAAAAGACGTTGATGTAGGCGAAACAAATATAAGCACAATTGACAATTGGGTAAATCCATATATAAAGGAGGTAAAAACCAATGGGAGATCAAATTAAAACATTTTTACTCCTTGGATTGCTAAGCGTAATCTTAATAAGCATGGGAGGCCTCATAGGCGGGCAAAGCGGTCTTGTGATAGCCTTTATCATCGCATTGGGTATGAATTTTGTTTCATACTGGTTCTCAGACAAAATAGTCCTTAAGATGACAAGAGCAAGAGAGGTTACCAGGGAAGAGATGCCAATTCTTCACGATATAGTCGAAGAGCTTTCATATAGGGCCAATTTACCAAAGCCGAAAATATATATCACCGATGATCCATCGCCTAACGCTTTTGCAACAGGCAGAGATCCAGAACATGCAGCAGTAGCTGTTACCAGCGGCATTCTTAAAATACTTAGTCCAAGGGAATTAAAGGGAGTTTTAGGACATGAAATGGGTCACGTTAAACACAGAGATATTCTGATATCCAGCTTAGCGGCAGTACTGGCCTCCACCATAACCTTTGTAGCTGATATGGCTCGATGGGCTATGATATTTGGCACAAGCTCAGACAGAGATGATAACAACAGCCCACTATCTCTTGTAGGAGGGATATTAATGCTAATCCTTGCGCCAATAGCTGCAATGCTTATCCAATTCGCTATATCAAGGTCAAGAGAGTTTCTTGCAGATGAGGAAGGAGCAAAGTTATCGCGCGATCCAGACGCGTTAGCTGATGCCCTGGAGAAATTGCACAGAGGGGTTGAATTAGTGCCATCAGACACCTCACCTGCTATTTCTCACATGTATATAATGAATCCTCTGAAGGGCGACGCTTTAGCTAATTTATTTAGCACACATCCGCCTTTCGAAGAGAGGATAAAAAGATTAAGAAATATTAGAATATATTAGAATTCAAAATCTTGTAGTTTTCCTAAGGAGATAAAATGGACCATGAAAAGATAAAAAAAGCAGTATATGACATACTGGTAGCAGTTGGAGAAAATCCCGAAAGGGAGGGACTCAAAGAAACCCCAGACAGAATAGCAAGGATGTATGAGGAGATCTTTTCAGGGATAAACGAAGATCCTCTGTCAGTGCTTAACGTAGAATATCACGAGAACACAGATGAAATGGTGCTTATAAGAGATATTCCTTTTTATTCTGTATGTGAACACCACTTGATTCCCTTTATTGGGAAGGCACATGTGGCATATCTTCCAAAAGACGGTAGAGTGGTAGGGCTTTCCAAGATTGCCAGAGTGGTTGACATACTCTCAAAAAAACCCCAACTCCAAGAGAGATTGACTTCTGATATAGCCAATACCATAATGAAGGGTCTCGATCCTTTGGGCGTTGCAGCCGTGGTAGAGGCAGAACATCTTTGTATGAGCATGCGAGGTGTAAGAAAACCAGGACACAATACGGTTACATCTGCGCTAAGAGGGGCATTTAAGGCTTCTTCGTCCACAAGGTCTGAAGTGCTTAGCTTGATATTCGGCAGAATTATATGATGTTCAAGGCGCGGGATAAGAGTTTTAAATTAAATAAGACTATTATCTTTGGCATTCTAAACGTCACGCCAGATTCCTTCTATGACGGCGGTAAGTGGGGCGACCCTGACATGGCCATAAAAAGGGCTTTTAAAATGGTTGAAGATGGAGCAGATATAATAGATCTTGGCGGAGAATCTACAAAGCCGTTTACAGATCCTACTCCGTTAGAAGTTGAAATAAAAAGAATATTGCCAGTTCTAAAGGAGCTCGTTAAGAATAACATAAGCGTTTCAGTAGATACCTACAAACCAGAAGTGGCAAAAATTGTCCTTGAAGAGGGGGCGATTATAATAAATGATATTTTCGGGCTAAGATCTGAGGGTATGTTAGAAACAATTTCGTCATTTAACCCAAAACCCGGTATAGTCATAATGCATATGAAAAAAAATCCTAAAGAAATGCAGATAAATCCTGAATACAACGATATTTTTAGCGAAATTTCAGAGTTTTTATTTAGTCAGGCAAGCAAGGCTTTAGACGCTGGTTTTACAAAAGAAAATATACTTTTAGATGTAGGACTTGGATTTGGAAAAAATTTAGAAGATAACTTAAAGCTATGCGCAAACTATGAGAGGTTTTTAAAGGACGATTTTCTTCATTTATTAGGCCCATCTAGAAAGAATTTTACTGGAGCCGTTTCAAAAGGCGTGCCCACTGAAGAGAGGCTGCCTGCGACTATCAGTATATCAAGCATATGCGTATACAAAGGCGTTCACGCACTTCGAGTTCACGATCCAAAAGAGGTAAGATTGTCTTGCGATATGGCAGAAGAAGTGAGAAAAGCAACCATTTAAATGCCATTTTCATTTTTGTCTCTTGGTTCAAACATCGGCTACAGAATGGAATATTTAACCAAAACAATAAGATATTTGAAACAAAGTTGCTGTGAAATAGTTAAGGTTTCGAGCACCTACACTACAGATCCGCTTGAGGTTGCCGACCAGCCATATTTTACAAATTGTTTAATAGTTATCAAGACAAAGCTTTCTCCTGAAGATCTTCTTTTTTTATGTAAGCGTATCGAAAAAGCAATAGGAAGATTTCAGACTTTTAGATATGGGCCAAGGGTTATTGACATTGATATATTAAGTTATAATTATTGTATGGACAAAAACAGTATGGAAGAGATAATAGGATGCTCTTATAAATTAGACAGACCTAATTTAATACTTCCTCATCCAAAAATTATGGAGAGGGCGTTTATTAAGGTTTTATTCGATGATGTGCTTGGCAATCCTTACATGAAATTAAAGGGAATAAATAGAGGGGAAAAAATTGGCCACAGAACTTGTAGAGGTTAGAGTCTTAGGCATAACAATTGATCCAACAAATAATCAAACAGTCGTAGTCTTGAAAGAAATCGACTCAGATAGAGTTTTACCAATATGGGTAGGTCCTTTTGAGGCTGGTGCAATCGCTATGGCAATAGAAAAAATAAAACCGCCAAGGCCCATTGCGTACGACCTTATAAGCGATATTATTCAGATATTTAATTTAAACGTAGTAAAAGTAATCATAGAATCACTAAAAGATGGTGTTTTCTACGCACAATTAGTGGTCTCTCAAGGTGGCAAAGAGGAATACTTAGATTGTAGACCATCAGACTCTATAGCTATTGCAGTAAGAGTTTTTGCTCCTATATACGTCAAAAGAGATCTCTTCGAAACTTCATCGGTAAGTTTTACCAAAAAGGACATTAATGATGAGGAGGAGGAAACCAAAAAATTTAAAGATTTCATAAAAAATCTTAAACCCTCTGACTTCAAATGGCACTAAAATATTTTAAGGCAACTTTCATTGTTGTTTTTATATTAATATCAATATTTTCAGTTCTTTTTCTAAACCTTGATAATATAAAAAAAGCATACATATATCCCATAATAAGTTCAAATTTGCCAGAAGGCACAAGCTTTCAATCTGCTGAAATCGGCATAAATGGAATTACAGTTTATAATGCGCGTATTGGAAACGACTTTAAAGCAAAAAAAGTTTATGTGGGGCTTTCTATTTCTCTACTGCCATTCAAGATTACCCCAACTGAAGTAAAACTCTATAATGCCTCATTAAACATAATATTTACAAAAAACAAAGGTTTTTCGTTGCCAGAAGACATCGAAAAGGCATTTGCCCCAAAAGAGGGGGCTCCACCTGCAAACTTTATATTAGATGCCTATGATTCTACTTTAGTCATAGAAAACAGCACAATTACGCTTCCTCTAAATGCATTTGGAGTCGTACAAAATAGCGAATTAAATCTTAATACCGTATCAAGCTCTAATTATGGGAATATAAATTGCACGGTAAAGATTGGGCCTGATAAAAAAGAGTTTCTATTCAGCGGGAAAAATATAGAAGCCAAGGAATTATTGCAGTTTATTAGCCTTGATAAAAGAATATCTGTAAAATCAGGAAAAATTTCAGCAAGGGGGAGCCTCGTATTAGATAAAGATAAGCCTGTTACAAATATTTATATATCATCAGACAACATAACGACAAGCCTTGATGGGAAAAGCTTTAGCGGTCCCATTGATTTATATCTTGATTATCCAAACTTAAACCTAAACTATTCTTCATCAAATTCAGATTACGGACCGATAAAGATAAGCCTGACATACAATGTGGAATCTGATGGCAAAGCGCAAATATTTTTGCCAAGTTATCCTTTGACCCAGCTAAACTCAACTGTGAGTGCCTACCTGTACACTGATAGCATTAAATCACCCTATTTTTACGGCAGATTTAATACTCCAAGCATGTCATTTAATAGCATTGAGCTAAAGGATGTAGTCGGAGACATTAAGACAGATGGATATTCTTCACATGGCAGCTTAGGTGCCAGCCTTTTTGGTTATCCTATATCTGGAGGATATGCCACAGGTGGTGACAACGTTGCATTTGTAGGAAATTATAGAAATGTAAGTTTTACCTTGCACAAACAGGGGGATCTTGCCCAAATTCAGGGAAGCTTGCCTTTCAATAATAGAAATATTCCTTTTAATTCAATATTTAACCTATCAAATAATCCAATAGCCTTTTCAGGGACCATAGGCTCAGGAGAATTTTCTGGAAATATAATAAAAAATACTGTTTCGTCAGATATAAGATTAAACCTCAAGGACTTTCTAAATGTAGAAAATGGCTTCGCAAAATTTAACTTAAAATATTCCACAGCTGCTGGTTTGAGTTCAAAGGTTGGCTTCTCAATGCTTACCAGGTACGGCGCTTCCTTAAAAGGCGATGGTTTGGTTGCGTCAAAAGATTTTAGCGATTTAGATTTTAATTTTTCTTTATTTTCAGGAGAAAACAGTGCCCATATTCAGGGAAACTTACAAAAATTTATTGCAAGCGGGAAAAATATATCTATAGATGCCCTATATCAGCTTTCTCCCTTTACTTTTGAAGGGGGACAATTAATAAAAAAGCCAAATTTAAAATTTCTATATAACATTCCGCTAATAAGGGGCTTCGAAAAACCTCCCTCAAATGAAATTCTATATCAGGTATATTCTTTGGACCTGAACAAGGGGACCAAAATATTGTCTCCCGAATCATATCTTTCTTTTTATGAGAGCGTTTTAAGCAGCAGAAAGCCATATCAGCCAATAGTTAACTTTAAAGGCACTACTTCATTTAACGTAAGCTATGATAATGGAAATTGGAAAGGTGAGGTAAGCGCAAAAAATTTCTACTCAAACTTTTACTCCTTCTCCAATGCGCAGATAAGTTTTCATGGGGATAACAAGGAATTTTTTGTTGATAGCGCTTCTGTCTACAAGGATTCTGGAGAACTGAATTTTTCTGGCCGCATTACTCCTAACATAGACATTAGCGGAAAAACTAAAAACTACCCTGTAGATTCCGAGGGCTTTAGCTTGCTTGCAGATTCCACCTTTAGTCTTTACCATTCTGAGGCAGCCACCAGAGGAACCATATATCTTACATCAAATAATGTCTCTTACAATGGTAAAAGCGGTGGAAAATTATCAATGAACGTGTCATTGGACTATCCATTTCTCAAGGTAAACAACCTTTCATTGGAAAACGATGGACATATAGCAAACCTTCAAGGTACTTTGCCAATGAACAAAGAAGCCCTGAAAAGCAATGAAGCTACCGACCTGAAGCTTTCAATATCAAATTCAAGCATTGCCCTGCTTTCTTTTCTGTTACCCAAAAATATGTCCATAAAATCAAGCGAAGGAAATATAAACCTTCAAGTATCAGGCAGTTTCGACTCTCCAACTTTAAATGGGAATGCAAATATACCCAATATGACCATACTCGTAGGTGGCAAAGAGGTTAAACTAAAAGATTTTAGCGCAAAACTTGACGGAGATGAAATAAACTTGACAGGCTATCTTATAGAAAATGGCGGAATAGCAAGCTTGGATGGGCATATAAACAGTAAGTCAAAGGATCTAGATATAAGCATTTTAGGGAAAAATTTCTCCACCAACCTTGGAAAAACCTATAATGGCCTGGCAGATTTCTATTTGAATTTAGGCGGCAACATATTTGACCCTGTGCTAAAGGGCAATATAAATCTCACAAAGGGTCATATGGGCCTTGCTGAGGGCACAGCATCCGCCTTGCCAAATATAAAGCTCGATCTCAATATAAACATTGGCAAAAATGTAGACTTTCAAAATGATTTCTTCACTCTCTATCCTGCTGGAGATGTTAAAGTTTCGGGTACATTAAACAATCCAATTATATTTACAGACCTTAGCATAACTTCAGGAAGGATCTCTGTCTTTGATCAGCCATTTCAAATCACAAGAGGGCACATAAAATATACCCCCATAAGCCGTACGGTAGACATTTTGGCACAAACCAGCATATCGGAGTACAAGGTTTATCTTACGGTAAGCGGGCAAATAGACAATCCAAAGCTCTCTTTTTCATCGGTTCCAGAGTTAAGCGAATCTCAGATAATATCATTGATTGGCACGGGGAAAAATCCAGTAACGTATGCCTCCACAGTAGCAGCAATGTCTCCGATAACAGCAGTATCACAGGCACAGGGAATACTTTTTGAGCCGATAAAGCAAGCCTTAGGACTATCTCGTTTATCGTTTGGGATGTCTATCGATGGGAAGCCAGACATCACAGTGTCCAAATCCTGGAACAAAAAACTTTCTACCTCTATTACCTACACGCTTGACGTAAAACCTCAAGCCACCTACCAAGCTGACCTGCAACTCTCGAAATTCACTTCGTTTGTTATAAGAAACTCAATAACAGACAATACATCATTGGATAGAGGAACATTCGCTGGCCTCTATTATAGATTTAGATTTTAATCTTCCCTTAGTAACAGCTAGAATATTTTTTATTTGTTTACTGATCTTTTCTGCGGGAAAAATTCCATCTTAAACTCAAATCTTGGGTAATTAGTTGGCAGCCTTAATATATGATATGTCCTCAAGCCCATAGCAACCCTCTCAAGCCATGAAGAAGTTGGCCAGCCGAGATGTACTACTATCCTCTTATCGGGAAAGCTCTCTTGCAGCAAGCCCAGCAAACCGTTTATACCACCATCAACTCCCCAAAAATGGTTCACTGGAATAATAAAATGGTTGTTAGAAACTCTCTTTGGTATGCTCTGCCTTGACATAAAAAAGGTTATGAAGATCTTTGACGAGTCGTCAGACCTCTCTAAATTATGCTCCATAGGCCTTCTAAAATAGATGTGTATGTTGGCCATATCGTTTTCTTTGACATAGTTAATTACATCCTCAGGCTTTTCGGTAGAAACCTTCATAGCCCTGTCTATATTTTTATGCTTTATAATGATAGTGCCAAATATTAGGAAGACAACTAAAGATGACAGCCACAAAAGGGCCCCGTCAGGCTTGTCCTTTAACAAAAATATAAAGCTCCCAAGAAATAATATGAATAGGATGCTGTTAATGATGATGCTTGTCGAGTATTCTTTTACGTCCTCCCTACCCCTATACGCCCTGTATACTATAAGATTAAAAAGATTGATTACAAATGTAGCAACAAGACCAATCGCATACATCTGAGCGACAGTATGCTGATTTCCAGATGTAATTAAAATTATCGAAATAAATGCAATAGACATAATAATGATTATTCTATAAGCTGAACCAAATCTATTTGTCGCCGTCAGAGGTGAAAACTTATACTTTTCTGCAACCCTGTCCAAAAGCTCAACCGATGCTACCATAGCAGTATTTACAGCAAATATCAATGTAACAGCCGCTAAGATTACAACTACTATCGCAAGAGGCAGACCCCCAAGCATACGAGAGAAAAAGGTAATGAGGTCTTCAGAGTGATCAAGCGGGTTTGGCACCTGAGAAAGCGCAAGAGTTCCTATCAGAGGTATTATGATGCCGACAGTTAAAGCAAGAGTAATGTATGCCTTTTTAATAGTTTTCCAGTTTTCTACAAGAGAGTGAGTCTGCAAAACAGACTCAATGCCAGAAAATGCAAGTATGGTAGCTGACATATTAAAGGTCATAGAAGTATAAGAGCTTATTGGGTTGGAATTAAATATTCCCTTTAAGCTATATTGATATGCATTAACAAGAAAAGGCAAACCTACATTAAAGTTAAAGAGCCCAAGTATAGCGACGTTCACAAGAATGACTGCTGCTGCTACAAATATCGAATACGTTACCTTAACGTTTTCCTTGATACCTATCAAGTTAAGAATAGCAATAAATATGATTATAAATATCTCAAAAATTATCTTCAGTTCGTGAGGGAAAGCTAAAAGTGAGTGAACGTTATCTATCGCAGAAACGCTTGACATTGCTGCAGTGGTAATGTAGTCGACTATTATAGAGGCAACCGCAATAAAAGAAAAAGTCTGGCCAAGGACTAGATATGAAAAGTTATATACCCCACCCCCTTTAAGATTATTTTTCTCAAGGATCTCAGCTACCTCGGTTAGGGAAAATGAATATAGAGTCACCATTGCAAAGGTGAAAACAAGATAGAAAACAGCGTGTTCACCAATAAAGTGGAATGCTTCACCAGGAGCGTAAAAGATGGACGTCAATTCATCCATCATTGTGATCACAGCAACCCCCATAAAGCCTAAGAAGAGCATTCCACCTTTTTTGTAATACAAAATCTTCTTTTTCTTAGTTAGATAGAACAGAGCAATTAGAAGTATTACGTTACAAAAGATTACAATTAATATCTTCAGCAAATCTAAATTCAATATAGACAAATTAAGTTACCACTCTCCTAAAAAAATATATGTATATTTTAGCATTTAAGGTTCTTTAAATCACACACATATTTATTTAAACTTCATGTTAGAATATTAATGTGCTAAGCGGGGAGCTGGCGGTGCCCTGTACCTGCAATCCGCCATAGCAGGGCCTAATCCCCCAGCTAAGGCTTAGGGATGTAATGCAGCACCGTTTTGTGCAATGTCGATAGCAAGGCCTTACGCGGCGGCGCTACCGTGAACCCCGCCAGGACCGGAAGGTAGCAACGGTAAGCGGTCAGACCGGGTGCCGTAAGTACCCCTTGAAGGAGTTGTGCATGCGGAAAGCGGTTGTATCTCTATTGTCGAAGCTGGGGTGCACAAAAATAAATTTTATTTTATTAATTTTTATATTAAAGAAAGGAAATTATGCTAATAGCTGATGACTGGTGCTTTGCTTGCGGAAAGGCAAATCCATTGGGTTTACACCTTGAGATATCTCAGGATGAAGAAGGCGTATTTACAACATTCCACTTTCATAAAAAGCATCAGGGTTGGGACAACATTGTACATGGCGGTATAATATCAACGCTATTGGATGAATTGAGCACCTGGGCAGCAGTCAAGTTGGGGCACAACGTAGTAACAGCTCAATTAACTGTAAAATTTAAAAAACCTATCCTTATAGACACTTATGCAAGAGTTTCTGCTCAAATAAGTGAAAATAAAGGCCGCTTAATTTATGCAAAATCTCAGATTGAAAGTCTGGATAAGAAAATATTATATGCCTCAGGGTTAGCAACTCTATCAACTATAAGATGAACAATTTCTCGCCTACAATAGACAACAGAAAAGCACGATATGAATATGAAATTCTTGAGACCCTGGAAGCTGGAATAGAACTCGCAGGCACAGAAGTAAAATCGCTTCGTTTGGGAAGAGCTTCATTTTCTGGTTCATATTGCCAAGTTGAAAAGGGTGAGCTTTGGTTATATGATTTTCATATATCACCCTACGATCAAGGCAACGTTTATAACCTTGACCCAAAGAGGAAGAGAAAGCTTCTTGCTCACAAGGGCGAGATATTTCGTCTATATAACAATGTAAAACGCAAGGGCCTGACAATAGTACCGCTTAGACTTTACTGGACAAGGGGGAGAGCAAAAATTCAAATAGGACTTGCAAGGGGAAAAAGACTCTACGATAAAAGAGAGAGTATTAAAAAGAGAGAAACAGAAAAAGATAGCAAAAGGGGAGACTATTAAGAATGAAGAAAACTAAAGATGTTTAAAAAACTTAGTTTAGCTTTTACTTTTCTGGTTATTTTAATAATTGTATTTGCTTTGGGATTCATATCTGCAAAGGTTAAGCCATCTGGGGTAAAGGTGGGCTATATTGAAATTAACGGAACAATAAACGATCAGATGAGCGAATCGGTATCCTCAGCAATAAGAAGAGCAAAGGCAGATCCGAATATAAGAGGAATACTGTTAAGGGTAAATAGCCCAGGAGGCTCTGTCGGAGCAAGCCAGGAGATATTTAGCACCCTGATGAATTACAAAGAAAGCACAGGAAGACCCATTATCGTATCCATGGGAGACGTGGCAGCCTCAGGAGGATATTATGTATCTATAGCTGGAGACAAAATTTTTGCCCTGCCATCAACTCTCACAGGCAGCATCGGTGTAATTTCCAATATATTAGACATACACGATCTTATGAAAAAAATTGGCGTAAAAGAAGAAACGCTAAAAACAGGTGAATATAAGGATACCGGTTCTATGTTTAGATCTCTTACCCCTCAGGACAAAGAATATTTAATGGGGCTTATAGGAGACGCATATGGTCAATTCTTATACGATGTGTCAACAAGA
>JAJXTU010000097.1 GCA_021783475.1 bacterium
GTGAACTAAAAATTTGTGATAGATGCAGGAGGGTTTTAGATGAATTATCAAATTAAAGACATTAGCTTGGCCGATGAGGGTTTAAAAAAGGTTGAGTGGGCATACCGTGAGATGCCAGTCCTTGATATCCTAAGGAAAAAATATAGCGTTTCAAAGCCTTTCTCCGGTAAGAAGATTGCAGCTTGTTTGCATGTGACCACAGAAACTGCAAATCTGATAACCACACTTAGGGATGCAGGGGCTCAGGTGTATTTATGCGCATCAAATCCTTTGAGCACAAGCGATGAGGTAGCTGCCTACCTGGCAAAAGAAGGAATATTTGTTTTTGCTCAAAGAGGAGAGGATGCTAAAAGCTATTGGGACAATATTAAAACTTGTATTGAATCTGAACCAGATATTACCATCGACGATGGTGCTGACTTGACGGTTACATTGCACAAGGATTATCCAAAACTTGCTGATAAAGTAGTAGGAGGCTGTGAAGAAACTACGACGGGTGTTCATAGAATTGAAGCCCTTCACAAGGACAAGCTATTAAAATTTCCCTTTATAGCTGTAAACGATGCTATGACAAAGCACTTTTTTGATAATAGATATGGAACAGGCCAAAGCACTCTTGATGGTATTATTAGGGCTACAAACATACTCTTTGCAGGTAAAAGGGTAGTAGTAGCTGGTTACGGTTGGTGCGGAAAAGGCGTAAGTATGAGAGCTAAGGGAATGGGCGCAAGGGTTATTGTTACTGAGGTCGAACCAGTAAGAGCTCTTGAGGCAATAATGGACGGCTTTGATGTGATGCCTATGGACGAAGCTGCAAAAATTGGAGATATATTTATAACTGTTACTGGTAACTGTAATGTTATAAGATTTGATCACGTTTTGAGTATGAAAGATGGAGCTATAGTGTCAAATTCAGGGCACTTTAACGTGGAGATAGATGTAGACAAGATGGAAGAAGAGAAAGTTTCAAAGAGAAGGATAAGGCACGAACTGGATGAGTATACTTTTAAAAATGGCAAAAAGGTATTTCTGGTAGGCGAAGGCAGACTTGTAAACCTTGCTGCTGCTGAGGGTCATCCTTCAAGCGTTATGGATATGAGCTTTGCAAATCAATTTTTGAGTGCGCTATATCTTTTAACTAATAAAGTTGAAATTGGGGTGTATCCTGTTCCAATAGACATTGATAGAGAGATTGCAAGGCTAAAGATTGACTCTATGGGCACCAGCATAGATACTCTTAGTGCTGAACAAATAAAATATATGAAATCCTGGTAAACAAGAAATAATTTTACTTAATTGTAGGGTTTGAATTTAATATATTGAACCTCAGGTCTGCATTTTTTTTGATATTAGCTCTTTTGCTTTTTTTGATTGATAGATTCACAAAGTTTCTGGCTATCAAGCTTTTGGCAGAACACAGCTATAGTTTCTTTCTGATACAATTTGTTCTTGTTAAGAACTTGGGGGGGGCTTGGGGGATTCTTAGCGGTCAAACATATTTTTTTATCTTTGTTGGAGCAATATTTTTGATGTCTTGTGTTGTGCTATGGTTTAAGATACCTAATCTGAGGGCATCATTGTCGTTTTTGATTGCTGGAGTATCTAGCAACTTGATAGATAGAATTTTTGGCACTCATCAGGTAATTGATTTTATAAACATTTATATTTTGCCTGTTTTTAATCTTTCCGATGTGTACATTGATATTGGAGCACTTCTGTTAATTTACTACTATTTTACAGATATAAAAAACCAGGACAGGCTATAAGCCGAGTTCTGTACCCAAAAGGGTCGCAACCATTTATCTGGGACTGAAGTTTTCTTCAGCCTCTTGCGGCCTACCCGGAAGTATTATCGATCTGGGCTATCTCCTTCCCTATTTGGCCTTGCTCCTGATGGGGGTTGCCTGGCCAGAAGATCGCTCTTCTGCCGGTGAGCTTTTACCTCGCCTTTTCACCTGTACTATCAAAGATAGTAGTTCTTTTCTGTGACCCTATCCAGAGGTCTCCCTCTCTGGCAATTAACCAGCATCTTGCCCAATGGAGCTCGGACTTTCCTCAAGCAGTTAACTTGTAAGTTGCGCGCCTGTCCTGTTTTATACATAATAGCATGAGTAGGCTTAAAATGAAAAAACAGGATAAAGGCTTATAATTCCTTTATCCTGTTTGGGATAAATATATTACTTTGTAGAAATTTTTAAGAGGGTATAAAGTGCACAAAAACCAGTAGCAGCAGTAAAAATAAGCACAATTCCTATAACCGTCAAAATAATGCCCACTGTATCAAATTGCATTGAAAAGCCAATATAAATAAGAATAAGTCCTAAAATAAATCTTATGATCCTGTCTATAGTTCCTTCATTTTGTTTCATTTTGACACCTCCTTTGATATATTAATCTATTATACATCTAATATAAAATTAATTAAATATATTTTTTGTAATATGACATATAAAATTTTTAATAATGGCTATCAAGAGATTCGAAATATGTTTGTGGCAATGAAAAAACTGACACCTAAAATTTATCTTAATGCTGGATATAAATTAGTAATTCATTTAAATGATTGTAATATATTAATAATTTTGGTAAAGTAAATAAATAATATTAAAACATTCTACTTTTAAATTAAGGATTTTGGGGGTAAAAAAATTGGTATGTGATGAGATATTAAATAATTTTTTTAACTCAAACATATTTGGTGTTTATATTTACCAGGAAAATGGCAAAATAGTTTTTGCAAACAATAGGTTTTCTCAGATTGTGGGTTTTGATACTGAAGAGCTTTTAAAAATGAGCTTTTTTGATCTGTTAGCTGACCACAAAGAAGAAGTTATAGAATATGCAAATAGAAGACTTAATGGGGAATTTTTCTCGAGAGAAATAGAAGATCATTATTATAAATGTAAAAATGGTTTATTACCTGTGCAAATATCTGCATATACGATTAATTATAACGAAAAGCCATCTGGACTGGTGATAGTTCTTGACAAGACGAAGGAAAAGTCAATCGAAAAGCTTTTTTACGCACTTACTCAGATTAACCAGCTGATTGTTAGAGAAGATAAGGAAGATGTTCTGCTAGAGTCTATATGCAGGATTCTTGTTAAGGATGTGGGATACGCTATTGCAAGCGTTGGATATATTGATGAGAAATCTAAGCTTCTTAAAATAAAATTTATAAAATCTCAGACAAAAGAACAAACCTTGGCTTTTAAAAGGATTACTATAGGTGTCGATCCAGATACTCCATATGGCAAGGGTTCGGTATCAAGAGCGTATCATACTGGAAATGTGGTTGTTATTTCTGATGTAATGAAGAATGAAGATTTGAAGTATTGGCAAGATTATTATAAAGAATTAAATGCGTTTTCAATCTGTTCTATACCCATTCTGAAAGATAAGAAAGTTAAATATATAATTGCGATACTTGATTCAATGAAGCTCTCTTTTACCGACGAAACCATTAGCTTGCTAAAAGAAGTTCAAACTGACATATCGTTTGCTATTGGGAAGATAGAGCATCAAAATAATTTAACTTTGTTACAGAAGGCAGTTGAGAATGCCCATGAATGGTTTCTTGTGACGAATAAGCGAGGGAAGATTTTATATGTAAATGATGCAGTTTTAAAAATTTCTGGTTATTCCAAAGACGACCTTATTGGGAACAATATAAGCATATTAGAATCAGGGTTTCATGATGATGATTTTTATATAGACATGTGGAAAACTCTTGAGCAGGGGTCAATATTTTATTGTAAGTTCATAAATAAAAGAAAAGACGGATCTTTGTTTTATCTTGATACGATAATTGTTCCTATTATGGTAGGGAACAGAATTCAAAAATATGTATCCCTTGCAAAAGACGTATCAGGAAATTATTTTGATTCACTAACAGGTCTTCTGAATAGGATTTCATTTTACAATGAAATTGATTCATTTATTAAAAAGTTCTTGCCTGAAAAGCCCATGTCTTTTATTATAAAAATTAATCCTTTAAATTTCACAGTTATAAATCAAGCTTTCGGTTTCGATAAGGGCAATGTAGTTTTGATGCAAATTGCTCAGAGGTTGAAGTCTTTTTTTGGAGTTAATAATGCTATAGCCAAACTTGAATCAGATAGATTTGCAGTTTTTGTGAAAAATGTAAATTCAGAAGATGGGATACTAAATCTTGCCTATGGCTTATTAGATGCTCTTACAAAAAGTTATGATGTCGATGATCAGGCAATTTCTGTATCGTTTAATATTGGGATTGGTATTTATCCTAAAGATGGAGAAACTGCAGCAAAATTGGTTGATAGAGCATTAATAGCACTTTTAGACGCAAGGATTAGAGGGGAGAACTCTATAGGTTTTTTCAGGAGAGAATTTGGATCTAAGGCTAAAGAAAAGCTAGTTTTAAGAAATGATCTTGAAAAAGCGATAATCAATAAAGAATTTGTATTGTATTACCAGCCCTATGTAGACAAAGACCTTAATATTGTGGGTGCAGAAAGCTTGCTTCGATGGAAAAAGAAAGACGAAGTTATACTTCCTATGAAATTTATACCATTTCTTGAACAGACTGGGTTAATATTGGACGTTGAAGATTTTGTCTTTGATTTGGCCCTACAGACTATCTCAAAATTATCCTTAAATGAGATTAGGGTTCCACTTTCGGTGAACTTTTCATATAAAACACTTAAAAGAGACAATATTGCGGACATTTTGAGCTCGAAGATTAGAAAGTACAACATAGATCCGGGCATGATAAGAATTGAGATTATTGAGAGAATTTTTATGGAAGACCTACAATATACACAAGATTTGATAGAAAAACTATCGAATAGCGGGATTCTTTTTATGTTAGATGATTTTGGTACAGGATATTCTTCTCTTTCATATATATCGAAGCTAAAGATAGACTATCTTAAAATCGATATCTCTTTTGTAAAAAATATTTCAGATGAACACACAAAGAACGTTATTGAGACAATAGTGTTTCTTTCTAAGAAATTAAATATAAAAACTATTGCAGAAGGTGTGGAAACAGTGGAGCAGTTTGAAATATTGAAAGATATTGGGTGTGGTTACTTCCAGGGCTTTCTCTTTTCTAAGCCACTTCCTCAGGAAGTTTTTGAAGATTTTGTTTTAACAAATGAAAAAATTTTAATATAAAATATATGTATTCATTCTTGAATCTTTAATACTTGATTAAGGGTTGAAATCAGCGTGTGTTAATATAATTGTGATTTTGGTAGTTGACAAAACTATTCCTACATGGTATCGTATAAATAGACTAAATATATGCTAATTAAACTCACGTATTTTTGTAGGTTAATTCTTGCATTGTTATTTACAAAAATACGTGAGTTTTTTGGTTATTATTAGGTTGTATTATTTTAGGAGGTCAAGATGAATAAAGGTACGGTAAAATGGTTTAATGCAGAAAAAGGTTTTGGTTTTATTT
>JAJXTU010000098.1 GCA_021783475.1 bacterium
TCCTTACAATATATTATAACATAAAATACGATAAAATGCGATATATTAAAACAATAAATTTGACAAAAAAATGACTATATATTAAGCTCTTTTGAGATTTTGGACCTGCTCAACTGTCAAACTACCGGCTTGTTGTCCTACCGACTTCGCAGTATACACAGTTGAAATTACATACCTTGTGTGGAATTATATTTATCCCAAGGCTCAAGCCAAGCCTTCTTGAGGGCACAGGACCGAATAAAAATTGCATAATAACCTCCATAAAAATTATGTCGACTAATTTAAATTATATCATCAGACAAATCGCTAAATTTTAGATTCTATATCAATAATAATTATTATAAAAACAAACCAAAAAATTTAAGGAGTGCTTTTTACTGCGTGTGGATTTTTGAAAATAATTAATTTATAATAGTTAAAAAATTTTAAGGAGTGTGTAAATTTTGGAATTATATTTAGATACAGCAAAGATAGAAGAAATAGAAGAAGGAGTAGAGCTTGGTGTTATTTCAGGGGTAACTACCAATCCATCATTGCTTGCAAAAGCCAATCCGTCAGCCCCCATTGAACACCTAAAGAAGATTTGCAGCATTGTAAAGGGTCCAGTAAGTGCCGAAGTAGTGTCAACCAATTTCAAGGATATGATCTCAGAAGGCTTAAAAATAGCCAAGATTGCAGAAAATATAGTTGTTAAGATACCTATAACCGAAGATGGGCTAAAAGCCACAAAAGTGTTATCAAGAGAAAATATCGCAGTTAACATGACGCTTATATTTTCAGAATCTCAGGCCATCTTAGCATCACTCGTTGGAGCAGCATATATAAGCCCTTTTATAGGCAGATTAGATGATATTTCATACGACGGTATGAATCTGGTAAAATCAATATCTGAAATTTTAAACATAACGAATTCAAAGTCAAAAATAATTGCTGCAAGCGTCAGGCATCCTCTTCACGTAGTACAGGCTGCCAAAGCAGGAGCTCACATAGCGACAGTGCCATTTAAAACAATTAAACAACTTGCACAAAATCCCTTGACCGACATTGGACTCGAAAAATTCCTAAAAGACTCAAAGGGGATATCTATAGTAAATTGAGGGCAAAAAGATAAAAAAGCCTCATCTATCTGCCCTCTGTTAATTATTTTTTGATATAACCCATAAGATCGTCTATATCTTCCTTGCTGCCCATAAAAACAGGCGTTCTCTGGTGAAGACTGGTGGCTTTTGTGTTCAATATCTCATCATTGCCATTAGTTGCCCTGCCACCAGCCTGTTCTATGAGCAAGCTCATCGGTGCAGCCTCATAAAGCAGCCTTAATTTGCCGCAGGGATTTTTCTTGTCCCCTGGATAAGCGAAAATACCGCCTTTAAGTAGGGTTCTGTGAACGTCTGCTACCATAGAACCAATATACCTTGCAGAATAATTATTGGACTTTATATTCTCAATGTAATTTCTCAGAGAATCATCCCAACGCTGGGAATATCCCTCGTTAATAGAGTAGATTTTGCCTCTTGTAGGCATCTTCAGATTTGGATGAGAGAGAAGATATGAGCCCACCGATGGATCGAGCGTAAACCCATGGGTGCCGTTCTTTGTAGTGTACATCATCATTGTCGAAGAACCATAGACCACATATCCTGCAGCAACCTGCTTATAACACTCCTGAAAAAAATTCTCTACCCCTTCACAATATTTTTTATATATAGAAAATATTGTCCCAACATTTACATTTACATCAATATTTGATGAGCCGTCCAAAGGGTCCAGAGCAATTACGTATTTTCCATCTTTTCCCTTTTCGGGAAATATTGCATCGTCTACCTCTTCTGACGCCAGAGCATAGAATTCGCCAGAATCAGATAGGTGCTCAATTAGCCAATTATTTGAAAGTTGATCTAACTTTTGGACTTCTTCACCTTGAACGTTTATTTTTCCCAATTTGCCCAATATATCCGAGAGCCCAGCCTTTCTAATCCTTGAAGATATGATCTTTGTAGCATTTTCAATAGACATCAATGCTAAGCTCAGAGAACCAGTGGCCTGAGGAAATTGCCTTTCTTCTTCCAGAATAAAACGATTTAGATCGATGCCAATCTTAGACAATATCAGTCAGCTCCCTCTTCAAGTTTCAAAGAACGAAAATCTACATTTTTGTTGCTTAAGTCGGTATTATTTTTGTACTCCACTTTAACTAAGTTAATATATTTATCCGTATATGATTTGGTATCATAAACTTTTAATTGAGAGAAGAGAAAATCAATCTTTTTCTCTAATACATCCAATATCTTATTTTTATCTACTTCGGGCAAATTCCACCACTTATCTTTTAGTGGACCAAATACTTTTTTCCTTGTTTTATAGATAAACTGTTCTTTTGTCATATTTTCTTTCCACTCTGATTTAAAATTCTCTTCTATAAACTTAAAGTTATACTCTCTAAATTCTTCAGGAGCATAATCAAACATTATATTTTGAAACCCTGTAGCTAAGTGTATCTCAGCAGTTTTGTGCTTGGGAAAATTATTAAATAGCTCATCGGGCAGCGTTGAAGCACCGTGTTGTACTGCTCCGCCTATGCCATATTTTTCTCTTGCGCGCTTTCCAATGGAGTCCAAAACGCTAAAATCTAATTTCACGCTTGCGACAGAGCCATCAGGCAAAGGAATTCCCCCATGGGCAGTGCCTGTTTGAACGCTTATTTTAGAAATTCCAGGCTTGGTATTCAGGTTAGAAAGGTATGCGTCCATAAAAGCTTCAAATTCATCTACTGTAGAATTTTTACCGCCTATATGACCGATCTCAGCTCCTACAGAAACATTTATTCCACTCGGCTGAATAGACCTAATAAAATCAGTCATCTTTGCAGTATTTATATAATTATGATATTGCTGTTCTACCAAAGTAGCTTTTGAATAGTCCACCAAGGTTGACGGATCGATATCTATATTGTAAAAACCTGCTTCAATAGCCTCTTGTGTGATTTTCTTTATCTTTTCTAATTCAGAATCCTGATCTGAAAAATAATTTTTGGAACTAAACTGAAAGTGATCTCCCTGAACGAAAATAGGCCCTTTATATCCTTCTTTAACGGCAGCCGATAAAATACAGGAGATATACTCTAAAGGTCTCTGAAAAGTGTAGTCTATCTCAGACCTTGCAATTTCAAATATCAAGGTTGACACCCTTCTCTCAAGAGCGACCTTAAATATTCTTCTTGCAAAATCATAAGTCAAACACCTGATGTTTATCGCAGGAACGGTAAATTCCAGAGCTCCTCCCCTTCCTTTTGCCATGTACAGATCGTGGATAGACGCAGAAATAGCACCTGTCATATTTGCGTACTCTCTAATCAGAAGAAAACAATAATTTTTTAGTTCTGGATCTTCAGAAAATATCGCTGTCTTAATAAGGTCATCTATTACATCAGTTCTTAATTTATCTTCGTTTAAAAAAAGCTTGCCATCACTCATTAGGCCATTGTCCTCAAGACACTTTATAATTTCTTCCTTCGCTCTAAACAAGCCAATCTCCCCTTTCGCGCTTAAAATCCTTCGCATATAAATATAAAACAAATATCAAAAAATATCAAATTTTCAGCAGTTTTTATACAGTAAAACGCTGTAAGAAAGGCCAATTGATAGCCATATCAAATAGAACAAACTGCCACTAAAAATTAATATTGTTAATGACAGGAATAAACATGAAATTACCACGTAGAAGTAATAAGGGATTTCCTTTTTCATAATAAAGTGCAATAAATTTCTAAAAATTGAATAAGAAAAAATTGAAATACCTGGAACACTTAGAACTGACATAATGAATAAAAATATTACGCTTAAAAAAGGCGCTTCTCTTGAAAACCAGAAAATACTCGGAACTGACAAGAAGATAAAAAATGCAAAAAATATTGCTTTCAATGAAAGCCTATATATATAGTTATATTTGTCGATTATAACCTTTTTAAAAAATAAAAAGTATATAAAACACATAAAGAAAATCAAAACCGAGAAAAATATCTTAGCCTCAAAGCTGTTTAACAGAGTTCTAAAATCCAAGACAACCGCACCATCATATCTCTTAACGAAAAAGGGCTTAACATTTAAAAATGGCGGAGGGGTTCTTTTCGACGAAATCTCTAAAATATCTCCTGTTTTAGCTCCACTATCCTTTTTCAACGATCCATTGTGAACTATAACCTTTCCATTTACTACAGCAGAATTTTTTAAAATAACATCAGACCTATAGGCTATTAGATCGCCGTTAATCGTTCCAGCCACTGTTAAGATTGCATCGTGAACAATAAAATCTCCACTAATTACCTGACCCTGTTCAATGTTAATCTCTTTTTTTATCTGATCTTTTTTTAAATATCTCTCTTCATTAGGCTGATTTCCAAAACCTTGCTGACCTTGGGGCATCATTGGATTTTGTGATTGAGCAAAAGCAAGAGAAATTGATAAAAAAGATAATGTTATAAAAGTAAAAAATAAAAATATACCCTTTTTCAACTTAACAGTTCCTTTCTTTTTTTATAGACAGAAAATGCGATAAACAACAAAAAGCTGCTCATTATAAGATAGACCAAAGAAATATTGTTATACAACGCTGACCATACAACTTCAAAAATATAAAAAACACTTTCTTCTATATCTACAGAAAATACCGAGTAATCAATATTGCTCATAAAAATTGAGCCTATCAAGAACACAAAGAGCATAAAAGAGGCAAACATTATAGAATTTTTTATAAATGCTTCCTTTTCAATCCTATATATTATCAACGAAAAGAGGTCATCAGGAGCGCTAAGAATTGGAAGGCTTTTTAGAGATGATGTCATCATTTGTGAAGTCTGCCTTAAATAAAGACATTCAGGACATTTCTCAACATGAGCCTCCAGTTCTTGTAGCTGCTTTGATGTGATCATCCCAAGCTCTTCTAACCTTATAAGCTCTCTACATTCATCACAGCTCATAATCGCTCAACTCCTTATAAAGTTTTTTTCTGCCTCTTGAAATTCTCATTTTAACCGTTCCCTCATCAACTGATAAAATATTTGAAATTTCCTTTATACTCATGTCTTCTTGATAAAAAAGAACTATAGCTACCCTATAAATTTCAGGAATCTTTAATAGTGCTTTCTCTACAGCTTCCCTGTTTTCATATCTTACAACCATATCTTCAGGTAACATAGATTCGTCAACTGGATCGAAGCTCCTGTCATCGTCCTCTGAGGTCAGGTCTTCAAAGGATGTATATTCTTTCTTTACTCTTTTTTTATCTATATATAAATTTGTTAGCACTTTCTTAGACCATGGTATAAAATGATAATTCTTGTCAAATTTATCCACTCTATTGTAAAACTTAATAAATAACTCATGTACGATATTTTT
>JAJXTU010000099.1 GCA_021783475.1 bacterium
TCGTCTTGAGATGCACCTCTTCCGTATTCATACATCCATCCGAGTCTGTACATTGCATCTGGATTGCCATTTTCAGATGACTCTTTGAAATATCTAAAAGCTGCGCTGTCGTCCTGAGATGTGCCCTGGCCGTGAAGAGACATGAGACCAATATGGTATTTTGCATCTGCACTGCCTTTTTGAGATGCCTCTTTGAAATATTTAAAAGCCATGTCAAAATCCCTTACAACTCCAAATCCAAGTAAATACTTTAAGCCTAATTCAAAAATTGATTTTGGATCCTCATGATCTATGTCCAGATTTTCGATATCAACTGGATCGATTTTCTCGTATACTCTATCTTTTCTTAAAGTACTTTTCTCAATGTTGACATTAGAAATCTCATCAAGTTGTAACGAATCTTCTTTTATAGCTGTTTTGTTTACTTTGAAGCTTTGCTCTTCGGTCTCTTCAATCATTGATAGAAATTCGTCCATTGATTTAATTCTATTATTTACATTTACCTCAAGACCTTTTGAAATAATTTTTGCAATTTTTGGACTTATTTCTGCTAAATCTAATTCTTTTAAAGTTTGCAGCCTATCAGGAGCTGGAGCTGGAGGAAAGCCCTTAATTAAAGTATAAAAATTTGCACACAGCGAATATACATCTGTATAAGGTCCTCTTCTCACTCTCTGACCATATTGCTCTAGTGGTGCGAAACCAGGAGTCACAATCCTATCGTAATTTCCAGTTTTTTCTGCTATAAATTGTCTAGCTGACCCAAAATCAACAATCACAATTCTTCCTTGTTTTGTTAATATCAAGTTGTCAGGCTTAACATCCTGATGCAATAGCCCCGCATCATGGACCACCTTTAAAGCCTGAGCAACCTGTTTTATATAGTTTAGAGCTTCATCTTCTGATACTTTTCCTACTCTATTTATGAGTAACGATAAGGACTCTCCCTCAAGAAATTCCATTATCAGATAAGCCGTATTATTTTCTTCAAAAAAATCAAGAACTTTTACTATACCCGGATGATTTAATCTGGCGAGAATTCTTCCCTCATTTAAAAATTCACCAATGCTTTCAGAGGAATCGCCATCAAAGATTACCACGCTACCTTGCCTTGTAGCGCCAAGCGCAAAGAGTTCTTTAACAGCTACTTTTGAATCAAGCATGGTTTGAGTAGCAGAATAAGTAAAAGAAAACCCACCCTGTATGATTACATCCTCAATTCGATATTTGCCATTTTGAAGAACTGTACCAGACGCCAATGACATTATTGAAAGAGTTCTAGTCCCAGAAAAAGCTTTATCAACTACTGCTGTTCCACACACTGGGCAAACTTTTACTTCCTCTGAAATAGGCCCATAACCACAAACTCTACAAAAGATCATATTCTCTCCTTATTCTTAAAATTCTTTATAAATAGCAATTGCTGTAGCATTATCAGGTGCTCCTCTTTTCAAAACAATTGAAATCAACTCGTCCACAAGGTCGTCTGGATTATGTGACAAAGATCTAATAACAGCCAACAACTCGTCATCAGGAATCTCTCCCCATACTCCATCGCTTACTATTAGTACAGCATCCCCTTTAACTAATTGAATAGAATGTTTTTCAAACTTCTTGAACAATCCTTCAATATAATTTTCTTGCTTATCCTTTATAAATCCCATAGATCTTAAGAGCTTGTTTCTATCTGGGCTATTCAATGCCTCTTCTCTTGTCATAATTCCACCCAAGATTAGCGTTTCTACCAAAGAATGATCGTTCGATAATCTCTCAAGATTATCGTTTTTATAAAGATATATTCTTGTATCTCCCACATGCGCAATATAAAGCCTGTCATTGTAAATGACAGTACCGCTAAAAGTACAACCACCGTTTTTACCATTTAAACTGTCAAACACAGCTTTATTTGCCTTCCATGCAAGCTCAATAGTTTGATTTGCAATGTGTTCATCGTCATCTAAAAGTTCAAATCTTTCAGTCAAAAATGCATCCACAGCAGATTTGCTAGCAGTTTCCCCTGCCTCCATACCGCCCATGCCGTCAGCGATACAGGCTTTTAAGATATTGTGCTTCCCAAAATGATTATAAAAATACATTTGAGCATAACCGAAAGAATCTTCATTAATCGTTCTCGAAACGTTTAGGCCAATAGTAGAAGAAGATCCAATGCTATATTTACAATGTTGAGCCTCAATTGAAGAGCAAATTTGACTAAGCATATTAAAAGCGTCTTTAAGAGAAATCCTTCCCCTGCTACCTGGAAGTGCAAGTGATAAGAATTGTGGTATACCCGGGATATCATAGCGTGAGATAATCTTTATATCAAATCCATCTTTAATCGAAACTCCACTTAATAACTCGTAAAGAAGAGAGCCTAACAGCTTAATTGTATAATCTTCTATTTCATATAATTGATTGGGAAACTTGAAATCAGAAAAACTTATAATATTGGGAATTTTAGAAAATTTGAAACCATTTTCCGTTTTAACCAGATCAGCAATATTAATATCATTAAACATGTATCCTCGATCTTTTAACAATATTGAAGCTTCACTGAGATCTTTTATAAGAAGCAATGAGTGTTCTGGATCTAAAGGTATGCTCAACCTCTTTGCATCATAGGATTTGAAAACAATAGTATTTTCAAAATAACTCAATATTTCAGGAAAGATCTTCGAATTTAGTATTTTCTCATAAACCTCAAATTTTTCGCCATTGTAACATATAAAAAAATCGCCATTATATCTGCACTTGCTCCAACCCTGTCCAAAATCTTCAATTACTTCAAACAGATTAAACATCTTTTCAAGATCTAATCTTTTTACAATATTTTCATCCATGTACCCCACCTAAATTATTATCAAATTATTCACCAGTCGCCTTTCTGATATCATCATCAGAAGGCAAATCTGACTTAGAATGATCTAATAATTGCGTTTTCATTCCGATTTTTAGCGTTTTAGCAGTGCCAGAACCAATATATCTTTTTATTCTTAGCTCTTCAATCGCCCTGTCTAACATCGCAGTCAAGTTCTCATTTTTTAATTTTATAGTAAGACTTCTTGCTAGAGCTAAGATTTTCTCTGAATCATCAGGTGAGTTGTATGCATGAGTAATTGCTTGGTTTACAATTCTTTCAATATTTCTTTGCTGAACCCAATCCATAACCTCTTGATCAGTTTGGACAGCAAGCAATTGATCTTTTGTAAACTCAATATTAACTTCGAGTGGACCAACTTTTTCTTTTGTGTCACTTTTCGGAATTTGATAATACAATTCAACCTGAGCCATATCAATCTTTGATACAGGTATCAAAGGAACATCAAACTCCAAAAGATATACGTTCTTTCTTTTCGATTCAAGATTGCCCATTAGATAGGGTTGAGTATCGGTTATAATCTCGTATTGAACGGGGAAAATTTTTGTGATTCTCTCAAGAGAAAATCCTTCCTTAAGAGTAATTACCAACTCAAGATTTGTAATTACTTCCTGACTTGCATGGCCCAATTCATTCAAGAAAACATAAGGCAATTTACTGATATTTATACTACTAGAATAATCCAAGCCAACTTCACTGTCACAAAGGTGTAGAGGTTTCCCCAATGTCCTATCAGAAATCTTACACAACAAGTCTTCATTCCATTCATCGCCAACTCCAACAGAGAGTACGGATATATTAGAAAAAACTAATTCGTCCAAAACCTTCTCAACAACATCTAAATCGAAGGCGTTTCCATCAGTCAAAACCACCATCTTTTTTATGCCAACCTTATCTTTAAGAAGCTCCAATGAAAGCTTCATACCAGCGCCAAGATTGGTTCCCACTGTTCCTGTTTTCATTTTTTCTAATGATAAATTTATACTTTCCTTATCTGCCGCAACAGTGAAGGGTAAAACCGTATTAACTTCATCATCAAAAGTAACAATGCTTATTTCATCATCATCTTTAAAAATATCTGATTCAAATATTTTTTTCAAAGATTCAACAACAATTTCAATTTTTGATTTATCATTTACCTTTTCGCTCATCGATCCAGAAGTGTCTAGAACAAAAGAAACGAAAAGCTTTTCACGTTCTTCAAAATCTCCTGTTGCTTCAATGCCAAGTAAAACAAAAAGTTTCTGCCCAGGAGTATCAGCTAACAACCTTTTTCTATGAGTCTTTAAGTTTACTTTAAGCATCTTATTCTCCTTAAAAAGTCATTTTCTATATCTTAAACTTTCTAACCTCATCTTCAAGCTCATTTGACTTTATTTTAATAACATTTGATACCTCTTTCATCTTATTAGCTTCAGTTAACTGCTCATTTGCTCTCTCTGAAATGTTCTTAGTTGATGAAACTCCGTCTTTTGATATTTCAGCGACGCTTTCAATTGCTCTTTGGACATCTAAGGACGCTCTATTTATATCATGAATATTTGAAAGGTCTTCCTCAGCCAAAGCAGCTAAGTTAGCCAAGCTTGTTTCAATATTTTTAATATCTTTTGAAGATAACAACCCAGTTGCATCCTCCTTAATCTTCTCAATCATTGCAGAAAGCTCATTAACATTTCTTGCTAAACTATTAGCTGAATTCTCAATCGAAGAAAAATATTTTTTAATAGTATCAATGCTTTCATCTTGCTTGTTAAAGTTTATCTTAGAACCATCTGATGCAGTAAAACCTTCATTAAGATTATTTAAGATTTCATTCGTTGTATTTAAAAGTTTTTCAGATAAATTTCTTATTTCATCAATAATAGCCCCAAAACCCTTCCCTTGATCTCCTAATTTAGCAGTTTCAATAATCGCATTAGAAGTCCAAAGTTGTATTTGATTCGCAAGCGTCTGTATAGGAACAAGGGCCGATTTTATTTTGTCTGAGTTATTTTTTATATTGCTAAAAATATCGGTTACGCTTGACATTACGTTAACAACATCATCAACAACGGGTTTCTTTTCATCTGTTTCTTTATTCATATTTTTAATTTTAGCGTCAGTTACCTGTAATATATCGGTTACACTCTTAAGTTTATCGCTAAATATCTCTATACTTTTAGCTATTTTATTAATATTTTGAGCAATATTCGAAGCAGTTATTGCCTGATCTTCAACACCTTTAGATATGCCTTGAATACTCTTTAGAAGAATGTCTTTATCTTCATTTAATTTTGAGGAAATATTTGAAAGGTCCATAGCGCCCTTCGCATTGATTTCTGATAATTTAGATACATCGCTCGATGAAGTAGCTACCAAAGAAGATACCGACATAAGCTCATCAGAAGTGTTTACCAAGTCTTTAATAGCATAATTTATCTTACCAATAACGTTAATAAAGTTTGATCTTATTGATTCTACAGCTCTTAAA
>JAJXTU010000100.1 GCA_021783475.1 bacterium
ATGGCTCAGCTGGTTTATCTTAGCAGGAGAAATATATACTGCCTTTGCCTTTCTTGGTGCAAGCGGCTGGGCATATGCAAGGGGTGGACCTACTTTTTATATATTGGGCTACGGTGCTCTTGCGTATGTAGTGGGATATTATGTTCTTCCAAAGATTTCGCCAATAGGTAAGAAATTTGGTTTAATGACTCAGCCTGATTTGGTTCAGCATATTTACGACAGCAAGCCATTGGGAATACTAACCGCTGTAATTGGGGTACTATTTCTTCTACCATATCTTCAGCTTCAGTTAACTGGTTTAGGCATCATTATTCAAACTTGCTCTTATGGCTTGATTACTAAAGTTCCCGCAATGCTTACAGCTTTTACTCTTGTAGCTATATTTGTTTATCTTAGCGGTCTCAAAGGAGTCGCCACCACTGCTATTATCAAGGATGTGGTTATGATTATTGCTGTAGTATTTTTCGGTTTATATTTGCCATTTCACTTCTATGGAAACCTTGGAAATATGTTTGATGCATTGGACGCTGCAAAGCCTGGATTTTTGGCTCTTCCTGGCGGGACAAAGGTTCTGGATGTAAGCTGGGTGATGTCTACGCTGGTACTCACAAGCCTGGGCTTCTATATGTGGCCGCACTTTTCTGCAAACAGTTTTAGCGCAAAAAGTCCTGAAGTTTTAAGACACAATGCAGTTTTTCTTCCTCTGTACCAAATATGTTTACTCTTTCCAATGCTTATTGGTTTTACTGCACTTTTAATTTTGCCTGGTCTAAATAATCCTGATATGTCATTTATGGTAATGGTTCAAAAAGTTTTTCCAGGATGGGCTCTTGGTCTGGTCGGCGGCGCTGGTGCTTTAGCCTGTATGATTCCTGCGTCTGATCTCATATTGAACACTTCAATGATTTTTACTAGAAATATTTATTGTAGAGGCTTTAACCCTGATGCTGATCACTCACATCAGAAATTTGTGGCAAGAATTATTGTTTTTATAGTTACAGCTACAGCTCTTTGTTTGGCCATATTTGCTCCAAACTTATTGGTCAACCTTCTTTTAATCGGATATTCTGGAGTTACCCAATTTTTCCCCATGATCGTTCTGGGATTGTTCTGGAAAAGAGCTACAAAGATTGCTTCATTTTGCGGTTTAATTATTGGAGAGATTATGGTAGTATATTTAACACTTAACAAGCTGGATCCAGTTGCGATATTTGGGCTTCATCTAAATGCAGGTTTTGTAGCTTTAATGGTAAACTTAATTATATTTATAGTTATAAGCATTTTTACTTCAAATAATGATGATCTTATTGCCAAAGAAAAAAGATTAAACGCGTTATGATGTAAAATAAAAAGTCAGGGAGGTGTTATTGGTGAGCGGCAGAAAGGATAAACTTTTCAAAGATTATCTTCACGATCCGTATTTCATTAAAGAAAAATATTCTGAGCCATCAGTATGTGAGAGGTGCGGCGTAGTATTCGCTGACGGAATATTTACATGGGTAAAGTCTATACCAAAAGATTTTCCAAAAATGATTTGTCCTGCCTGCAAAAGAATAGAAGATAGATTTGAAGGCGGTATAGTATTACTTTCTGGCAAATTTTTAAACGGACACAAAGAAGAGATTATAAACATAGTAAAAAATGTTGAAGCTTATAAAATCGAGAAGAGACCCCTTGAAAGGATTATGTCTATTGTTGAAAATGATAGCAAGATAGAGATAAAGACGACTTATGAACATCTTGCCAGGAGAATCGGAGAAGCTATAAATAGTGCTTTTAAGGGAGAGCTTAAAATAAGCTATCCTGATGGAGAAAAATATGTAAGAGTGGGGTGGTTTAGAGATGAATAAAATTTATAGTTTATTTTTTGTTTCTATATTTACATTATGCTTTATGATATTCATAAGCAAGCCATCATTCGCAGCAGAAAACACATACGATCTAAAAATTAACAACGATAAAACGATCTCGGTGGTGGGCTCAGGTTTAATTAAAGAAAAGCCAGACATTGCTTTGATTGATTTTGATATTACTTTGAAAAACAGCGATCCATCTGCTGCTATGGATAATCTATCGCAGAAAGCTAACGATCTTTTACAAAAAATTTACGCACAGGGGATAAACAGAAGCGACATAAAGACTTCAAACATTTCTCTTCAACCAATATACGTATTCGATAAAAGTTCCAATAAAGAGGTCTTAGACGGCTATAGCGCAACCGAATCCTTTACTTTAAAAACTTCAGTTGAGGGTTCTGGCAAAACAATATCTTTACTTACCGATAACGGAGTAAATCAAATTAATAATATTAGATTTGAAAGATCTGACATTAATCAACTTAGACTTCAGGCGATAGAAAATGCAATGAGTGACGCAAGAAAGCAGGCTGATGCAGTATTGGACAAAACTATGTATAAGATAACCGGGATAAAGAGCGTAACAATATCTCCAATTTCTGCACCAACTCCTTTACTAAAAGAAAATCTATATAACAAATCCTTGGCAGGGACAAATCAGCCATTACCTGTAGAGGGTGGTGAAATAGAAATAAGAGCAAGCGTACAGGTTGTTTTTATATTTGAATAGGTTATTAACCATAATTTAACCATAAATTAACTTTATATTAAACATTAGTAACTAATATAATTTAGAAGGGAGAAATGAATACTGAGTAAATAAAACCTGGAGGTTTAAATATGAAAATGCTATTCTATGCCTGCGAGGATCCATCAAATTTTAGTAAATATTATCATCTTTTTAAGCACATTAAACTCTTAAATGATACTGGAAATCAGGCAAAAATTATATTAGAGTGCAGAGCAGTATTAATAACTTCAGTTTTTGATGATCCATCAAATCCTTTAAATAGTTTATATGTCGATATTAGACAAAATATTTTAGGCGTTTGTAAGACATGCGCAACTAAATATAATACGATTGAACAGTGTAAATCCCAAGAATTACCCATAAAAGGCTTATTGGGTTCTCACATTGCCTGTGAATCGTACATAAGAAAAAACTATTATGCAATGTGCATGTTTGCTAATAGTGAACCGATTAAGATTTAGTTAAATAAATCACAACATATTATCAATCAGCGCAGTAAGATAACTTTGGATTTTCTTAACCTCTTCAGCCTTGCCCGTTAATGAGCTTGCATTTATCTTTTCTTCTCTCAATTCATCAGCGTATAAACTTGCCCATTCTAATATCATATTTTGATCTACTTCAATGTGAAACTGTAAGCCTATTGAAGTTTTATAAATAAACCCTTGATTCTGATATTTTTCAGATGAAAATATGTGCAAAGAATCCTTTGGCAAGTCAAAGGTATCGCCATGCCAACAAAAAGCGCTAAATTCTCTTGGAAAATTATGAGTATATTTATGATCGTATTGCTTATACATTTTGTGCCAGCCTATTTCCTTTCCCATTTCTCCTTTATATACTCTTGCCCCAAGAACATGGGCGAGTATTTGCGATCCCAAACAGATACCGATAATTGGAACGTCATTATCTAAAGCGGTTTCTACGATTTTAAATTCATCTTTTAAAAATGGATATTTATCATATTCATAAGCTCCCATATACCCACCTAAAATAATCAAAAAGTTGTATTCTCTTAAGCTTATATTGCGGACAGTTTTTTTTGTAATATCACATATATCAATTATATTTGTTCCAATGCCAAAACCTTTTTCTGAAAAAATGTTATATAGATAACCAGGTCCCTCTTCTTTTACATGTCTAATAGCTAAAATTTTCATAAAACCTCCAAAATTTACAATAAGTATAAATCAATATTATATTCCATAATAAAAATTTCACATAAAATTTATTTATTATATTGGCAAAATCCAAATTTTTATTAAAATAATCTTATAGTAGCAATATATGGGGGTGATTATGATTGATAAAATCTGGGACTGGATTCAGATAGAGGTTACATCCTTTTGCAATGCAAGTTGTATCTACTGTCCTCACACTGTTTATAAAACAATTTGGATCGATAGGCATCTTGAATTCGAACTGTTTAAAAAATTAGAATCGTATTTACATAATACAGAACTCGTCTATCTTCAGGGATGGGGCGAGACCTTCCTAAATCCCAGAATATTTGATATGATCGAATTTGTCAAAAAACACGGTTGTAGAGTGGGAACTACTTCAAACGCAAATCTTATAAATAGAGAAATTTCTGAAAAAATTGTAATGTCAAAGTTGGACAGTATATCTATCTCGCTTACAGGAGTAGATTAAAGATAACGACTTTTATAGAAATGGAACTTCGCTCGAAAGAGTGTTAAAAGCAATTGATGAAATCAACTACACTAAAAAGAAGTTTAAAGTTAATTTTCCAAAGATTAATATTGCATATTTGCTATTGGCTTCTGGACTTGAAAAAATTCATAAATTACCAAATTTACTAAAGGGCAGGGGCATAGAACAAATTGTTATCTCGACACTTGATTTTATCTCAACAGAAAATTTTAAAAATGAATCATTAAGATTTAAAGATTTAAATCAATCTAATGATTTTCAAAAAGAAATTAAAAAATTAGTTGACCACGGAAAAGATTTTGGATTAGAAATATATTGTAATGTTCCAATATTTTCAGAAAAGCTGCCAACTTGCAGCGAAAATCCAGAAAAAAGCCTCTTTATAAGAAGTGATTGATCAGTGTCTCCCTGCGTTTTTATGAATCTTCCGTTAAAATCTGATTCTACATGTGCTGAAAATTACAATAAATTAATTTTTGGCAATATTGCGAAAGAAGATCTTGGTGAAATTTGGAGCTCAAAGAATTATAAGGATTTTCGATCTTCATTTGAAGATGATTCTGGTTTTATGCCCTGTAAAAATTGTTTAAAAAGATACATTTATCCGTTAGAAACAACTTTTAATTCAAACCTGGTATATTTACCTTTTAGTTAATTAAGCCTTTTTATAATAAGATACAAAATACTTAACTTAACATAATCCAAATTTTTTGGTAAAATAAAAAAATATGGTTGAGAAAAATCTGGATGAATTAAAACTAAGCAAGCACCACTTGAAAGCAATGTTTGTTTCGGGCATGGGGTTTTTTACCGATGCATACGACCTGTTTATTATAGGTGTAGCCCTCTCCTTGATAGCCCCAGTTTGGGGACTAACGAGTTCTGAGATTGCAATTCTTGGGAGCAGCTCTCTTTTGGCTGCACTATTTGGGTCGGTTTTTTTTGGTAGATTTGCTGACAATTTTGGCAGAAAGAAAATTTATGGTCTTGAGGCTCTTATAATGACCATCGGAGCACTTATGTCAGCTTTTTCACCAAATTTTTTATTTCTTTTGATATCTAG